>NZ_CP163444.1:6564940-6897381 GCF_041053105.1 Streptomyces sp. R44 | reverse complement strand
GTAGGCGCGCCAGGGGCGCCAGCGGGCGGCACCGGCGGTCAGCGCGGCGGGGGTGCCGGGCAGTCCGAGGCCCTCGGCGGCGCGGCGGACGCCGAGGTCGCCGGGGAGGAAGGCGTCGGGGTCGCCGAGGGCCCGCATGGCGATGATCTCGGTGGTCCAGGGGCCGAAGCCGGGCAGGGCGAGCAGCCGGGCGCGGGCCTCCTCGCGGTCGTCGGCGGGGCCGAGCGGGAGCGAGCCGTCGGCGAGGGCCCGGACGAGGGTGAGGAGGGTGGTGCGGCGGCTGCGCGGCAGGGCGAGGCTCTCGGGGTCGAGGGCGGCGAGCGCCTCGGGGCCCGGGAAGAGGTGGGTGAGGCCGCCCTCGGGGTCCTCGATCGGGACGCCGTGCGCGGTGACCAGGCGGGCGGCGTGGGTGCGGGCTGCGGCCGTGGACACCTGCTGGCCGAGGACGGCCCGTACGGCGAACTCGGCGGCGTCGACGGTGCCGGGCACCCGGCGGCCGGGCGCCTTGTCGACGATCGGGGCGAGCAGCGGGTCGGTGCGGAGCTGCTCGTCGACGGCGACGGGGTCGGCGTCGAGGTCGAGGAGCCGGCGGCAGCGGCTGATCGCGTGGGTGAGGTCGCGCGGATCGGTGAGGAAGAGGCGACAGGCGATGTGGTCGGGGCGCGGGGCGAGGGAGACGATGCCGTGTCCGTACGGGAGGCTCAGCGTCCGCCGGTAGGCGCCGTCGCGCCACTCCTCCACGCCGGGGACGGCGGTCGCGGCCAGGTGCCCGAAGAGGTTGGAGGGTTCGAGCGGGGCCCGGAACGGCAGCCGGAGGCTGATGACACCGGGGGTCGCGGTCGCCTGGAGCGGTGACCGGCGGGCGGCGCGGGCGCGGAGCTCGCCGGGGGTGAGGGCGAAGACCTCGCGGACGGTGTCGTTGAAGGTGCGGATGGAGGAGAAGCCGGCGGCGAAGGCGATCTCGCCGAAGGGCATGGGGGTGGTCTCGATCAGCAGCCGGGCGGTCTGGGCGCGCTGGGCGCGGGCGAGGGCGAGGGGTCCGGCGCCGAGTTCGGCGAGGAGCTGGCGTTCGATCTGGCGGGTGGACCAGCCGAGCCGCCGGGCCAGACCGGGGACGCCCTCGCGGTCGACGACACCGTCCTGGATGAGCCGTACGGCGCGGGCGACGGCGTCGGCCCGGACGTTCCACTGGGGTGAGCCGGGGCTGGTGTCGGGCCGGCACCGCTTGCAGGCCCGGTAGCCGGCGCGCTGGCAGGAGGCGGCGCTGGGGTGGAACTCCATGTTCTCCGGCTTGGGCGGGACGGCCGGGCAGCTGGGCCGGCAGTAGATCCGGGTGGTGCGGACGGCGGTGAAGAACACGCCGTCGAAACGGGCCTCCTTCGACTGGACGGCCCGTACGCAGCGCTCGGTGTCGGTGTGCATGGTTCCAGGATCGGGCACGGACGACTCCTGGGCTGGCGAGAAAACGACATGGACGTCCGCCCCCTCCCCGCCCGCGTCGGTCACCGTCCGGTCTCCGTCCGTCCCCGCCCGGTCTCAGACGGTGACGGTCCGGTAGTGGGTGGTCAGCCGGCCGTCCTCGCCGAGGACGTGGAAGGCGAGGGCGGGCGGCAGGCCGAGGTGGACGTGCGGGTGATCGGTCGGGTTCTCCCAGGGGAGGCGCAGGGCCGAGACCACCCCGGGCGCGACGAGCAGCGGACGCCCGGCGAAGGTGGTGGCGGCGGCCGTGTGGGCGTGGCCCGCGAGGAAGGCCGTGAGGTGCGGGTGGCGGTCGGCGAGTTCGGCGAGCCGCTCCTCGCCGAACTGCCGGATCCCGTCCACGTACGGGGTGTGCAGCGGGACCGGCGGGTGGTGGAAGGCGACCAGGACGGGCACCTCCTGCAGGGTGGCCGCCAGCACGCCGTCGAGCCACTCCAGGGTCTCGTCCTCCAGGAGGCCCTGGTGCTCGCCGGGCACCGAGGAGTCGCAGAGGGCGATGACGAAACCCTCGCCGCGGAGCACCTGGTTGACGGGGGCGTCGGGGCGCGCCGTGGTCTCCTCGGTGAGGAGGCCCTTGCGGAAGGCGGCGCGGTCGTCGTGGTTGCCGGGGCAGACGAGCAGCGGATGGCGGGAGGTCAGCAGCTCCCGCGCCACCGCGTACTCGTCCGGGGTCCCGTGGTCGGCGATGTCACCGGTGACGAGGACCGCCGCCAGGTCGTACGGCAGCTCCTCCAGGTACCGCAGGACGGCACGGGTGCGGTCCTGACTGCGCTGCTCGCCGTCGATGTGGACGTCGCTGACGTGGGCGATGACGATCATGCGGCCGTGCCTCCGTGGGTGCGCGCGAACGGGCGTTCACACGACCGTACGGTGATCACGGACGGGCCCGGAAGGGCCGATCCGGGACCGGTGGCCTGCCCGGTCCGGCTACTCGAAGCGGGTGGTGTCCCCAGCGCCGCGGCGGACGACCTCGGGCTCGCCGCTGGAGAAGTCGACGACGGTGGTGGGTTCGGTGCCGCAGTCGCCGGAGTCGAGCACGGCGTCGACCTGGTGGTCGAGCCGCTCCTTGATCTCCCAGCCCTGGGTGAGCGGTTCGGCCTCGTCGGGCAGGAGGAGGGTGCTGGAGAGCAGCGGCTCGCCGAGCTCGGCGAGCAGGGCCTGGGTGACGACGTGGTCGGGGATGCGGACGCCGACGGTCTTCTTCTTGGGGTGGAGGAGCTGGCGCGGCACCTCCTTCGTCGCCGGGAGGATGAAGGTGTACGGGCCGGGCGTGGACGCCTTCACCGCGCGGAAGACGTCGTTGTCGATGTGCACGAGCTGGCCCAGCTGGGCGAAGTTCGCGCACATCAGCGTGAAGTGGTGCCGGTCGTCGAGGTCGCGGATGGCGCGGATGCGGCTGATGCCGTCGCGGCTGCCCAGCCGGGTGCCGAGCGCGTAGCAGGAGTCGGTCGGGTACGCGACGAGCGCCCCGTTCCGGATGGAGTCGGCCACCGCGCCGATGGTGCGGGGCTGGGGGTTGTCGGGGTGCACGTCGAAGTACTTGGCCATGGGGAGCAGTCTATTTTCGCAGGCTCCGCCATACGGCCTTCGCCGCGTTGTGCCCGGACATGCCGTGCACGCCGGGGCCGGGCGGGGTCGCGGAGGAGCAGAGGAAGACCGCCGGGTGCGGGGTGGCGTAGGGGCGGAGGGACAGCGTGGGGCGCAGCAGGAGCTGGAGGCCGCGGGCGGCGCCGCAGGCGATGTCGCCGCCGATGTAGTTGGCGTTGCGCTCGGCGAGTTCGGGCGGGCCCGCGGTGGCGCGGGCCAGGACGCGGTCGCGGAAACCGGGTGCGAAGCGCTCGATCTGACGCTCGATCGCCTCGGTGAGGTCGCCGCGCCAGCCGTTCGGCACATGGCCGTACGCCCAGAAGACGTGCTTGCCCTCGGGGGCGCGGGAGGGGTCGACGAGGCTGGGCTGGGCGGTGATGAGGAAGGGGGCGTCGGGGGCGGTGCCGGAGGAGGCCTCGCGCAGGGCGGTGCCGATCTCGCCGGCGGTGGGGCCGATCTGCACGGTGCCGGCCCTGCGGGCCTCCTCGGCGGTCCACGGCACGGGCCCGTCGAGCGCGTAGTCGATCTTGAAGACGCTCGCGCCGTACGTGTAGTGGTCGTAGTGCCCGCCGAAGCCGGCGATCCGGGCGAGGGCCGTGGGCGAGGTGTCGAAGACGTAGGCGCGGGCGGGCGGCAGGTCGTCGAGCCGCTTGACCTCGAAGTCGGTGTGGACGGCGCCGCCGAGGTCCTTGAGGTACGCGGCGAGGGCGTCGGAGATCGACTGGGAGCCGCCCCGGGGCATCGGCCAGCCGCCCGCGTGCGCGGCGAGCGCGAAGACCAGACCGACGGCGCCGGTGGCGAAGCCGTCGAGCGGGGCGATGACATGGCCGACGAGCCCGGCGAGGAGCGCGCGGGCCTTCTCGTCCTGGAACCTCCGCATCAGCCAGGTGGACGGCGGGAGTCCGGCGAGGCCGAAGCGGGCGAGGGTGACCGGGTCGCGGGGCAGCGCGGTGAGCGGCAGCTGCATGAAGTCGCTCGCCAGGGTGTCCCACTTGCCGAGGAAGGGGGCGACGAGCCTGCGGTACGTCCCGGCGTCGCGCGGTCCGAAGGAGGCGGCGGTCTCGGCGACGGAGCGGGCGAGGACGGCCGCGGTGCCGTCGTCCCAGGGGTGGGCCATGGGCAGTTCGGGGTGGAGCCACTCCAGGCCGTACCGGTCGAGCGGCATCGTCTTGAAGACGGGCGAACCGGCGCCGAGCGGGTGCACGGCGGAGCAGGGGTCGTGGAGGAAGCCGGGAAGGGTGAGCTCCTCGGTCCTGGCGCCGCCGCCGACCGTGGACTTGGCCTCGAAGACGGCCACGGAGAGGCCGCGCCGGGCCAGTTCGACGGCGGCCGTCAGTCCGTTGGGCCCCGCCCCCACGACGACGGCATCGAGCATCGACGTCTCGTTCGTCACCTTCGGACTCCTTCGTCAGCCGATGGCCAAGGCTCCCAGGATAGGCGGGTGGCGGACCGCGTCTCACACGCCCCCGAGGAGCGTCCGGATCCGCTCCGCGGTGTCCGCGTCCCGGGCGGTCGTGAACGGCAGCGCGTTCCCCCCGGCGATACGGAACGGATCCCCCGCGATCGTCGTCGTCGCGCCGCCCGCCTCCGCGACCAGGAGGAGTCCGGCGGCGTGGTCCCAGGCGTACTCCCAACTGAAGGCGGTGCCGTCGAGCGCCCCGCGCGCCACGGCGAGGTACTCGAGCCCGGCCGAGCCGCAGGGGCGCGGCCGGACGCCGTCGACCGTCAGGCCGAGCAGGGCCCGCTTCTGGTCCGGGGTCGTGTAGTCGGGGTGCGAGGTGGCGACCTCCAGGACCGCGCCGGGCGCCGGCGAACCGGACCTCAGCTCCCGCCCGTTGAGCGTGGCGCCGCGCCCGCGGACCGCGACCGCCATCTCCTCCAGGGCGGGGGCGAAGGTCCAGGAGGCGAGGACCTCACCGTGCCGGGCGAGGGCGACGAGGGTGCAGAAGGCGGGGTCGCCGTGGACGAACTGCCGGGTGCCGTCGACGGGGTCGACGATCCAGACGGGGGCGTCGCCGCCCAGCGCCTCGTACACGGTGGGGTCGGCGTGGACTCCCTCCTCGCCCACGACCACGGAGCCGGGCAGCAGCGCGGTGAGGGAGGCCGTGAGGTGGGCCTCGGCCGCCCGGTCGGCGACGGTGACCAGGTCGTGCGGGCCGTTCTTCTCGACGATGTCGTCGGCGGCGAGCTGCCGGAAGCGCGGCATGATCTCGGCGGCGGCCGCCTTGCGGACCGCCTCCTCGACCTCGGTCGTACGGCCGCCGAGGACGTGCTCAAGGAAGTCTTCGATCATGCCTCCAGCTAAGCACGGGGCGCTGACAACCGGAATGCCGCGCTTGTCACCCTCCGTTTCCCCGGGGAGTACCCTTTGGCCGAGTTCACCCCTTACAGGCAGGGAGGCCTCCGTGCACGGCGCGTACCACGGTGAGTACAAGGTCCCCGGCGGAAAGCTGGTGGTCGTCGACCTCGACACCGAGGAGGGCGTCCTGCGGAACGTCCGGGTCGCGGGCGACTTCTTCCTGGAACCCGACGAGGCGATCCTCGCGATCGACGGGGCACTCGAAGGCGCGCCGGTCGACACCGACGCCTCGGGGCTCGCGGCGCGGATCGACGCGGCGCTCCCGCCGGGCACGCAGATGTTCGGGCTGACCACGGAGGGCGTCGGGGTCGCGGTCCGCCGCGCCCTCGCCCACGCCACGGACTGGACCGACTACGACTGGCAGCTGATCCACGAGCCGCCGCAGTCCCCCGCGCTGCACATGGCACTCGACGAGGTCCTGACGGCCGAGGTCGCCGCCGGCCGCCGCCCGCCGACCCTCCGGGTGTGGGAGTGGGGCGCCCCCGCGGTGGTCATCGGCAGCTTCCAGTCCCTGCGCAACGAGGTCGACCGGGAGGCCGCGGAGCGGCACGGCATCCAGGTCGTGCGCCGGATCAGCGGCGGCGGGGCGATGTTCATCGAGCCGGGCAACACCATCACGTACTCGCTGTCCGTCCCCGACGCCCTCGTGCAGGGCCTGTCCTTCACCGACAGCTACGCCTACCTCGACGACTGGGTCCTCGGCGCGCTCGGCGACATGGGGATCCGGGCCTGGTACCAGCCGCTCAACGACATCGCGACGGACGCCGGCAAGATCGCGGGCGCGGCGCAGAAGCGGCTCGTGGCGGGCGAGGGCGCGGTCCTGCACCACGTGACGATGGCGTACGACATCGACGCGGACAAGATGACGGAGGTGCTGCGGATCGGCCGCGAGAAGCTCTCCGACAAGGGCACCAAGAGCGCGAAGAAGCGGGTGGACCCGCTGCGGCGGCAGACGGGCCTTCCGCGCGAGACGGTGATCGCCCGGATGATCGCCTCCTTCCGCGACCGCTACGGCCTCACGGAGGGGCGGGTCACGGAGGACGAACTGACCCGCGCGAAGGACCTGGCGGAGTCGAAGTTCGCCACGCGCGAGTGGACGTCCCGGGTGCCGTAGCCCTCCCCCGTGTAGGCCCGCGCCGCACGGGGGGGGGTGCCCCGGCCCACCCCCGTGTGGGCAATCGTCCCGCTGGGGCGTGGGGGTCCCCCCCTGCTCGAGCGAAGCCGAGAGCTTGGGGGAGGGTGGGCACACGGGACGGCGCGCTTCAGCGGCGCCTCCGCGTTCCGCGCCCCGACCCGCTCCACCAGTGCACCGCGCACGGGGTGCGGGTTCAGGCGCGTAAGCCTCTGGCGCCGGCAAGGCGCCGTTCCGTTGTGCCCACCCGTTCCGCCCTTTGCGGAACGCCTGCCCACAACGGGGGGGGTGACCCCGGTCCGTTCTCGTCGTTGATGCCCGTGCGGAAACGTCACGGCGACGACAGGGCGGAGATCAGGTGGGACGGGCGAGGAAGCTCATCGCGGCGGTCGCGGGCGCGGTCCTGGGCGTGTGCCCTCTCGGCGTCGCGCCGCAGGCGTACGCGGTCGTCGGCGGGCAGGAGGCGCGGCCCCATCAGTACCCGTACATGGTGGGACTCGTGGACCGGGAAGAGCACCGGGTGATGTGCGGCGGCGCGCTGGTCGGCGAGCGGTACGTGCTCACCGCCGCGCACTGTCTCACCGGCTCGTACAGCAGCACCGCGCGCGTGGGCGTCCTCCTCGGCGACCACGACCTGACACGCGCGGACGACAGCCCGAACGCCGTGCTCGCGACCCCGGCCTCGTTCCTCCCGCACCCGGACTACGACCCGGCCACCCAGCGCGACGACATCGCGCTGATCCGACTGGCCGAGCCGGTGGTGTTCAACCGTGACGTGCGACCGGTCGCCCTGCCCGCCCGGTACGCCCACGGCGCCTTCGACCACACCCAGGTCGAGGCCCCCGGCTGGGGCGCCACCTCCTTCGGCGGCCGCACCTCCGACGTCCTGCGGACCGTGGTCCTCGGCACCATGAGCAACCCCACCTGCGGCACCCGGGGCATGTCCCAGGTCACCGCCGCCCAGCTCTGCACGTACGCGCCCGGCCGGGACACCTGTCAGTACGACTCCGGCGGCCCCCTGGTCCACACGATCGCGGGGACGCCGTACCTGGTCGGCCTGGTCTCGTACGGCAAGGGGTGCGCGACCGACACCCCCGCCGTGAACACCCGGGTCTGGTCCTACCTCAGCTGGATCGGGAGGACGGCCGGGCACCTCCCCCGCGCTTCATGAGGGCGGTGTAGAGGAGCAGGGCGGCGGCCAGACCCACGGCCCAGCCGTAGTCGGCGAGCGGTTTGAGGAAGGGGATCAGGCCGTCCTCGGGGAACGGCCCCGTGCCCGGCGCCGAGTGCGAGCCGCCCACGGCGAGGACGCCGCCCACCACGAAGGCGAGGACGGCCGCCGGGTTCCAGCCTGCCCGGTACCAGTAGGGGCCGCCGGCCCGGTAGAGCCCTTCGAGGTCGAGGACGGTCCGGCGGACGAGCCAGTAGTCGGCGATGAGGATGCCCGCGACCGTCCCGAGGAGGCCGCCGACCAGGCCGAGCCACGTGAAGATGTACAGCTCCGGAGTGGCGGTGAGCTTCCACGGCATGATGAGCACGCCGACGACGCCCGTGATCAGCGCGCCCGTACGGAAGTTCACCAGTCTCGGCGCGAGGTTGGCGAGGTCGTACGCCGGGGAGACCACGTTCGCCGCGATGTTCACCGACAGGGTGGCGACCAGGACCGTCACCAGGGCGAAGAGCAGGCCGAAGACGTTGTCGGTCTTGGCCGCGAGCGCCACCGGGTCCCAGACCGGCGCCCCGTACACGGCCTGTGAGCCGGAGGTGACGAGCACCGAGAGCAGGGCGAACAGGGTCATCGTGGTGGGCAACCCGAGTGTCTGGCCCAGGACTTGGGAGCGCTGGCCCGCACCGAAGCGGGTGAAGTCCGGGATGTTCAGGCTCAACGTCGCCCAGAAGGCGATCATCCCCATCAGGGCGGGGAAGAACACGGGCCAGAACCCCGCGCCCCAGCCCAGCTTCGACGGCTGGTCGAGGAGCGGACCGAGTCCGCCCGCCTTGACCGTGATCCAGACGAGGAGGGCGAGCGCACCGACGATCACGAAGGGCGCGGCCCAGTTCTCGAAGCGGCGCAGGGCCTCCATCCCCCGGTAGATGACGGCGAGTTCGAGCGCCCAGAAGAGCACGAAGCAGAGCCACAGGGTCCACGGCTGGCCGCCGACCTTCGACGCCCCCGCCCAGCCGCCGCCGAAGACCTTGTCGAGCAGGACGAAGACGCCCTGACCGCCGATCCAGGTCTGGATGCCGAACCAGGCGCAGGCGACACCGGCCCGCACGAGCGCGGGCAGATTCGCGCCGCGCAGCCCGAAGGAGGCACGCGCGAGGACGGGGAACGGAATGCCGTACTTCGGTCCCGCGTGCCCGGTGAGCAGCATCGGCACGAGGACGACGACGTTGGCCAGGGCGATGGTGAGGACGGCCTGCTTCCAGTCCATGCCGAGGGCGACGAGACCGGAGGCGAGCATCCAGGAGGGGATGTTGTGGGCCATGCCGACCCAGAGGGCGGCGAAGTTGTACGTGGTCCAGCGACGCCCGGCCACGGGGACGGGCAACAGGTCGTCGTTGACGAAGCGGGGATCGGCGAGGGCCGTGCCGGGCGCGAGCTCGACACGGCCGTCTCGGACGTCCGAGGGGCCGGGTCTGCCGGAGGACGCGGTTGCGGTCATGGACGGAACCCTTCGTTCGAGGGACGGAACGAGGCCGTGCGGGGCGTGGGGTTCTTGACCGTGCGGAGTCTCGTCCTACGGGGCAGGGGCGTCAAGGGAGGCGGAAACGCCCGGTGAGACCCGTTCGCTGTTCAGCGCCCCCCCTCGGCGGCCAGTTCCTCGGCGTGGGCACGGTCGCACTTTCGGTCGACGCGAATCCGGCCGGGGCTATACACCATCGGAAAGCGTGAAAGCCAGGCGACCGACAAGTCAGGCAAGGCGCATTCAATGTCGGCAACCCGACCCTTGAAATGCCCGAATTGCGTGGGCACTTGACTAAGCATCAGCTCCGTGATGAACAATCCCCACGCCGTGACCTGACCGCGTCTCGCGAGGTCGCTTCCCGCGCGCGGGAGGTGGCCTGTTTTGGCATGCCCTGAGGCGTGTGAGCCGAGGTCAGGCCCACCACGTCTAGGTAGGGATTTGAGTGAAAATGAAATACGGGCGGGCGATAGCCTGCCTCGTGGTCTCGGCGATAGCCGGGACCATGCTCCCACAAGTCGCTTATGCGGCACCGGTTTCGCAAGAAGACGGCGAGGGTATCACCGACGTCCTCTCGGGTTGGTTCTCGGACGACGACGTCGAGCCGGCCAAGCCGAACGAGCCGTCGACCGGCGGGACTCCGGTTCTCCCCAGTCGGGAGAAATTGCCGAAGGGTAAAGCCGCCGCGAAGCCGAAGCGGGTCGCGGAGCTGACCGGGAAGCGGACGGCGAACGCGCGGTACTGGCAGCTGTCCGACGGCCGGGTGCAGGCCGAGGTGTCGGCCGTCCCGACCGGTTACCGGGCGGGGAAGTCCTGGCAGGACATCGACCCGACGGTCGTCCAGTCCGCGGACAAGGGCTTCGCGTTCTCCAATACGACGAATGCCGCCTCCAGTTGGTTCGGTTCGGACGCGGGCAGGCTGCTGCGTTTCGAGTCGGGTGCCGGTCACGCGGTGACGCTGGGTCTGGAGGGTGCGGGGAAGCTCGCGCCGGTGGCCAAGGGCGACACGGTCACGTACAAGGACGCGGTGTCCGGTGCGGATCTGTCGTACGTGGTCGGTCCGGGCCGGGTGAAGGAGAACATCGTCCTGGACGCGAAGCCGTCCGGTCCGGTGTCCTTCACCTTCACCCTGAACACCGGTGGTCTGACGCCGAAGCAGAACAAGGACGGCTCGGTCTCCTTCTTCGGTGAGGGCGCGGACCCGGTCCTGGTCATCCCGGCCGCGTTCATGACGGACGCGAAGAAGGACGCCAAGGCGCCGTACGGCTCCGCGTACAGCGGGAACGTGACGCAGAAGCTGACGCGGGCCGGCAAGGGCTGGGACCTCACGGTCACGCCCGACGCATCGTGGCTGGCCGCGCCCGAGCGGCAGTACCCGGTGACCATCGATCCGACGATCTCGATCGCTCCGACGCCGACGACGGCGCAGGATGTGATGATCTCGTCGGACGGTGCGACGACGAACTATGACGACAACTGGCGTCTGTCGGTCGGTAACACCTCCACGGGTTCCTCGCGTGCGCTGATCCGTTTCCCGGTCAGCAGCATCCCGGCCGGCACCAAGCTCGACTCGGCCGATCTGAAGCTGTGGTTCGACCAGACGCACACCACGGGTGACACCGAGGTACAGCTGGAGGCGCACCGGGCGACGCAGGCGTGGACCGAGTCCGGTGCGACGTGGAGCAACGCCAACACCATCACCGGTGAGCTGTCCGGTACGGCCGTGGTCGTGGACAACGGTGAGGCTGGTCGTACGGCGGCGGTGGGTTCGTGGCCGGCGTCGGGGAACACGGCGTACACGCAGTACGCGGTGAATCAGACGTACATGTACAACAAGGATTCGGTCGCGGGTGACACGTACACCTGGCAGCCGAGTCTTCCCGAGGACGGCACCTATCAGGTCGAGACGCACAACGTCCCGGCTTCGGACCGTGCCACCAATGCGCCGTTCACCGTCACCTACGACGGCGGCACGAAGGCCTACACCGTCAACCAGCAGGCCGGCACCGCGGGCGTGTGGAAGACCCTGGGCTCGCACCCGTTCAAGGCGGGCACGTTGGGCAAGATCGTCCTGGGTGACGGTCCTGCGTCGACGACGACCTCGGTGATCGCGGATGCGGTGCGGTTCACGAAGGGTGGTGTGGTCACCAAGCAGCCTGGTGAGCTGAACACCTGGCACACCTTCCCCGTCACCAAGACTGTCCAGTCGTGGATCGACGGTACGAACGTCAACAACGGTTTCGTGATCAAGGCCGGTGACGAGTCCGCGAACGGCCCCAAGGGCGGTCCGCGCTACGAGGGCTCGGAGTTCGGGTACGGCGGCGAGACCGCCAACTACCCCCGTCTCGTCCTCACCTTCGGCCGTCAGGGCGTCGACCTTGCCGCCCCGACCACCATCCACGACACCGGTGCCGAGCTGAACTGGTCCGCGTACCAGGACAAGGACCCCGTCGCAACCGGCGACGACATCGTCGAGTACCAGGTCCACCGCTCGGTCAGCCAGACCTTCACCCCCTCGGCCGCCACCCTCGTGGCACCCGTCACGCCCGGAACCACGTCGTACACCGACACCTCCGCGACGCCGACGAAGGCCGACGACCCCGACCCCTACGGCCGCGCCTACTACTACATGGTCGCGGTCAAGACGAAGGACGGACAGGTCGTCGCCGCGCCCACCCAGCTGGTGCGTCTGCCGAAGGCCGGCCGCACGACGAAGGTGTACGCCGCTTCGCAGGACACCACCCTGTCCTCGACGCAGTCCACCCTCGCGCACGACACCATCGACGACTCCGGCCCGAAGAACTGGCTGTCCGTCGGCAACAACTCCGCCACCTACGGCGACACCCGCGCACTGCTGAAGTTCCCGGCCCTGGGCATCCCCACCACCGCCCGGGTCCTGGACGCCAACGTGCGCCTGTGGTCCACCCAGACCGCCCAGGACACCACCGGCGCCCTCTACGAGCTGCGCCCGCTGACGCGTGACTTCGACGAGGCCACCGCCACCTGGGCCAAGGCCGACGCGGCGACGAACTGGACGACCGCGGGCGGCGACTTCGGCGCCGTCACCGCCGACACCGGGGCCATGACCAACGACCCCGCCCGTCACGACTGGAACGTCACCTCCCTCGCCCAGTCCTGGGTGACCACCCCGGCCTCCCAGAAGGGCGTCGTCCTGAAGATGGCCGACGAGGCCGCCTCCCAGGAGCGCACCCTGTTCCTGTCGTCCGAGGGCACCGAGCCGCGGCTCGCGCCCCGGATCGTGGTCACGTACATCGACTCCACCACGGACTCGACGTACTACGCGCCGCAGACCCCGGCGCGTATGACGCCGAACAGCGACTACACGGTCGACTTCAACCTCACCAACACGACCGCGTCCACCTGGACCTCGGCGGACAACGTCCTGACCTACAAGTGGGCCCTGCCCGACGGCAGCGACGTCACCACCGGCGGCAACCAGGTCCAGACGGCGCTGCCGTCGAACGTCGCCCCGGGCGGCTCGGTCAGCCTGCAGGCGCAGATCAAGACCCCGATCAACTCGGACAACGGCAACAAGCGCACGGACTACGTCCTGACCTGGGACGTCTACAACAAGACGACCGGCACCTGGACCTCCGGCACCTCCGGCATCCCCGGCCTCACCCAGAACGTCGCGGTCGAGGACCCCACCTCCAACCAGCTCGGTATGGAGAAGTTCTACGTCTACACGGGCAAGAACACCGGTGCCGGTTCGACGCTGATGAACAACCTGGCGTCGGGCAACACCGTCTGGCAGTACAACGCGTTCACCAACCCCGGCCGCGGTGTCACCACCTTCGCCCGGTTCGCGTACAACAGCCAGGACACCTCGGACACGGTCTCCGGCTACGGCTGGTCCTTCCAGGCCTCGGGCCCGATCCGGCTGGGTGCGCCGCTGGAGTTCCACCCCAAGCCGAACCCGACCGAGATCCGTCTTCCCGACGGTGACGGCACCACGCACGTCTTCCGCTGGGACTCGGCCACGAGCTCCTGGAAGGCCCCGGCCGGTGTGCACTACAAGCTGGCCGCCAAGCCCGGTCTTGACTGCACCCCGCTGAAGGACCCGGTCCCCGACGCCTGGACGATGACCCGTCCCGACGGCACGCGGTTCGTGTTCGGCTGCGACGGCTACATGACGTCGGCCATCGAGAAGAACGGCAACACCCAGACGTACACCTACGAGGAACGGAAGTCCAACAACAAGCCGACCAAGTTCCTCAAGTACGTCACCGACCCCGTCGGCCGGCAGTCGCTGACCATCGAGTACTACTCCAAGGCCGACAGCAACAACCCGAAGATCATCGACCACATCAAGTCGATGACCGACATCTCGGGCCGCAAGGTCACCTTCGAGTACTCCGACAAGGGCCTGCTCACCAAGATCACCGACGGTGCGGGCTCGACCCAGCCGAAGGTCTTCGGCTTCGCGTACGACGCCACCCAGGGCAACAAGAACGTCAAGCTCGTCGCCTCCACCGACCCGCGCGGCAACACCACGCAGCTGGCGTACAACTACCCGCAGACCGGAGACGACCCGAAGTACCACTGGTGGACCAAGACGATCACCGACCGTCTCCAGGGCACCACGGGCTTCACGTACGCGGTGGACTCGGGCAATCCCAAGTTCACGGCCACCAAGGTCACCGACGCCGAGTCCCGTTCCTCCGACTACGTGACCGACGACTTCGGCCGCGCCGTCCAGTCGACGAACGCCAAGTCGCAGTCGATGAAGCTGTCGTGGGACGCGGACAACAACGTCACGTACACCGAGGAGAGCAACGGCGCCAAGACCGCGTTCTGCTACGACCAGAAGACGGGCTACCCGCTCTGGAAGCGCGACGCGGAGAACAACAAGGCGGGCGTCCCGACCCAGAGCGAGTGCGCTCCGGGCACGTACCCGGCGAACTCCACCCGGTACGCGTACCAGACGCGTGCCGACGGCTACTCGGCCGACATCTTCACGAAGACCTCCCCGGAGGGCCGGAAGTGGCAGTTCGGCTACGACACCTTCGGCAACCTGAAGACGGTCACCGACCCCAAGGGCGTCGCCACCGCCACGGCGGGTGACTACACCACGTCGTACGAGTACGACGCGTACGGCCAGCTGATCCGGGCCGTCGACGCCAACGGCAACGCGGACACGAACAGCGGCTTCGGGCCCACGGGCTTCCCGACGACGATGACGGACGCGCTGAACAACGCGTCGACGTTCGTCTACGACGAGCGCGGTCAGGTCACCCAGGTCACCGACGCGCTGGGCAAGAAGACCACGCAGACGTACGACGTGTACGGCCGTCCGCTGGTCAAGACCGAGCCCAAGGACCAGGCCGCCGGTGACCTGATCACCGCTCCGGCCCCCGTGTACGACGCCAACGACAACGTCACCACGTCGACGGCGCCGAACGGCGCGGTCTCCACCGCGGTGTACGACGCGGCGGACCAGATCACCTCGGCGACCGCGCCGAAGTACACGCCGACGTCGGACGAGCGGAAGACGACGTACACCTACGACAAGGTCGGCAACCTCAGGACGACGACCGAGCCGAAGGGCACGCTGACCACCGCGGACGCGACGGACTTCGTCACGACCAACTACTACAACGAGATCTACCAGCTCACCTCCGTCGTCAACGCGAACGGCGAGAAGGTCAGCTACGAGTACGACAACGTCGGCAACACGGTCAAGGTCGTCGACCCGAAGAAGAACAACACCGCCGACACGGCCGACTACACCAGCCTGTCCGCGTACGACCTGAACCACCGGGCCACCTCGGTCACGGACGCCGCCGGCAAGATCACCAGGAAGGCCTACGACAAGGACAACCTGGTCGTCTCGACGACGGACGCCGAGAACAACACGACGCTCGTCAGCTACGACGAGCGCGGCAGGCAGACCGAGGTCAAGGTCCCGCGCAGCGGCACCTCGCCGATCGTCTACCGCACGACCCGGTACGAGTACGACCAGGTCGGCAACACCACCAAGGTGATCACCCCGCGCGCCGTCGAGGCGGGCACGACCACGGCGTTCACCTCCCGTACCGAGTACGACGCGCTGAACCGGCCGAAGCGCCGCTACCAGCCGTACGATCCGGCGGACGCCCGCTACAACAACCCGAACGTCTACACCGAGACCGAGTACGACGCCGTCGGCCGGGTGTCGAAGACCTCGATGCCGCCCTCGGAGGGGCAGACGGTCCGCAACGTCGCGAAGGTCGACTACTTCGACAACGGCTGGACGAAGAGCTCCACGGACCCGTGGGACATCTCCACCACCTACGACTACAACGCCCTGGGCCAGCAGACGGCCAGGACGCTGACGTCGGCGGGCGGCTCGTCCAACCGCACGATGACGTGGTCGTTCTACCCGGACGGCAAGGTCAAGTCCCGTTCCGACGACGGTGTTCCGGTGGGCAAGTCGGTCGTCCTGCTGGACAACTCCGACACCCAGTCGACCACCGCCACGGGCACCTGGGCCACCGGGAACATCACCGGGCAGCAGGGCTACGACCACCGCACCCACGCGGCCGGCGCGGGCACGGACGCCTTCACGTGGTCCCTCGACATCCCGAAGGACGGCACGTACACGGCGTACGTGAAGTACCCGAAGGTGACCGGGGCCGCCACGACCGCCAAGTACACGCTCACCCACGGCACGACCACCGAACCGGCGGTCACCAAGGACCAGAACGCGGGCACCGGCACCTGGGTCAGCCTCGGCACCTACGCCCTCAAGCAGGCCGACGCCACCACGCTGAAGCTGGACCAGAACAGCGGCGGCATCGTGGTCGCGGACGGCGTCAAGCTGGTCCGTGACAACGCCACGGAGACCGACAACGAGAAGCGGACCTTCACCTACTCCTACGACGTCAACGGCAACCTGACGACGATCGGCGACACCTCGCCGGGGACGAAGGTCGACGCCTACGCCATCACCTACACGGGCCTCAACCAGGTCCAGAAGGTGGCGGAGTCGCTGGCGGGCGTGGAGAAGAAGGCGACGTCGTACACGTACGACGCCAACGGCCAGTCGGAGACGGTCAGCCACCCGAGCCAGTTCTCCAAGTACACCTACGACCTGCGCGAGAAGGTCAAGTCGGTGTCCGTCGGCAAGTCCGCGACCGACAGCGACCCGAAGGTCACCTCGTACACGTACACCGACCGCGGCCAGAAGCTGAAGGAGACCAAGGACAACGGCAACACGGTCGACTACACCTACTACCTCGACGCGGCGCTGAAGTCGACGACGGAGAAGAAGGCGGACGGCACCACGCTCGTCGCCTCCCACACGTACACGTACGACGCCAACGGCAACAAGTCGCAGGACGTCGCGAAGAAGATGAACGCCGACAACCGCTCGGCGTACCTCGACTCCACGACGGACCTCACCTACGACCCGGCCGACCGGCTCGCCAAGTCGGTGAAGACGGGCAACGGCGCCGCGACGGAGACGTACGTCCACGACGACAACGCCAACGTCATCAGCCAGACCGTCAAGGGCGCGACCAC
Source organism: Streptomyces sp. R44 (assembly GCF_041053105.1). Taxonomy (NCBI): domain Bacteria; kingdom Bacillati; phylum Actinomycetota; class Actinomycetes; order Kitasatosporales; family Streptomycetaceae; genus Streptomyces; species Streptomyces sp. R44. The sequence goes on along the minus strand of NZ_CP163444.1, from coordinate 6,880,613 downwards.
CACGTTCCAGTACGACCGGAACAGGCTGCTGAGCACGTCGACCGCGGGCGTGGGGGCGAGCTACACCTACGACCCCTTCGGCCGCCAGCAGTCGGTCAGCTCCGGCGGCAAGGTCATCGAGCGGAGCGTGTACGACGGCTTCGACCACGTCGTGGAGTCCCAGAAGCTGGACGCCGGCGGCGCGATGAAGTCGACGACGTACACCTTCGACCCGCTGGACCGCACCGCGACGAAGACGGCGGACGGCAAGACGACCGACTTCGAGTACCTCGGCCTGTCCGGTGAGGTCCTCGACGAGAAGGTCGCCGGCGCGCTGACGAAGTCGTTCCAGTACAGCCCGTGGGGCGAGCGTCTCTCGCAGACGAAGCACAACACGGACGGCACGACCGAGGACGGCTACTACGGCTACAACAGCCACACCGACGTCGAGACGCTGACCGACAAGAACGGCGACACCAAGGCCACCTACGGCTACACCGCCTACGGCAACAACGACGCCGCCGAGTTCACCGGCATCGACAAGCCCGAGGCCGGTCAGCCGGACAAGGAGGAGTACAACCCCTACCGGTACAACGCCAAGCGCTGGGACGCCCAGTCCGGCACGTACGACATGGGCTTCCGCGACTACAACCCGGGCCTCAACCGCTTCACCACCCGGGACATGTACAACGGCGCCCTCGCCGACATGAAGCTCGGCGCGGACCCGTACACCAACAACCGGTACGCCTTCGGCGGCGGCAACCCCACCAGCCTCGTCGAGCTGGACGGCCACTTCCTCTTCGCGATCCCGGCCATCTACTGGGCGGGGGCGGCACTCGTCACCGCCCTGTACGCGGCGACGCCGCAGGGGCAGCAGAACCTGGCGGACGCGGGGACGGCCCTCGGCAGCATGCTGATGCCGTCGCCGGACGTCGACTCCGACGACGACTCGTCGTCGGACAACGAGCCGCGACCGGGTCCCACCCCGCAGCCGTCGCCGGGCCCCCAGCCCCGGCCCGCGCCGCGGACCACGGACACCAACAACCCGACGTGCGACCCGATGCCGCTGATCGACGGCGGACGGGTGTACGGCGGTCTGGAGGAGTACACCGACCACCAGGGCAACAAGGGCTGCCGGGCGACCGGTGCCTGGGCGTTCCTCACCAAGGCCGACCGCAGGTCGCGCACCGGTGCGGGCGGCCTGCCGAAGTGCCCGGAATGCGAGCCTTCCGTCCAGCCGGACGGCATGGGTGAAATCGCGGCCGGCGGCGGAAATCCGCAGGCAGGCCACCTGATAGGTTACTGGGGCAAGGGCACCGGCCAGGATGTCCGCAATCTGGTCGCACTGCACGGCAGGGCGAATGCCCGGATGGCCAGCAAGGTGGAATCCTTCGGCTGGAAGCATCTGACCGGCGACAACAAGCTGTTCATGTCGGTCGTGCCCATCTACGGTGACCCGCATTCGGCCGTCCCCACGCTCGTCCAGGTGGGAATGACCGCGTACGGCCCCTCCGGGGACATCGTGGAGCAGTATTCGTGCACGGCGATCAACTCCAGTTCCGGCATCGGCTCGACCTGCTAGAAGGGGCCCAGTGGTGGCAACGCTCTCGGAAATACAGGCCCTGTTGGGCGAACCCCGGTTCAACTGGTCGGACCCGGCTCCGTGGACCGCGCTGGAGCGGGAACTCGGCGTGGAATTCCCCGCGGACTTCCACGAGATCGTGGATGCCTACGGTTCGATCACGATCAACGGGCAGTTGTATCTGAAGCACCCCGCCAGTCATCTTCTGCACGATCTGGGCACGATGATGCGGCAGGACCTCGAGTTCTGGCGCGAGGAGGACATGGCCGAGTTCCTGCCGGATCCGGCGGGGACGAGTCCCGGTGAACTGCTGCCGGTGGCGACGGCCACGACGGGGGAGATGATCTTCCTCCGTGTTCCCGAAGAACCCTCGTCGCCGTGGCGGGTCCTGGTCCAGGAGATGGACAGCCCTTCGTGGACTCTCTACGAGATGACGTTCGGCGAGTGGCTGCTCGCCTATCTCAAGGGGAGGGACGTGACGCTGTGCGCGCGTGACCGCGCGCCCGACGGACCGTCCTACGAGTTCCTGCCCTAGTTCCGGGTGATACCGACGGAGCCCCGCCACCTCGTGGCGGGGCTCCGTTCGTCAGGCGCCGAGGGCCGGGATGATCTCGGAGCCGTACGCGTCGATGGTCCCCTCCCGGTTGTCGTGCATGTTGTAGACGGCGAACTGGTCGACGCCCAGGTCCTTGAGGTGGCGCAGTTTGGCGATGTGGGCCTCGGCGGGGCCCAGGAGGCAGAAGCGGTCGACGATCTCGTCGGGGACGAACGCCGTGTCGGGGTTCCCGGCCCGGCCGTGATGGCTGTAGTCGTAGCCGTGCCGGTCCTTGATGTATGCGGTGAGCTCCTCCGGGACCATGGACGAGTGCTCGCCGTACTTCTCCACCAGGTCGGCGACGTGGTTACCGACCATGCCGCCGAACCAGCGGCACTGGTCGCGGGCGTGGGCCAGGTCGTCGCCGACGTACGCCGGGGCGGCGACGCAGATGGTGAGGGCGTCGGGGTCGCGGCCGGCGTCGGCGGCGGCCTGGCGGACGGCCTTGACCATCCATTCGGTGAGGAAGGGGTCGGCGAGCTGGAGGATGAAGCCGTCTGCCTTCTGGCCGGCGAGGGCGAGGGCCTTGGGGCCGTACGCGGCCATCCAGACGGGAAGCCGGCCGTTCTTGATCCAGGGGATCCGGATGGCGTTGCCGTCGACGGTCGCCTCGCGGCCCTCCGCCAGGTCGCGGATGACGTCGATGGCCTCGCCGAGGCGGGCCAGGGTGTTCGGCCTGCGGCCGGCGACGCGCATGGCGGAGTCGCCCCGGCCGATGCCGCAGACGGTCCGGTTGCCGTACATGTCGTTGAGGGTGGCGAAGGTGGAGGCGGTCACCTCCCAGGTGCGGGTGCCGGGGTTGGTCACCATCGGACCGACGTGCAGCTTCGTCGTGTGTTCGAGGATCTGGCTGTAGATGACGAAGGGTTCCTGCCAGAGCACGGCGGAGTCGAAGGTCCAGCCGTAGCGGAAGCCGTTGCGCTCCGCCCGGCGCATCAGCCCGACGACCTGCGAGGCGGGCGGGTCGGTCTGCAGGACGAGTCCGAAGTCCAACGTGGTTCTCCTAGCTCAGGTACTGACAGGTGGAGCGGGGGGTGAAGGCGCCGTGGCCGGCGCGGCCGGTGAACTTCCGCTGGTCGATGACGGGTTCGCCGCGCGAGAGGACCGTCTCGACCTGGCCGGTGATCGTCTTCCCCTCGTAGGCGGAGTAGTCGACGTTCATGTGGTGGGTCGCCGCGGAGATCGTCTGGGTGGCGTGCGGGTCGTAGATGACGATGTCCGCGTCGGAGCCGGGCGCGATCGTGCCCTTCTGCGGGTAGAGGCCGAACATCCGGGCCGGGGTGGCGCAGGCGATCTCGATCCAGCGGCGGCGGCTGATGTGCCCGTCGACGACGGCCTGGTGGAGGAGGTCCATACGGTTCTCCACGCCCGGCAGGCCGTTGGGGATCTTGGAGAAGTCGCCGCGGCCGAGGTCCTTCTGGCCCACGAAGCAGAACGGGCAGTGGTCGGTGGAGACGACCTGGAGGTCGTTCGTCCGCAGCCCCCGCCACAGGGCCGCCTGGTGCTCCTTGGGCCGCAGCGGCGTCGAGCACACGTACTTGGCGCCCTCGAAGCCCGGCTCCGCGAGGTTGTCGGTGGACAGGAAGAGGTACTGGGGGCAGGTCTCGCCGAAGACGGGCAGCCCCTTGTCGCGGGCGGTGGCGATCTCGGCGACGGCCTCCTCGGCGGAGACGTGGACGACGTAGAGCGGGGCGCCCGCGACCCGGGCGAGCTGGATCGCGCGGTGGGTGGCCTCGGCCTCCAGGAGGGCCTTGCGGACCTCGCCGTGGTAGCGGGGGTCGGTCTCGCCGCGCGCGAGGGCCTGTTCGACGAGGACGTCGATGGCGATGCCGTTCTCGGCGTGCATCATGATCAGCCCGCCGTTGTCGGCGGAGCGCTGCATGGCGCGCAGGATCCGGCCGTCGTCGCTGTAGAAGACGCCGGGGTAGGCCATGAAGAGCTTGAAGGAGGTGATGCCCTCCTGGACGAGCTTGTCCATCTCCTTGAGCGTGTGCTCGTTGACGTCGGAGAGGATCATGTGGAAGGCGTAGTCGATCGCGCAGTTGCCGTCGGCCTTGGCGTACCAGGCGTCGAGGCCCTCGCGGAGGCTGTGGCCGACGCTCTGGACGGCGAAGTCGACGATGGTGGTGGTGCCGCCCCAGGCGGCGGCGCGGGTGCCGGTCTCGAAGGTGTCGGAGGCGAAGGTGCCGCCGAAGGGCAACTCCATGTGGGTGTGGGCGTCGACGCCGCCGGGCAGCACGTAGCGGTCGGTGGCGTCGAGGGTCCGGTCGGCGGTCCAGCCGGCCGCCGCGTCGGAGCCGTGGGCGGCGAGGGCGACGACGCGGCCGTCCTCGATCAGCACGTCGGCGTGGACTTCGTCGGCGGCGGTGACGACGAGACCGCCGCGGATGAGGGTACGGGTGCTCACGGGACTTCTCCCCTGCCAGCTAGAGCGATCGGAGGGCCTGTTCGAGGATCGCGGCGCCTTCCTCGGCCTCGGAGACGGTGAGCGAGAGCGGTGGGGCGATGCGCAGGGTGCTGGTGTTGTGGCCGCCGCCCTTGCCGATGAGCAGGCCGTTCTCGCGGGCGGCCTCCAGGACGGCGCCCGCCGCGTCCGGGTTCGCCCGGTCGGTGCCGGGTTCGGTCAGCTCGATGCCGATCATGAGGCCGCGGCCGCGGACCTCCCGTACCGCCGCGACTCCGACGGCCGCCGCCCGGACGCGTTCGATGAGGAGGCCTCCGACGCGGCGGGCGTTGCCCTGGAGGTCGTGTTCCAGGAGGTACGCGAGGTTGGCGAGACCGGCGGCCATGGTGATCGGTGAACCGCCGAAGGTGGAGATGGAGTTGGCGTCGAGGCAGTTCATGATCTCGGCGCGGGCGACGACCCCGCCGATGGACATGCCGTTGCCGATGCCCTTGGCGAAGGTGAGGATGTCGGGCGGTCCGGCCTGGCCGTGGGCCTGCCAGCCCCAGAAGTGGTCGCCGGTGCGGCCCCAGCCGGTCTGCACCTCGTCGGAGATCCACAGGATGCCGTGCCGGTCGAGGACGCGGCGGAAGGCGGCGTAGAGGCCGTCGGGCGGGGAGGTGAAGCCGCCGACGCCCTGGATGGGCTCGGCGATGAGGGCGGCGACGCCCGAGCGGGTCTGGCCGAGCATGTCCTCCAGGTCGGCGACGCACGCCTCGGTGAACCGCTCGTCGGTGAGTCCGGCGTACGGGCCGCGGGTGCGGACGCCGCCGTACACGTACAGGGCCTGGAGCGGGGAGAGGCTGGTCGTGGACCAGGTGCGGTTGCCGGTGATGCCGACGGTGGAGAACGAGCGGCCGTGGTAGCTGTTGCGCATCGCCAGGATCTGGTTGGAGCCGGTGTAGGCGGTGGCGAGCAGCAGGGCGGCGTCGTTGGCCTCGGTGCCGGAGGTGGTGAAGAAGACCCGGGCGTCGGGGATGCCGGAGAGGCCGGCGACGCGCTCGGCGAGCTCCACCATGGGGCGGTTGAGGTAGAGCGTCGAGGAGTGGATGATCCGCCCGGCCTGCTCGGAGACGGCCTTGGTGACCTCGGGCAGGGCGTGGGCGGTCATGGTGGTGAGGATGCCGCCGAAGAAGTCGAGGTACCGGCGTCCCTCGGCGTCCCAGACGTGGCGGCCCTCGCCGTGGGTGATCTCCAGGGGGTCGCGGTAGTAGAGGGCGACCCAGTCGGGGATGACGGCTTTGTGCCGGGCGTACAGGCTGGTCACGGCTGCACCAGCCCGTCGTACGCGTCGGGGCGGCGGTCCCGGTAGAAGGCCCACTGCTGCCGGACCTCGTCGATGAGGCCGAAGTCCAGGTCACGGACGACGAGTTCCTCGGTCTTGTCGGAGGCGACCTCGCCGACGAACTGGCCGCGCGGGTCGACGAAGTAGCTGGTGCCGTAGAAGTCGTTGTCGCCGTACTCCTCCTGGCCGACGCGGTTGATCGCGGCGACGAAGTACTCGTTGGCGACGGCGGCGGCGGGCTGTTCCAGCTGCCAGAGGTACGAGGAGAGGCCGCGCGAGGTGGCGGACGGGTTGTAGACCAACTGGGCGCCGTTGAGGCCGAGTTGGCGCCAGCCCTCCGGGAAGTGGCGGTCGTAGCAGATGTAGACGCCGACCTTGCCCACGGCGGTCTGGAAGACCGGCCAGCCGGCGTTCCCCGGGCGGAAGTAGTACTTCTCCCAGAAGCCCCTGACCTGCGGGATGTGGTGCTTGCGGTACTTGCCGAGGTAGGAGCCGTCGGCGTCGATGACGGCCGCGGTGTTGTAGTAGAAGCCGGAGTCCTCGATCTCGAAGACGGGGACGACGATCACCATGCCGGTCTCGCGGGCGAGGTCCTGCATCCGGCGGACGGTCGGCCCGTTGGGGACCGGCTCGGCCCAGCGGTAGTGCTCGGGCTCCTGGACCTGGCAGAAGTAGGGGGCGTTGAACACCTCCTGGAAGCCGATCACCTGGGCGCCCTGCCGCGCGGCCTCGCGGGCGTGCTCCTCGTGTTTCGCGATCATGGATTCGGTGTCGCCGGTCCAGGTCGCCTGGACGAGCGCGGCGCGTACGACGTCGGTCATGAGCTGCTCCTTCGGCACGGCGTCAGAGAGCCTCTACGCACGTAGACGCGATGCGTAGGAGGAGAACGTAAGCCCCGTCACACCCCGGAGCAAGACCACCGCCGTGAAGCGGCCGGGTCGATCATGTTTCATACCCGAGTGGTCCACGTCGGACACGTACCGACACGTACGGACCCGTACGCACCCGTACGGATAGGGCCCCGTTCTCCGTCACGCCACGGCCAGGCCCGCCACCCTCAGGGCGTGGAGCAGATCGCGCTCACGGGACGCGGACACCGCGCGGGCCGCGGCCAGGAGCTGGGGCACGAGCCCGTGCGGGTCGGCGCCCGCGAGCCGGGCGGCGTCCTCGGGGGCACGGACCCGGACGAACGCGGTGAGCAGGGCGTGCGCCTCGCGGTGGTGCTCCTCGGCGTGCAGCGCGGCGCACGCCCCGGCGAGCTCCTCGACCGGGCGGGCCACGCCCTGCCGGAGCAGCTGCTCGCAGTCGGCCGCCCGGCCCGCGTCGGCGAGCACGCCCGCGACGGCGGCGAGCCGGCCGGGCGACAGCGAGGCCGCCTCCCAGAGGAGGGTGGACCAGTCGGCGCCGAGCCCGGCCCGGTGCAGCTCCGCCGCGAGGGCGGGCAGCCGGCCGGGCGGCCCGCCGAGCGCCTCGCAGAGCAGGGCGTGCGCCTCGCCGCTGCGGCCCTGGGCGCGGAGGCGCCGGAGGGCGTAGACCGCGTTGGCCGCGGCGCGGAGGGCTTCGGCGTGGTCGGTGGCGGGGGCCTCGGGCGCGGCGACGGCCTCCGCGGCACCCCCGAACCGGGCGCCACGGGGCGCCGCTCCCCCGGCCGGGAGGACGGGCACCGGCACGGGCACCTCCTCGGCGCTCTCCTCCAGCCAGGCGTACCGGGCACCGCGCGGCCGCCGCTTGGCCCTGGCGGGCTGCGGGGCATCGGCGAGCGGGCCGTGGGCCGGGACGGTGCCGGCGCCCGGAGCGGCGGGGCGGGGCGACGAGGCGGCCGCCCCCGAAGCCCCCGACACCCCCGCCCCCAGCCTGACCAGCCTCCCCGTCAGCTCCCTCACCCGGGCCGTCGCCCTGGCATGGTCGTCCCGTGTCCAGGCGAGGTCGTGTTCCAGGCGGGCCGCCTCCGTCGGGTCCGGGGTCGCGCGGAGGCGTTCGGCGAGTTCGCGGCCGCGGGTCTCGGCGTAGCGGCGTTCGCCCTCCATCAGGTCCCGGCGTTCCGCCAGGGCCTCCGCTCCGCCGGGCCGCTCGTCGTGGGCGCCCGCGGCCGCCGCGTACAGGATCCGGCCGCGGGCGCCGAACGGTCCGCCGACGGGCTCCCCGGCGTCCTGGAGGAGGGACTCGACGACGTCCCAGGGCAGGATCTCGGCCCCGTCGAGGCAGGCGCGCAGGCCCTCGGGGTCGCGGGCGGCGAAGATCCCGTACCAGCCGCCGTCCGGCCGGCAGCGGGCGACGAGCTCCGTCAGCCAGCCCCTGAACGTGGCGACTTCCACCGGGAGTCGATACATCGTCATGCGTTCCGCACCTGCCCGCCGTCGACTGGAACCTTCCGGTCCGCGGGTATTGGACCGCAGTCGTGTTACGGGACGACTACGGACCGTTTTCAGAACGTGACGACGATCCCGGTGTGCGGGCGCTTCCCGAGCCGGACGATCATGGCGGGCACGTCGGTCAGCCAGTACTGCCAGGTGTACTTGCGCGCGAGCAGCCGCCGGATCCGGCGCAGCTCCTCCCCCTCCACCAGCCGGCCCGTGCCCGCGAGCCGCTCGGCACCCTCGGCGACGTTGCCGCGCAGGTCGCAGGCGGCGACCTCGACCCGGGGGTCGTTGCGCAGGCGCTTGACCTTCCAGGAGTCGGAGCGGGTCCACACGTACAGCTCGGAGCCCTCCACCGCGTACCAGACGGGTGTGGCGACCCCCGTGCCGTTCTTCCGGAAGGTGGTCAGGCTGACGTAGCGGCCGTGCCGCAGCTCTTCGGGCATCATGCCCGGGAGCTTAGAGCGCGGCCCGTTCGTACGCGGTGCGGGCCTCGGTGATCTCGGGGGCGTGGGCGCGCGCCCAGTCGCAGGCGGTGTCGAGCGGGGCGATGAGGGACCGGCCGAGGGCGGTGAGGGCGTACTCGACGCGGGGCGGGTTCTCGTCGTGGACGGTACGGGTGAGGAAGCCGTCGCGCTCCATGGCGCGGAGGGTCTCGGTGAGGACCTTGGGGGTGACCCAGTGCAGCGGGACGCGGAGTTCGGAGAAACGGCGGGGCGTCCCGTCCTCCAGGCAACGCAGCACCATCGCCGTCCACTTGCCGCCGACCCGGATGGGCTGGGCAGGACTGCCGCCGCAGTCGGGGTCGTGGAAGAGGGAGGGGCTCAGCGGCTCCGGGGAGGACTTCTCGACCATGCGGTCGACGCTAGCCCAGTACCGTTGAAGTAACCAGGGGTGCCCGTTCTACGGTCCCGTCATGGACAACGACAGCAAGCGTGTGGTCATCTTCGGCGCCGGCGGACGGGTCGGCCGGGCGGCCGTGGCGGAGGCGGTGGCCCGTGGCCACCGGGTGACCGCCGTGGTGCGCGATCCGGACGCGTACCGCGATCTGGAAGGGGCGGGCGTCACGCTCGTACGGGGCGACGCGACGGACGCGGCCTCGGTGGCGGCGCGCGCGGCCGGCCACGACGCGGCGGTGAACGCGGCCGTCCGTCTCGACGTGCCCTCGGCCGACTTCTTCACGGCCGCGGCGAAGGCGATGGCCACCGGGCTCGCCGAGGCGGGGGTCGGGCGGCTGCTCACCCTGGGCATCGCCACGACCCTGGAGACCGCGCCCGGGGTGCGCGTGATGGACGCACCCGACTTCCCGGAGCAGTGGCGGGCGTTCTCCCAGGGGCACGTGGCCGAGTTCGAGCTGCTGACGGCGGAGGCGGGGCCGGGGCTCGACTGGCTGATGGTGGTGCCGCCGATGGACCTCGACGCGGAGGCGGAGCGGACGGGCGGCTACCGGACGGCGGTGGGCACGGTGATCGACGGCCCGGGCCGCATCGCCCACGCCGATCTGGCGCTCGCGCTCCTGGACGAGATCGAGCGCCCGCGCCACAGCCGGGTCCAGCTGGCGGTCTCCGTCTGAAAAGCCCTAGACGGGCGCCGGGGTGCAGTGCACCACGAGCTCGTCCATGGAGAGGCTCAGGACCCCGGCCAGGGCCGCGACGGTGAAGAAGGCCGGGGTCGGGGCCCGACCGGTCTCGATCTTGCGGAGGGTCTCGGCGGAGAGACCGGCGGCCGCGGCGATCTCGACCATGGACCGCTCGCCGCGCGCCTCGCGCAGGAGCAGGCCCAGGCGCTCGCCGCGCTCGCGCTCTTCGGGGGTCAGGGGTGTGCGCACCATGCCCCCCATGGTAATACCGACCCCCCATAGAAATACCGGTATAGTAATTGGCCATGGTGGAGATCAAGACGAACGAATCCCTGGCGGCCATGCGTGAGTCGGGCCGGGTGGTGGCCCGTGCCCTGGCTGCGGTACGAGAGAAGGCGGCGCCCGGCGTCGCGCTCACCGAGCTCGACCGGGTCGCGCGCGAGGTGCTCGCGGAGGCGGGCGCCGGCTCGCCCTTCCTCGACTACCACCCGGAGTGGGCCCCGGTGCCGTTCCCCGCGGTCGTGTGCGTCTCCGTGAACGACGCGATCGTGCACGGCATCCCGGACGGGACCCGGCTGGCCCCGGGCGACCTGGTGTCCGTGGACTGCGGGGCGACGCTGGGCGGCTGGGCCGGTGACTCGGCCGTCAGCTTCACGGTCGGCCCGGCCCGGCCGGAGGACACGCGCCTCATCTCCGCCGCGGAGGAGGCCCTGGAGGCCGGCATCGCCGCGGCCGTCGTCGGCAACCGCATCGGCGACATCGCCCACGCGATCGGCCGGGTCTGCCGCGCCGCCGGGTACGGCATCCCCGACGGCTTCGGCGGCCACGGCATCGGCCGCGCCATGCACGAGGACCCGGGCGTCCCCAACGAGGGACGCCCGGGCCGGGGCATGAAGCTGCGCCACGGGATGGTGCTCGCGATCGAGCCGATGCTCATCGGCGGCGGCACCGACGAGCACTACACGGCGCGGGACGGCTGGACGATCCGTACGTCCGACGGCTCGCGCGCGTCCCACGCCGAGCACACGGTGGCGATCACGGACGACGGCCCGCGCGTCCTGACCGCCCTGTAGGCGTTCGGGACGCCGGCCGCTCCCCCGACGTTCAGGGCGCCGGACGCTCCGCAGGCGTTCAGGGCGCCGGACGCACGACCATCGCCGAGCCGCCGCCCCGGCGGACCGTCTCCGCGGCCGCCACCCAGCGGCCGTCGGGGAGGCGCTGGACGCCGGTCGCCGCGCCGATCTCCGGGTTCTGCCGGAAGCCGTGCCCGATGCCCTCCAGTTCCGTCCTCAACGGGCTGTTCCACAGGGCGGGTTCGAGTTCGGTGGTGGCCTGGTTGCGCTGGCTGGCGCGCGGCGCGGCGATCGCGTCGACCAGCGGCAGACCCCGGTCCAGGACGCCCGTCAGGGTCTGGAGGACCGTGGTGATGATGGTCGCGCCGCCCGGCGAGCCGAGGGCGAGGACGGGCCGGTCGTGCCGGTCGAGGACGATCGTCGGCGAGATCGAGGAGCGCGGCCGCTTGCCGGGGCCGGGCAGGTTCGGGTCGTGGACGGCCGGGTTGGCCGGGGCGAAGGAGAAGTCGGTCAGCTCGTTGTTGAGCAGGAAGCCCCGGCCGGGCACGGTGATGCCGCTGCCACCGGTGGACTCGATGGTGAGGGTGTAGGCGACGATGTTGCCCCACTTGTCGGCCACGGTCAGATGGGTGGTGTTCTCGCCTTCGTACGTGGTCGGGGCGGCGGTCCCGCCGCTCGCGCACGGCACCGGGCTGCTCGGGTCGCCGGGGGCGAGCGGGCTGGTGAGGGCGGCGTCGTCGCGGATCAGGCAGGCCCGGGAGTCGGCGAACCGCTGGGAGAGCAGTCCGCGCGTCGGCACGGACTCGAAGGCCGGGTCGCCGACCCAGCGGCCCCGGTCGGCGAAGGCGATGCGGCTGGCCTCGATGAAGCGGTGCAGGTACTGGGCCCGGGAGGCCGACGAGAGGTCGGTGCCCTCCAGGATGTTGAGCGCCTCGCCGACGCTCGTGCCGCCGGAGGAGGACGGGGCCATGCCGTAGACGTCGAGCCCGCGGTACGAGACCTTCGTGGGCCTGCGGGACTCGGTGCGGTACGCGGCGAGGTCGGCCTCCGTCAGGTCGCCGGGGCGGACGGTCCGGGTGGCGCCCGCGCGGAGCGGGGGCGTGCGGACGGTGTTCACGATGTCCCGGGCGAGCGGCCCGCGGTAGAGGGCGCCGACGCCTTCGCGGCCGAGCGTCTCGTACGTACGGGCCAGGTCGGGGTTCTTGAAGACGGAGCCGACCACGGGCAGCTGCCCGCCGGGCAGGAACAGTGCGGAGGTGGCCGGGAAGTCGCGGAAGCGGGCCTCGTTGGCGGCCGTCTGGGCGCGGAAGGTGGGGTCGACGGTGAAGCCGTCCCGGGCGAGCCGCTCGGCGGGTTCCAGCAGGGTGTCGAGGCGCTTGCTGCCCCACGCGTCGAGGGCGGTCCTCCAGGTGGCGGGGGTGCCGGGGGTGCCGACGCCGAGGCCGCTGGTCTGGCCCTCCTCGAAGGGGATGGGCTTGCCGTTCTCCGTGAAGAGGCCCGCGTCGGCGGTGCTCGGCGCGGTCTCGCGGCCGTCGACGGTCCGTACGGTACGGCTCTTCGCGTCGTAGTAGACGAAGTAGCCGCCGCCTCCGATGCCCGCCGAGTACGGCTCGGTGACGCCGAGGGCGGCCGCGACGGCGACGGCGGCGTCGACCGCGTTGCCGCCCTTGCGGAGGACCTCGATGCCGGCGGCCGAGGCGTCGGCGTCGACGCTGGCGACGGCGCCGCCGTAGCCGACGGCGACGGGTTCCTTCACCGAGGGCGGGGCGGTGCTCGGTGGCGCGGCGGCGCCCATCGAGAGCACCGTCGCCGCGACGGCGAGAAGGGAGACCTTGCCAGCGGCGGAGCGACGCATTCCTACCTCCAGTCAACGACCGTCCGCGCAGCGTAACTTCCCGCGCCGCCTCCCGTCAGGACCGCCTCGAACTGAAGGCCGGATCGCCGCTAGCATGCGCGGCTATGAATGAAGACCTGCGCAACGTGGTGCTCGGGGTCCTGGCCACCGGCGTCAGCGGCTCCCTCGGGTGGCTGACCCGCACCTATGTCTGGCGGCGGCGTCTGCGCCGCAAGCAGGCCTTCTTCGGGCTGCCCTCCGGTTCGGAGTGTCTGCTCGTGGTGAACCGTCTGGCCGGCAGCGAGCGCGGGGTGCACACCCACGACGTGTCGGCGCTTCTCGAACTGTCGGCGCTGATCAAGGACTGCGGGGCACGGCCCCGTGTCGTGCAGCACGACACGGCCCGTCAGGGCCTCGGGGAGATAGCCGAGTTCTGCATCGGCGGCCCCTACTCCAACCGGCGCATGGCAGCCCATCTGCCGAACCTGCTGCCGGGACTCACGATGAACGTCGAGCAGGAGCCGCGCGAGGACCGTGCGATGTTCACCGTGGCGGGCAAGACCTACCGCCCGGAGTGGGGCGTCGACGAGTACGTCGTCCTCGCGCGCCTCACCCGCGGCGAGGACAGCCGGCCGGTGTTCCTGCTCTGCGGCCAGGCCGCGGTCGCCAATCAGGCCGCGGCGCGGCACCTGGCCCGCCACCACAGGGCGCTGACCGGCAAGTACGGGCCGAACGGCTCCTTCGCACTGCTCCTGAGGGTGGTCAACTCGCAGGCGTACGGCCCCGATGTGGTCGAGCTGGTGGCCGATGTCACGGCCGCGGCGCGTACGGCTCCCGTGGCCGCACCGGCAGCGACTTGATTCCGTTGATGAAGTTGGAGACGAGGCGCCGGGGCGGTCCCGCGAGGGCCAGGCCGCCGCAGGCCGCGCGCACCTCCTCGTAGAACACACGGAGCTGGAGCCGGGCGAAGTGGGCGCCGAGGCAGACGTGCGGGCCGTCGCCGAAGGAGACGTGCGGGTTCGGGGTCCGGCCGAGGTCCAGGCGGTGCGGGTCGGCGAAGACCCGCTCGTCGTGGTTGGCGGAGGCGTGGAAGACGACGACCTTGTCGCCCGCGAGGATCTTCTGCCCGGCGAGCTCGGTGTCGTGGGCGGCGGTGCGGCGGAAGGAGAGCACGGGCGGGTGCACGCGGAGGAGTTCGTCGACGGCCGTGTCCATGGAGACCTCACCGCGCCACAACCTGCCCTGTTCCGCCGGGTGTTGGGCAAGGGCGAGGATTCCGCCGGGGGCGGCGCTGCGGACGGTGTCGTTGCCGGCGACGGTGAGCAGGAAGAAGAACATCTCCAGTTCGGCGTCGGCGAGTTCTGAGGCGGCGAGGACGCTCATGACGTCGTCGGCGGGGTGCGCGCGTTTGTACGCGGCGAGCTCCTGGGCGTAGCCGAACATCTCGGCGAGCATGGCGGGCGAACGGGGGTTGACCGGTCTGCCCTCGGCGTCGAGGACCGGGGGCTCGTCGGGGTCCTGGTAGGCGATGACCCGCTCGGTCCAGGCGTGGAGGAGTCCCCGGTCGCTCGCGGGCACCCCGAGCAGGTCCGTGAGGTTGAGCAGGGCGTAGTCGTCGGTGACGGCCCGGACGAGGTCCACCTCGCCGCCGTCCGCGAACGCGTCACCGAGCAGCCGGCGGGCGCGCTCGCGCGCGGTGGCGGTGAAGCGCTCGATGCGTCCGGGGGTGAAGGCGCGACTCACCAGACGCCTCAACCTGCCGTGCCCCGGCGGATCCTGATTGAGCATCATGCGGCGGATGAAGGGCAGGTCGGCGGGGTCGGGATCGCGGATCTGGGTGGCGCCGAGGTGTGAGGAGTACGTCCCCGGGTCCTTGAGCACCCGGACGACGTCGGCGTGCCGGGTGACGGCCCAGAAGCCTGCCCCGGCGGGCCAGCCGAGGATCTCCGGTTCGTCCTGCCGGGCGACGGGGGCGAGGTCGCGCAGGGCGCGGAAGCGGTCGTGCGGGATGCCCGCGGCGTAGATCCGGGGGTCGAAGACGTCGGGTGGGACGATCCTGCTCCGCACCGGCCCTCCCTTCGGAGTGAAGACGTCACCATCATGACAGGTCAGAGCCGGTTTTCGTAGGACGGAACGCACAGTTCGAGAGCCTTGTCCGGGCTGTTCCCCGACTCCCAGAATCTCCGTCGTGCATCACACGGAGAACAGGGGGCACGTGACTCCTCCCCCGGCTGAAGCCGGGAGCTTCTCGCTAACCCTGTGGGGTGTTGCGACGGACCAGCCCGGCCCGTAGAACGTTCAGAGCGCCCACCGTGTCCGCGTGCGCAGTGTGACCGCACGAGACGCAGTGGAACTTCTCCTGGGTGGGCCGGTTCTCCTTGGCGACGTGCCCGCATTCCGGGCAGGTCCGGGAGGTATTGCGGGGGTCCACGGCGATCACTTCCCGTCCGGCGCTTTCAGCCTTGGCGTGCAGGATCGTCAAGAACACCCCCCATCCGGCATCCGAGATCGAGTGATTGAGTCCGGCCTTCGCCGCGGCCCCGTTGGACAGGAAGCTGCCCGGCCGTCCGGGATCCGGCTTGGGCGCCGGGGCCTTGACCATGTTGCGGATCTTGAGGTCCTCGTGCGCGATGACGTCGTGCCGGCGCACGAGGTCAAGCGCAGTCTTGTGCGCATGGTCGAGGCGCTGGCGGCGGACCTTGCGGTGCAGGCCGGCAACCTTCTGCACGGCCCGCCGGTGGTTCCTGGTGCGCTTGTCCCGGCGGACGCGAGGGAAGCGGGCGAGAGCCTGCTGCGCGACCCCGAGCTTCGCGGCAGCCCTCCGCCCGTGGCGCGGGTTGGGCACGAACCCACCGTCGGAGTCGGCGAGGAAGGTGGCTATACCCAGGTCGATGCCGACCACACCGCCCGTCGCCGGAAGCGGCTCGGACTGTGCCTGCTCGGCGGTCAGGATGACGTACCAGCGTCGGCCTTCGCGCTTGACCGACACAGTCTTGACCCTGCCGACCACCGGCCGGTGCTGGTGCACCTTGACGTGCCCGACGCCCTGGAGACGGACGCGGGTGACGGGGTCATGCGGGGTGGAGTCCCAGCGGCAGCCATCCCCGTCCCTGGGGAAGTCCACGGTGTCAAACCACATCACGCCCCGGAACCTGGGGTACCCCGGCGCCTCACCGGCCTTGGCGCGCCGGAAGAACGCCTGAAATGCCTTGTCCAGGCGGCGCAAGGTGGCCTGCTGACTGGAGAACGACCACCGGCCCTGCCGCTCCGGGTCGAAGGACCGGATGTCTCTGAGCTGCGCGGACTGCTTCCCATACGTGATCGAGGATTTGGAGGCGTGCCGGTAGGCGTCCCGGCGCTCCTGCAAAGCGCCGTTATAGAGGGAGCAGTGATCACGCAGCATCTCGCCGAGCGCTGCCGCCTGGCCCACGGTGGGCCGCATCAGGAACTTGTACGCACGAATCACCCCGACCCACCCCCTCACGCGCCACCATAATGCGGGCCACCGACAGCAACGACCCTCCTGGCGACAAGTCGCCACACTGAAGACCGCCCCACCCAACTTCACAGGCTCCTGCGGCGGTGCGCCACCTCCCCGACAGGCGGGAGGACTGCCCACCACCCTCCAGGCTGGCACACCAATCGTTACCCGCACGTAACTTGCCGACCAGTTACCACGGGTAAAGCACCCCGGTTACCGTCGGGTCACTTTCACTTCACTGCCCCCAACAGTGCCCCCAGTGAGGAGTGCCCCGTGCGCACATCCCTGGTCCTCGCCGTCTCGGCCGCCCTCGTGGCCGGGACGGCCCTCGGGCTCGCCCCGACAGCCCAGGCCGCCGACACCCCCATCCGCTTCGTCGACATCGCCGGAGACGGCGGCACCGTCCTCAAGGCGAACGTCGTCACCCCGGCGGGAGCCGACGCGGGCGCCCGTCACCCCCTGATCGTGCTTCCCACCAGCTGGGCCATGCCCCAGGTCGAGTACCTCGCCCAGGCCCAGAAGCTCGCCGACTCCGGCTACGTCGTGGTGAGTTACAACTCGCGCGGCTTCTGGCAGTCCGGCGGGGAGATCGAGACGGCGGGCCCCAAGGACGTCGCCGACGCCTCCAAGGTGATCGACTGGGCCCTCGCGAACACCCCGTCCGACCCCGCCCACGTGGGCATGGCGGGAGTCTCGTACGGCGCGGGGATCAGCCTGCTCGCCGCCGCGAACGACCCGCGCATCAAGGCCGTCGCGGCGCTCAGCGGCTGGGCCGACCTCATCGAGTCCATCTACAGCGGCCGCACCCAGCACATCCAGGCCGCCGCCCTGCTCGGCGGCGCGGGCTATCTCACCGGCCGCCCGGGGCCCGAACTCAAGGAGATCCTGGGCGACTTCCTCTCCTCCAACCTGGCCAAGGAGGAGGACATGATCGCCTGGGGCCGCAAGCGGTCCGCCGTCGAGCAGCTCGACCGGATCAACGCCAACGGCGCCGCGATCATGCTGGGCAACGCCTGGGGCGACACCATCTTCCCGCCCAACCAGTACGCGGGCTTCTACGAGAAGCTCACCGGCCCCAAGCGCCTGGAGTTCCGTCCGGGCGACCACGCCACCGCCGAGGCCACCGGCCTCCTCGGGCTGCCCAACGACACCTGGACCAGCGCCCACCGCTGGTTCGACCACTACCTCAAGGGCGCCGACAACGGCATCGACCGCGAGCAGCCCGTCCAGCTCAAGCCGCGGTCCGACGCCGGCTACGAGGGCTACCCCGACTGGAAGTCCCTCGACGCGAACCGGCGGAAGTTCGACCTCGGCGGTACGCAGCGGATCTGGGCCGATGTCGACTCGGGCGCCAACGGCGGGGTCGTGATGCTCTCCAACCTCCTGGACCAGTTCTTCCAGGCTCCGCCGATCGCCTCGATACCCCTCCTCCCCCGCGCCTTCGCGGGCGTCTGGCAGTCGGAGCGGTACGACAGTCCGCAGCGGGTGCGCGGCACGGTGAAGCTGCACACCACGGTCAGCTCCACCAAGGAGAGCGGCACTTTCGTCGCGTACCTCTACGACGTGGGCCCGCTCGGGGTCGGCAAGCTCGTCAGCAACGCCCCGTACACCTTCCACGACCGCACCCCGGGGCAGCCGTTCGGCGTCGATCTGGAGCTGTTCTCCACGGCCTACGACGTCCCGGCCGGGCACCGGCTCGCCCTGGTCGTCGACACCGTCGACCCGCTCTACATCGAGCACAACCCGACCGGCGCGCAGCTGACCTTCTCCTCCCCCACGACCGACCCGTCGTACGTGTCGGTCCCGCTGCGGGCGGAGTGATCGCGGACTCAGTACTCGGAGGCCTCCGCGTACACCTGGGAGAGCTGCGGCGCGCCCGTGATCGCCCAGTCGAGACCGGCCTCGACGACCTGGATCTCCCGGCCGGAGGCGAGCCGCACGACGGGGCCGCCGCCGGGCCACACCTGCCACCGGGCGCCCGGCACGTTCCGGACGATCACGGTGCCGAGGTAGAGACCGGCGTCGTTCCCGAACCAGGGGAGCTCTTCCGGATCGTTTCGCCAGCGGGGCGGCAGCTGGTCGAGCTCCTGGAGGGAGCGCGGGGTGTCGTCCAGTGCCACCCCGGCCTCCTCGACACGGGAACGCAGCAGCTCGCACTCGGAGAGGAGCTCGGCCACTCCCTCCGGGTCGCGGTCGAAGGCCGCGGCCAGGGGGGAGTCGGCCGGCTCGGGCTCATGTCGCTTGCGCCAGTTGTCCAGAAACGGGATGTTCATCCGAACAGCCTCGCACCGCCACCTCCCGGTCGACCACCCGGCGCGCGGAGATGATCTCCGCGGCCGCACCGGAGGATCCGCTCAGACGTCGAGGTCGACGACGACGGGCGCGTGGTCCGAGGCGCCCTTGCCCTTCCGCTCCTCGCGGTCGACATAGCTGTCGGAGACCGCCTCGGCGAACGGCTTGTTGCCGTAGACCAGGTCGATCCGCATGCCCTTGTTCTTCGGGAAGCAGAGCTGGCGGTAGTCCCAGTACGTGAAGGGGTGGTCGTACTTGAGGGGCCGCGGGACCACGTCGGCGAGACCGGTCTCGCGGAGCCCGGCGAGCGCGGCCCGCTCCGGCTCCGTCACATGCGTGGCGCCCTCGAAGACGGCGATGTCCCAGACGTCCTCGTCGGTCGGGGCGATGTTGTAGTCGCCGAGGACCGCGAAGGGGCGCTCGCCCGACGCGTCCTCCGCGACGGCCGCCTTCAGCGCCTCCAGCCAGCGCAGCTTGTACGCGTAGTGCTCGTGGGCCACCTCGCGGCCGTTCGGCACGTACACCGACCAGACGCGGACCGGGCCGCAGGTCGCGGAGATCGCCCGGGGCTCCTCCATCCCGTCGTACTCCGGGCCGCCGGGCAGGCCGGTGACCACGTCCGCGAGGCCGACCCGGGAGACCAGGGCCACGCCGTTCCACCGCCCGGTGGCGTTGACCACCGACTCGTAGCCCAGGGCGCGCAGCTCCTCGGTGGGGAACTGCTCGGCGGTGCACTTGGTCTCCTGGATGCACAGCACGTCGGTGCCGCTGCTCTCCAGCCAGGCCAGGAGCCGGGGCAGCCGGGCGGTGATCGAATTGACGTTCCAGGTGGCGATGCGCATGGGCGCAAGCCTACTGGCGGGGTGTGACAGTGCGCGGTTTCAGAGCTCGGCGGAGGCGCCGGAGGCCAGGCGCGCGTGGGCCGTGCCGCCCAGCTCGCCGATCTGCCGGTCGTAGATGGGTCGGGCGAGATCGGTGAGCAGGGCGTCGTGGATGTCGTACGCGCGGCGCGGCTTGACCTCGCGCACGTAGTCGATGACCTCGGAGATCTTGTTCCAGGGGGCCATGACGGGCAGCAGCAGCGTGTCCACGGGGTGGTCGGGCACGGTGAGCGCGTCGCCGGGGTGGAAGACGGCGCCGTCGACGAGGTAGCCCACGTTGGTGATGCGCGGGATGTCCGGGTGGATCACCGCGTGCAGCTCGCCGTGGACCTGGACGTCGAAGCCGGCCGCCGTGAAGGTGTCGCCGTGCCCGACGGTGTGCACCCGCCCCGGGAAGGCGGCCGAGATCCGCTCGGCGACGCTGCGCAGCGTCCAGATCTCGGCGGCCTCGTTGGCCTCCAGGGCGGCCCGCAGCCGGCCCTCGTCGAAGTGGTCGGGGTGCTCGTGGGTGACGAGCAGCGCGTCGGCTCCGAGGCCGGCGTCCTCCTCGGTGAACATGCCGGGGTCGAGGACGAGCGTGCGGCCGTCCTTCTCCAGCCGCACGCAGGCGTGGGACTTCTTCGTCAGCTTCACGGGCCCAGGCTACGCCGGGGGCGTGGTCTCCTCCGCGATGACGCGGGTGACCACCCGCAGCGCCGTCTCGGCGGCCGGGAACCCGCAGTACGCGCCCGCGTGGAGGACGATCTCGCGCAGCTCCTCCGGCGAGAGGCCGTTGCGCAGGGCGGCGCGGGTGTGGTCGGCGAGGGCCTCGCGGTGGCCGCCGGCGATGAGGGCGGTGAGGGTGACGACGCTGCGGGTGCGCCGGTCGAGCCCCTCGCGGCTCCAGACCTCGCCCCAGGCGTAGCGGGTGACGAGCTCCTGGAAGGCGCCGTCGGGGTCCTCGGCGAGGGCCTGGTCGACATGGGCGTCGCCGAGGACCTCGCGGCGCAGCCCGAGCCCCCGCTCGTACGGGTCGGGCCGGCCGGCCTCGGCGGGCTCGGCTTCGGGGGCGGCCGGTGCGGGCTCGGCGACGGGGACGGGCGGCGGAGGCACGGTCAAGGTGCCGCTGGTCTCCGGGACGATCCCCGAGAAGTGCTCGGTCAGCAGGTCGGTCACGGCGGCGGGCTGCTCGACCGGGGCGAGGTGCGAGGCGCCGGGCACGACGGCGAGCCGGGCGTCGGCGATCCCGGCGACCAGGGTGCGGGCCTCGGCGGGGCCGGTGACCTGGTCCTCGGAGCCGACGAGGACGAGGGCGGGGATGCCGATGCTGCCCAGGGCCTCACGGACGTCGAAGACGGCGAGGGCCTCGCAGGCGGCGATGTAGCAGGCCGGGTCGGTCGTCCGGACCATCTGGACGGCCCAGTCGACGATGGCGGGCTGCGCGCCGGCGAAGAGCGGGGTGAACCACTGCTCGGGCGCCGTCCTGGCCATCGGCTCGAGACCGTTCGCCCGCACGATCACCCCCCGCTGCCGGAACTCGTCGGCGGTGCCGAACCGGGGCGAGGTGGCGACCAGGGCGAGCGAGGCGACCCGGTGGGGCGCGCGGAGGGCGAGGTCGAGTCCGACGGCACCGCCGAGGGAACAGCCGGCGTAGCCGAACCGCTGGACGCCGAGCTCGTCGAGCGTGGCGAGGAGCCGGTCGCCGAGCTCGGCGACGGAGGTGAAGGGCTCCGCGGGCGCGCCCCCGTGCCCCGGAAGATCGAACCGGACGACCCGCCAGTCACGGGTGAGCTCCGGTATCTGCCGGTCCCACATGTGGAAGGTGGTACCGAGGGACGGCCCCAGGACCAGGACCGGGGCGTCCTCGCGCCCGTCGACACGGTATTGCAGGGTGTTCGTCGCTGTCTCACTCACCCGCAAGACCCTCTCATCTCTTCGGGCAGCTCCCGCCGCCGGGTCACTCGTCAGGACGGCGTCTCGCCGGTCGGCGCCGTGGGGCCGTGGAAGGACGCGAGGGTGACGCGGGCGCTCAGGGTGCTGGGGTGCTTCGGACCCAGAACCCGCTCTCGATCCGCGAGAACCCGCTCCTGCAGGGCGATGGCCTCGATCTTCCGGCCCGCCTGCCGGAAGCAGAACGCGAGGTTCGAGCGGGAGGTCATCGTGTCAGGGTGCTCCGCTCCCAGGACCCGCTCTCGATCCGCGAGGACCTGTTCCTGCAGCACGATGGCCTCGTCGATCCGGCCCGCCTGCCGGTAGGTGACGGCGAGGTTCGAGCGGGCGACGAGGGTGACGGGATGGCCCGGGCCCAGGACCCGCTCACGGGCGGCGAGGACCTGCTCCTCCAGGACGATGGCCTCGTCGATCCGCCCCATCTCGTAGAGGGAGTAGGCGAGGGCGGCACGCACGGTGAGGGTGTCGGGATGGTCGGGGCCCAGAACCCGCTCACAGTCGTCGACCACCCGCTCCTGCAGAGCGATGGCCTCGTCGATCCGCCCCGCCTCCCTGAAGGAGACGGCGAGGGCGGCACGCGCGGTGAGGGTGTCGGGATGGTCCGCGCCCAGGGCCCGCACGCTGTCGGCGACCACCCGCTCCTGCAGCAGGATGGCGTGACCGGTCCGCCCTGCCTGGCTGTAGGAGAACGCGAGGTTGGAACGGGCGTCCAAGGTGTCGGGATGCTCCGGGCCCAGAATCCGCTCGGAGACGGCGACGACCTGCTCGTCCAGAGCGATGGCCTCCTCGATCCGCCCGGCTTGTCTGAAGGAGAAGGCGAGGTCGGCGCGGGCGGCGAGGGTGTCGATGTGCTCGGTTCCCAGCACCCGCTCGGAGACGGCGAGGACGTGCTCCTGCAGGGCGATGGCCTCGTCGGTCCGCCCCGCCTGCTTGAAGGAGAACGCCAGGTTGGAACGGGCATCCAGGGTGTCGGGATGCTCGGGACCCAGGAGCCGCTCGGAGTCGGAGATGACCTGCTCCTCCAGGGCGATGGCCTCACCGAGCCGCCCCGCCTGCCTCAAGGAGAACGCCAGGTTGGAACGGGCATCCAGGGTGTCGGGATGCTCCGGGCCCAGGACCCGCTCACGATCGGCGACCACCCGCTCCTGCAGCGCCGTGGCCTCGCCGGTCCGCCCGGCCCGGCCGTAGGAGAAGGCGAGGTCGGAGCGGGCGGTGAGGGTGCCGGGATCATCCGGGCCCAGCACCCGCTCACGATCGACGACGACCTGCTCCTCCAGGGCGATGGCCTCGTCGGTCCGCCCCATCTCGTAGAACGAGTAGCCGAGCGCCGCGCGCGCGGTGAGGGTGTCGGGATGGTCCGGGCCCAGGACGCGCTCACATTCGTCGACCACCCGCTCCTGCAGCGCGATCGCCTCGACGATCCGGCCCGCCTGTCTGAGGAAGGAGCCGAGGTCGGCACGGGCGGCCAGGGTCTCCGGGTGCTCCGGGCCCAGAAGCCGCTCACGTGCCGCGAGGACCTCCTCCGGGGAGAAAGGCTCGGGCAGCTCCTGGGAGGCGACCGGGGTGTCGGTGGGCGGGGCGTCGAGGTTCCGTGCCCCGGGCACCTCCGGATCGTCCTCCGCCGCGGGCGGGATCCCCAGCCGCGTCAGCACCTGCGTGCGGATCCAGCCGAACGACCGTCCCGTGTCCTCGACGACCGCCACGCCGTCCGGGTGGCCGACCCAGGCGGGGAAGACCGAGGCCCGGCCGATGGCGGATTCGATGCGGCGGGTGACGGACTCGGCGGTGTGCAGGAGTTCCTTCGGCGGGACCGCGCTCAGGAGGGCTCGGCGCGCCTCCGGGTCGAAGTCGTAGCGGCGGAGGTGGGGCAGGCGGTCCGGCACGGCCGTGGCGTCGACCTCGTGCATCAGGCCGCCCAGGAACACCTCCGTCAGGTGTCCCGGGTCCGTAGGGGCGCCGACGGCGGCCTGGACCAGGCGCATGACCGGGGGCGTGACGGGGGCCACCGCCGCCACGTGGGCCGCGAGCCGGTATGCCTCGGGGGACGCGGCCTCCTTGAAGCGGAGGACCGCCTCGACGCCCACGCTGTCGGGTCGCCCCGGGGCGGCGGCGGCCGGTCGGGGGTCGGTCCGGTCCGCGTCCCACAGCGGCAGGAGCGCCGTGCCGCCCGGCGCGGCGACGAGCCGGGCCCAGTCGCCGACGGCCGCCGGCGTCGGTTCGAGGACCGGGACGGGGACGGAGTCGAAGCGGACGAGTTCCGGCGGCAGGTCGGGGTCGGTGACGTGCCAGGCCCGCGTGGGGCCGCCGCGGCCGGTCGTGGTGACCTGCCAGGGCCGCGCCGTGATCCCCGTGCTCGCCCACAGCCGGGTCGGCAGGGCGTGCATGATCGCGGTGGGTCCGGACCGGGCCCACCGCTCCATGACCCGCCGCATCCCGCCGTCCCGCCAGGCCTCGCCCACGCCGTCGCTGACGACCAGGACGAGGGTGTTCCCCGTCGGGTCGCACAGGGACTTCACCGACTCGGGGCGGGTGCGGTGGCGGTACGGGCTGCTCCGCAGGGTCGGGGTGCCGCCGCGGGTGTCGAGGCCGTGGACCCGGACGTCACGGAACGATCCGGCGCGTTCCATCAGGGCGCGGACGTCCGCCGCGAGGCGCTGCCACAGGACCATGGAGACGTCGTCGTCGACGACGATGGCGAGGGTGAGCCAGCGGGTGCGCAGCGGGCGGGTGACGGTCTCGGGCACCCCCGTCTCGGCCATGGCGGTGACGGTGCGCGGGACGTCGAGGACATGGCGGCGGCGGTCGGGGAAGCGCTGTCGGAGCGGCCGCAGGGATTTCTCCAGCTGGAGCCGGCCGGGGCCGAGGGAGTGGCGGTCGGGGACGCCGACGGGGTGGGCCGGGGTCAGGACCACGGTTCCGTCCCCTGCGGACCGGTCCCCCGCCGCGGCTGCCAGCAGCGGGTGTGCGGCGGGCGGCCGGTGCGGATCGGCGGACGGGGGCTCCGGGTCCGGGTTGTCCGGCGTCCCGGGCGGCCGCGGCGCCGAGGCCCCGTCGCGGCGGGACGCCTCGCTCCGCGCCACGGCTCGTGCCAGGGGCCCGGCGCCCCGTGGCAGCTTCTCGGCCAGCCACAGGGCGTCGAGGAGCTCTTCCCGGGACAGGTCGGCCCCGCTCTCGGCCAGGAGTTTCGTCACGCGGGTGATCACGGCGTCACAGGGCTCCGCCGAGCCGGTGCAGGACGGCCTGGAGCAGGGCGCCCGCTTCGAGGTTCACGCCGCCCTTGCGGAGGAAGACTGCGTTGAGGAGCTGGTCGGTGGCGAGCTCGCCGGCGGCACGGCGTTCGAGGAAGGTCTCCAGGAGGTCGTCCACCTCCGCGAGGGCCGTGTCCCCGAGGTGGGCGGCGACGATGTCCCGCAGCCGCTGCTCGTCGGGTTCGGGGAGGTCGAGGCGGATGCAGCGGCGCAGGAAGGCGGCCGGGAACTCGCGTTCGCCGTTGCTGGTGATGACGACGACGGGGAACTCGGCACAGCGGATGTGGCCGCGCTCGACGGGGGTGGGCCTGTCGGGGTCGTCGGTCTGTACGTGGACGGGGGCGTGGTTCCTGGGCAGCCGGGCGAGCTCGGGGATGACGAACTCGCCCTCCTCGAAGACGGTCAGCAGGTCGTTGGGGAGGTCGACGTCGCCCTTGTCGAGTTCGTCGACGAGGAGGACCCGCGGGCCTTCCCGGTGTGCGAGGGCGTTGCCGAGGGGGCCGAGCTGGATGTACTGGCCGATGTCGGGTTCCGTGCCGTCGGCATCGCGCGGCAGGGTCGCCTCGCGGAGCCTGCCGACGGCGTCGTACTGGTAGAGGGCGTCCTGCAGGGTGGAGCGGCTGTTCACCGGCCATTGCAGGACGCGGCCGAGCCTGAGTTCGTGGGCGATGGCGTGGGCGAGGGAGGACTTGCCGGTGCCGGGCTGCCCGGTGACGAGGAGGGGCCGGCGCAGGTGCAGGGCGGCGTTGACCACTTCGACCTCGTCGGGGCCGATGAGGTACGGGCGGGGGTGGGGGACCTTGTCGCCGGTGCTGGACTCCGGTCGGCCGAAGCGGCGCCACGGGGGTGCTTCGGGGAAGACGACGTCGCGGCGCTCGCCGTCTCCGTGGAAGAGGTGCCAGCCGTCTCCTTCGGTGCTCGTGGCGGCCGGCTGCTGTGAGGTGGTCATGACGCGTGGGTTCCTCTCCAGGGGTCCCTCAGGTGGAGCTGCTCGGTCCTCGGGTGGGAGCTGTCGGGTTCCCAGACGAGTGAGGGGCGCGCCCGGCGTTCCTCGGGGTGGGCGGCGGTGTGGCTGCGGAAGACGCGTACCCGCTCGGCGAGTCCGTCGAGCTCGCCGGCCGGCGCCAGCTCGCCGAGCCGCTCGGCGTCCTCGTAGCCGGTGGCGTCGCGGTCCCACAGCACGACCGGGACGCCGAGGGCGAGGCAGACCTGGAGCCACGACTGGCGCTGGTCGGCGGGGCCGTGGAGGACGGCCCGGGCGGTGTCGCGGTGCTCGGTGCGGAGCAGGTGCATCAGCTTCCTGGAGTCGCCGCAGGCCGGGCCGGTGACGAGGACCGCGGTCCGGCCCTTCTTCCAGCGTCGTTCCTGGTCCTGGGCCCGGTCGGCGGCGATCCGGTCGAACTCCGGGCAGCTGAAGGAGACCTGGTAGTCCGCTCCGATGGGCCAGGAGGGGAGGAGGTCCTCGGGTGCGCCGGGCTCCCATTCGTCGACGGCCAGGTGGAGGCCGTGCCGGTCGACGACGACGGTCACCCAGGGCACGTGGTCGCCCTGGCCGGGCTCCTGCCGTGCGGCGCTGACCGCCTCGGCGAGGGCGCGGGCGGCCTGCTGCGGTGTCTTGGGCTCCGACGAGGGGTCCTTGAGGATCCGTCGGGTGCCGTCGGCGCGGTCGAGCCGGATGCGGCACCGGTACCGGTCGCCGTCCGCGGTGCCGCTGTGCTCCAGTTCCATGACCACGCGTGAGACGAGCGAGTTCCGGCGTCGCTTCGCCCACTGGGCGGCGTCCCCGCGCCGCTCCCTGAGGGCGTCGACGTGGATGCCGATGCGGTCGGCCGTCTGCTGCGACCAGGCGCGCAGCCGGTGCTGTCGTTCGCCGTCGACGGAGGCTCCCACGTACTCCACGAGGCGGAGCAGGGCGGGGACGGGCGGGCTGCCGTCGGGGACGCGCTCCCCGTCGGGCAGTTCCTCCAGTGCCTCGATCGTGGGGCCGAGCTCGTCCTCCTCGATCCGGGGGCGGGCGAGGCCGTCGGGCAGCACGGCGTACGGCAGTGCGTCGTGGGCGGCCAGGTGCAGCAGGGCGGGCTGTTCGCGGCGGATCTCGGCGAGGAGCTGGAGGAGTTCGTCGAACTCGGCGGGCGAGAGCAGGGGCCCGCAGCCGAGGGCCCGTGCCTGGGTGAGGAAGGCGGTGAGGCGGGAGCGGAACGCCGGGTCGGCGACGCGCGGGGCGAGGGCCTGACCGAGTGCGGCATGGGCGCGGGGGTGGGCCTGGAGGAGCGCCACGAGGTCGGCGGTGGTGGGGGCGTAGTCGTCCGTGTCGTAGCCGAGTTCGCCGGCCAGTTCGCGCGCGTAGGCGGTGCGGGCGGCCGGGTCGGTGAAGAGCGGGAGGAGCAGCTTCTCCAGGGTGCGTTCGGTGGGCGTGCGCTCGGTACCGGGTGCGGCGCGCGGCGCGGGCACCCCGATCGTGACCAGTTCGGGGGAGGCGCACGCGTGCCGGGCGAGGTGGTCGAGGAAGTCGCGGTCCTGGACGAAGGAGTGCGCGGGGACGGCGAGCAGCCTCCTGGCGCCGTAGGCCGCGGGTTCCTGGACGACGACGCCGACGAGCACGTCGCCGCAGAAGACCGCGGCGCCGGACGCCCCGCCCCAGGCGTTCCCGCCGTCCGTGCCGGGAACGGGAGCGGGCCCCTGGTCGAGCACGTAGTGCCGGCCGGAGCCGGAGAGCGGCGCGAGCGTGCCCCGCAGGTATTCGGCCTCGCGCCGGTCGGCGGCGGCGGCCTTCGGGTAGCCGAGGCCCTGGTACGGCAGTGGCACCCGGCCGGCGGGCCGGCCCCAGACGACGCCGGGCGTGTCCGTGGCGTGGTCGACACGGAGCAGTGCGACGTCGAGGTCGTCCGCGGGGGTCCACAGCAGCTCGGCCCTGACGGTGTGCGACGGGCCGTTCTCGAAGTGGCCGATACGCGCCGAGATCCTCGGCCACAGCTCACCGGTCTCCCGGTTCACCAGGACGTGACGGGCGGTCAGCACGAGGCGGGGGCCGATCAGATAGCCGGATCCGGTGCTTCGGGTCTCGTCCTTGGTACCGCTGCGGATCAGTGCCAGCCTGGCCGGATCCACGTCAGCCCTCGTCGTCCCAGGACCCGGTCTCCTCGTCGTTGACCTCGGGTCGGGTGCCGCCGGCGGCCTTGTCTGCGACGGAGAGCCGGAGCTTGAGCTTGTGGGTGCGTACGGTGGTCCGCTCGCCGCCCGCGCCGGCCGTGACGACACCGAAGGAGAGCTTTCCTTCCCCCTTCGCGGACTGGCGCAGTTCGAGCAGGAGCTCCAGCTCCGCCTCCTCGACGCCGAAGGCGAACTGCTGGCCGGCGCCGGTCCTCTGCGCCTCGTACAGCTCCTGCCGCAACTCCTCGATGGCCGCGGCCAGACCGATCGTCGACATCTCCGGCAGCTCCCCCGCTTCAACCCTCGGACAGTCCGTCGGACTGGGTCAGCGGTACGTTACAGCGAACGGGGGACGGCTCAAACCGGCCTGGAGACAATCAGCCAGCGGCAGTTGCCGTCCACCCCACGAAGCCCCACCGGAGCCCCGGCTCTCCGGTGGGGCTTCGTCGTCCTCCACGCACCCTCCCCCGGCATCCCGTGGCACCCCATGACGCCACCTGGCGCCACAGTGACTTGCCGTGGCGCCATTTTGATGCCACTCTCCTTCTTCGAGGGGCCTAGGCCCCGCACATCTCCCGTCTTTCCGCGTGACGCCACGCATGGCACCAGTGGTGCCATCGGCGGCACGATCTCCCTACCGACAGGACTTCTCCACGATGGCCACCTTCCTCTCCCGAGTGGGCCGCTTCGCCTTCCGCAGGCGCGGCCTGGTCGTCCTCCTCTGGCTCCTGGCCCTCTTCGGGGCGGGCTTCGCGGCCTCCACCGCCGCCGCCCCGCCCGCAGACACCTTCTCGATGCCGGGCACCGAGTCGCAGAGGGCCTTCGACCTCCTCCAGGAGAAGTTCCCCGACGCCCGCGCGGACGGTGCCGCCGCCCGCGTCGTCGTCCGCGCCCCCGGCGCCGAGAAGCTCACCTCCCCCGCCCGCAGGGCACAGGTCGAGCGGCTCGTCGCCGAGCTGGCCAAGGCGCCTCAAGTCGCCGTCGTGGCCGACCCGTTCGCGGCGAACGCGGTGAGCGGCGACCGTACGACCGCGTACGCGTACGTCACGTACAAGGTGAAGGCCACCGAGCTCACCGACGCGGCGCACGAGGGCCTCACCCACGCGATGGAGCGGGCCAGGGCCGCGGGACTCGCCGTCGAGGCGGGCGGCGACGCCGTCGAGATCGAACAGGCCATGAGCGGTACGGGCGAGAAGCTGGGCATCCTCGTCTCCGCCATCGTCCTGCTCCTCACCTTCGGGTCCCTGATCGCCGCCGGAATGCCCCTGCTCACGGCCATGATCGGCGTCGGCATCGGCATCAGCGCCATCACCGCGCTCGGCGCCACCCTCGGTCTGTCGTCCACCACCTCGACGCTCGCGATGATGATCGGCCTCGCCGTCGGCATCGACTACGCCCTGTTCATCGTCTCCCGCTACCGCTCCGAGATCGCCGAGGGCCGCGAGCGCTCGGAGGCCGCCTCGCGGGCCGTGGGCACCGCCGGCTCGGCCGTCGTCTTCGCCGGCCTCACCGTGATCATCGCCCTGTCGGGACTCGCGGTGGTCGACGTCCCCATGCTCACCAAGATGGGCCTCACCGCCGCCGGTACGGTCGCCGTGGCCGTACTCGTCGCCCTCACCTTCGTACCGGCGCTGCTCGGCTTCGCCCCCGTCCGGGTGCTCGCCCGCCGGGAGCGGAAGCAGTACACCGGCAAGCCGCTGTCCCGGCGTCAGCAGCGCGGGGCCGACAAGCGCGCGGCCCGCACCAAGCCCCACCTCGGCGCCCGCTGGGCCGGATTCGTCCTGCGCCACCCCGTCGCCGTGCTCCTCCTCGGTGTCGTGAGCCTGGGCGCCGCCGCCGTACCCGCCGCGAGTCTCGAACTGGGCCTGCCGGGCGAGGGCTCAATGGCCCCGCACACCACCCAGCGCAAGGCGTACGACCTGCTGTCCGACTCCTTCGGCCCCGGCTTCAACGGACCGCTGACGGTCATCGTCTCGGCGAAGGACGCGAAGAAGGCCGCCGCGCAGGTCCGTACGACCCTGGAGGGGGTCCCCGGGGTCGCGGGCGTCTCCCCCGCCACCACGAACGCCTCGGGCGACACCGCCCTCGTCACCGTCGTCCCCGCCACCGGCCCCACGGACACCAGGACCGAGGATCTCGTGCGCTCCCTGCGTGCGACGGCGGAGGGCGCTGAGCGGCGGACGGGCGCGACGGAGATCCTGGTCGCCGGGCAGACCGCGATGTTCATCGACTTCTCGCAGACCCTGGACGACGCGCTCCTCCCCTATCTCGCCCTGGTCGTCGGCCTCGCCTTCCTCCTGCTGATGCTGGTCTTCCGCTCCGTCCTCGTCCCCCTCAAGGCGGCCCTCGGCTTCCTCCTGTCCGTCAGCGCGGCCCTCGGCGCCGTCGTCGCCGTCTTCCAGTGGGGATGGCTCGCGGACCTCGTCGGCGTCGACCAGCCCGGCCCGGTCATGAGCACCCTGCCGATCTTCATGATCGGTGTCGTGTTCGGCCTCGCGATGGACTACGAGGTCTTCCTGGTCTCCCGGATGCGCGAGGCGTACGTCCACGGCGCCCGCCCCGGCGAGGCGGTCGTCACCGGCTTCCGGTACGGCGGCCGGGTCGTCAGCGCGGCCGCGATCATCATGACCAGCGTCTTCTCCGGCTTCATCGTCGAGGACAACGACTTCGTCAAGATGATCGGTTTCGGTCTCGCCGCGGCCGTCCTCTTCGACGCGTTCCTCGTCCGCATGACCATCGTGCCCGCCCTGTTCGCCCTGCTCGGCAGGTCCGCCTGGTGGCTGCCCAAGTGGCTCGACCGGATCCTGCCGGACATCGACGTCGAGGGCGAGAACCTGTCGCGGGGACCGGAGATCCCCTCGGGACGCTCCGTACGCGAGCAGCACTTCGTGTGCTGACCCGCCCGGGTCACTCCCGGTCCGTGCCCAGGTACCGGTCGAGCGGGGGTTCCTGGGCCAGGACGGCGCCGATCGTGAAGGCGAAGGTGATCGCGGCACAGACCACGATCAGCCAGGACAGCATCGTCAGGACCAGGCCCAGCGAGCCGTACTCGCCCAGGGCCCGGTTGAGGGCGCCCGGCATGTAGAGGCGGGCGGTGATGCCGAGGACCGTCGAGGCGGTGCCCGCCAGGACGGCGCCGGGCAGCAGCGGCAGCCAGGCCACCCGCTTGGCGAGCAGGAGGTGCTGGGTCCACAGCCACACTCCCGTGCTGACCAGGAAGTACAGCGGCAGGCCCAGCCAGCCGCCGGCCCCGAAGCCGTCGCGGATGGGGGCCTGGAGGAACACCACCACGACGAGGGCGAGCAGCCACACCGCCCACCGCCAGGCCGCGATCCGGGTCCCCGCCTTGGGCAGCCCCCAGGCCCGCTCGCACACCCGGGCCATGGCGCGGCTGAAGCTGGTGGCCGACACCAGGGCGACCACCGCGCCGACGATGCCGGTGGTCTCCCGCACCTCTTCGGACGTGGTCTGGTCCAGGACCTTCTGGACCTGCTGGTCGGACGCCCCGGACAAGCCGAACATGACGCGGAGGGACTCGCCCAGCTGGTCGCGGACCGCGAGCGGGGCGAAGGCGGCGAGGGCGAAGAGGAGCGGCACGGCGGCGAGGAAGGCCTGGGCCGCGAGCCGCGTGCCCGCGTCCAGGAGGTTCCCGCTCACCAGCCGGCTGGTCAGTTCCGTGAGCACGGGAAAGCGCCTCTCGGCTCCGGTCCGGATGCTCCGCACCCGGGTCGCCCACGACATCCCGCCTCCCTCCCGACCGCGACCGGCCCGTCCCGCCATTGGACGCCTACCCGCGCGTCCGCGCGAGCCGGACGCTTCCTCAGGGGGACGTCAGAGGCGGGGACGTCAGGGGCTGGTGGCGTCAGGGGCTGGTGGTGGAGACCGCGTACACGCGGGGGAAGGCCGGGTCGGTGAGGTCCACGGTGATCGCGGTGTGGGGGCGGGGCTTCTCGCGGGTCACCGTGGTGCCCGCCCAGGTCCCGCCGTCGGCGAAGGTCCAGCCCGCGATGTCGGCGTCGCGCTCGCCGACCGTGATCCGGCCCGAGGTGAGCGCGGAGCGCGAGGTCCCGGACTCCGCGAGGAAGGCGTCGAGGCCGCCGGCGGTCGTCGCGAACTGGACGTACAGCCGGCTGGTCTTCCAGTTGCTGGTCTCGTAATAGGCGACGTCCCAGGCCCCGGCGGGGATCGGGACCTCGAAGACCCGGCGCTTCATCAGCGAGGGCCAGTTGGACTGGAGACCGGCCGCCGAGGACTCGCGCTCCTTGTCGCGGCCGCTGTCACGGCTCTGGCCCGCGGAGATGACCAGGTAGCCGGCGGGGATGCCGACGAGGAGCACGATGATGACCGCCGTCAGCCAGCGGCGGCGGATCATGTGCCGGCGGTCCTCGGGCAACTTGTCCTGCGGGGGGCGGGGCGGGGCGGACTGGTGGGGCACGGTCATGAAGAGGGGTCCTCGGGGGTGCGTGCGGCCCGGCCCGAGGTCCCGTTGCGCAGGGCCTGGGCGTAGCGCTCGTACCGTTCGTACCGCTCGACGCGGCGCCGGTTGGCGCGGCGGAAGCGGCGGGCGACGAGCCGGGCGAGGTCGGCGGCGCCGACCATGCCGGCCTCGGGGCCGAGCTGGGCGCGGGTGATACGGGCCTCGGGACGGTAGCCGCGGCCGGTCAGGTGGCGGCGGAAGGCGTCCCTCGCGGGGCCGATGAGCAGGTCGTCGGCGGCGGAGACGCCTCCGCCGATGACGAAGCAGGAGGGGTCGAGGGCGGCGGCCAGGTTGGCGATGCCGACGCCGAGCCACTGGCCGATGTCCTGGAAGAGCTCCACGCACATGGCGTCGCCCTCGCGGGCGAGCTCGGTGATCAGGGGGCCGGTGATGTCGGGGACGTTCCCCTTGACCCGCTCGATGATCTCGTACGCGACCGGGGAGTCGGCGGCGGCCAGCTCGCGGGCCTCGCGGACCAGCGCGTTCCCCGAGCTGTACTGCTCCCAGCAGCCGCGGTTGCCGCAGGCGC
The DNA here is from genome assembly GCF_041053105.1 of Streptomyces sp. R44. Classification (NCBI taxonomy): domain Bacteria; kingdom Bacillati; phylum Actinomycetota; class Actinomycetes; order Kitasatosporales; family Streptomycetaceae; genus Streptomyces; species Streptomyces sp. R44. The sequence continues at coordinate 6,847,899 of NZ_CP163444.1, read as the reverse complement.
AGCGGTGGCCGCCGGGGACGACCTGCATATGGCCGAACTCTCCGGCGACGCCGAACTTGCCCCGCTTGACCTGGCCGTCCTCCAGGATGGCGCCGCCGATGCCGGTACCCAGGGTGATCATGACGAGGTGGTCCTCGCCGCGTCCGGCGCCGAAGCGCCACTCGGCCCAGGCGGCGGTGTTCGCGTCGTTGTCGACCATGACGGGGACGGCGAGGCGGCCCTGGAGGGCGTCGCGGAGGGGCTCGTTGCGCCAGGCGAGGTGCGGGGCGAACAGCACCCGGGCCCGGTCGGCGTCGACCCAGCCGGCCGCGCCGATGCCGACCGCGTGCACATCGTGCCGGTCGGAGAGGTCCAGGACCAGCTCGACGATGGTGTCCTCGACGACCTTGGGGCTCTTGGACTTGTCCGGGGTCTCCGTGCGGAGCTTCTCCAGGATGTTGCCGTCGGCGTCGACGACGCCGGCCATCACCTTCGTACCGCCGATGTCGATGCCGACGGTCGGCACCCGGGGCGCCGTCAGGTGGGAGCGCCGCTCCCGGCTCCCGACGGTGCGCAGCACGGTCCCGCGGGCGGCTCCCCGGTGGGCGAGGTCACGGTAGGTACTCATCGGCTCCGATTCTGCCAGGTGGGGTGTCAAGGGGCCGTTACGTGGCGCGGCGGCCGGTCACGTGCCGGTCGGCCGCTCCAGCTCGTGCCGCAGGTCCTCCAGCTCGCTGCCGCCGGCCATCTGCCGGGTCAACTCGTCGAGGGTGACGGAGTCCTTGGTGTGGCTCGCGGCCATGACGCCCCGCTTGAGGAGGACGAAACGGTCGCCGACGAGATACGCGTGGTGCGGGTTGTGCGTGATGAGAACCACGCCGAGGCCCTGGTCGCGGGCGGCGGCGACGTACTTCAGGACGACCCCGGACTGCTTGACGCCGAGCGCGGCGGTCGGCTCGTCGAGGACGAGGACCTTGGCGCCGAAGTGGACGGCGCGGGCGATGGCCACGCACTGGCGCTCGCCGCCGGAGAGGGTGCCGATCGGCTGGTCGACGTCCCGGAGGTCGATGCCCATGCGGAGCAGCGCCTCGCGGGTGGTGGACCGCATCAGGCCGACGTCGAGCCGCTTGAAGGGTCCCGATCCCCTGGTGGGCTCGGAGCCGAGGAAGAAGTTCCGCCAGACCGGCATGAGGGGGACGACGGCGAGGTCCTGGTAGACGGTGGCGATGCCCCGGTCGAGGGCGTCGCGCGGGTTGCTGAGGGCGACCTCCTCGCCCTCGATGCGGAAGGTTCCGGCGTCGTGCCGGTGGAGGCCGGCGACGATCTTGATGAGGGTGGACTTGCCGGCGCCGTTGTCGCCGAGGACGCAGGAGATCTCGCCCGCGCGGACCTCCAGGGAGACCCCTTCGAGGGCGCGGATGTTGCCGTAGTACTTGCTGACGTCGTCGAGCTGGACGAGAGGGGCGGTGTCGGTCGTCACTTGGTCGCCTCCACGCGCTTGCGGATCCAGGCGTTCAGCAGGGTCGCCAGGAGGAGCATCGCTCCCAGGAAGAACTTGAACCAGTCGGGGTTCCACTCGGCGTACACGATGCCCTTGCTGGTCATGCCGAAGATGAGGGCGCCGACGGCCGAGCCGATGGCCGAGCCGTACCCGCCGGTGATCAGACAGCCGCCGATGACGGCCGCGATGATGTAGATCAGCTCGTTTCCGACTCCTTCGCCGGACTGGACGACGTCGAAGGAGAAGAGCAGGTGCTGGCCGGAGATCCAGGCGCAGAAGGCGACGGCCATGTAGAGGCCGATCTTCGTGCGGTGGACGGGGACGCCGACGGCGCGGGCCGCGTCGGCGCCGCCGCCGACGGCGAAGATCCAGTTGCCGAAGCGGGTGCGGAGCAGGATCCAGGTGGCGAGGGCGACGAGGCCGAACCACCACAGGATGGTGACCTTGAACTCGACGCCGCCGATCGTCGCCTCCGAGGCGAAGAGCTTGCGGGCGGAGGGGAAGCCCTCCATGTCGGCGATGCTCTTGGTGGAGACGGTGCCGCTGATCAGCTTGGTGAGGCCGAGGTTCAGGCCGGTCAGCATGAGGAAGGTGCCGAGCGTGATGATGAAGCTGGGCAGCTTGGTGCGGGTCAGCATGAAGCCGTTGAAGACGCCGATCGCCAGGGTGACGAGCAGCGAGACGCCGACGCCGACCCAGACGTTCGCGGTCATCTGGTAGCTGAACATCGAGGAGACCAGCGCGGAGCTGGTGACCAGGACACCGGCGGAGAGGTCGAACTCGCCGCCGATCATCAGCAGGGCGACCGGGACGGCCATGATGCCGATGGTGGAGGCCGCGTAGAGGACGGTGCCGAGGCTGGAGGGGTTCAGGAAGCTGTCGGCGACCACCGCGAAGAAGACGAAGACGGCGAACGCGCCGACGACCGAGCCGAGCTCGGGCCGGGCGAGCAGCTTCTTCAGCGGGGTCGTGCGAAGCAGTCGTTCGTCGACGTGGTCGACTCCGTCCGACGGCGGGGCGGAGGAGCTCATCGGGTGCCCCGATCCGCGTACTGCTTCAGCGCGGCGGCCTGGTCCTTGGTGATGATCTGGGGGCCGGTCAGGACCGGCTTGCCGCCGCCGAGGACGTCGGCGTTGTAGCGGTAGAGCCAGAGCAGGTCGACGGCCTCGTAGCCCTGGAGGTAGGGCTGCTGGTCGACGGCGAAGCCGAGGGTGCCGGCCTCCAGGGCGGTGGCGACCTTGGCGTTGAGGTCGAAGGTGTCGACCTCCGCCTTGCTGCCGGCGCCCTTCACGGCCTGGACGGCGGTGTCGGCGAAGGGGGCGCCGAGGGTGACGACGGCGTCGACGTCCTTGTCGGACTGGAGCTTGGCCTCGATGGAGGCCTTGACGTCGGGCATGTTGGTGCCGTCGACGTACAGGTTGACCATCTCGCCGCCGAAGGTCTTCTTCACACCGGCGCAGCGCTGCTCGTGGCCGACGTTGCCCTGCTCGTGCAGGACGCAGAGGGCCTTCTTCCTCCCGCGCTTGTCGAGCTCCTCGCCGACGGCCTCGCCGGCGACGGTCTCGTCCTGGCCGATGTGGGTGAGCGCCCCGTAGGCCTGGGACTGCTCGGCGCCCGAGTTCACGGTGATCACCGGGATGCCGGCCTTGACGGCCTTCTCCACGGCGGCCTTCATCGCGTCGGGCTTGGCGAGGGTGACGATCAGTCCGTCGACGCCCTTGGCGACGTACGAGTCGATCAGCTGCGCCTGCTGCTGGGCCTCGTCGTTGTGCGCGTACAGGAAGTTGATGTTGTCCTTCGCGGCGGCCTGCTTGGCGCCCTTCTGGACGATGTCCCAGAAGGTGTCGCCGTCGCCCGAGTGGGTCACCATGGCGAAGGTCCACCGGGGGGTGTCGACGGCCGCCCTGCCCTGGGCCTCGGCCGCCTTGCGGGCGTCCTCCGCCCGCTTTCCGCCGGTGCTGCTGCACCCGGCGAGCGCCGCGGTGAGTGCGAGGGCGAGCACGGCGCCGACTGCGGCGCGTACCCCTCCTGTCCGAAGCCTGGTCACGAGGCCGTGCCCTCCTTTGTGTCCTTCTGCGTGCATTGCAGTATCGGTCATGCGGGTCTAGGCACTGGTCAGGGGCCCCCTCGAGCGGCTACGGACGGACCATCAGCTGGAACTCGAAGGAGTAGCGGGTGGCCCGGTAGAGGTGGGAGCCGTACTCGACGGCGCGTCCGGTGTCGTCGAAGGTGACGCGCTCCATGGTGAGCAGCGGCGCGCCCTCCGGCTCGTCGAGCAGCGCGGCCTCCTCGGCGGTCGCGGCGCGGGCGCCGACGGCCTGCCGGGCGCTGTGCAGGGTGAGCGCGGCGGAGCGGAGCATGCGGTAGAGGCCGGTGGTCTCCAGCTGCTCGGTGTCGGGCTCGACGAGGCCGGCGGGCAGGTGGTTGCACAGGTACGCCATGGGCTCGCCGTGCGCGGTACGGAGCCGCTCCAGGTAGTGGACCTGCGTGCCCTCCGGTACGCCGAGGGCGGCCGCGACCGGTCCCGCGGCGGGTTCGAGGCGGTTGACCAGGACCCGGGTGGCGGGGCGCTGACCGGCGGCGGCGAGGTCGTCGTACAGGCTGCTGAGCTCCATCGGGCGCCGGACCCTGCTGTGCACGACCTGGGTGCCGACGCCCCGGCGGCGGACCAGGAGGCCCTTGTCGACGAGGGTCTGGATGGCCTGGCGGACGGTGGGCCGGGAGAGGCCCAGACGGGTGGCGAGGTCGATCTCGTTGCCGAGGAGGGTGCCCGGGGCGAGCGTCCCGTTCTCCACGGCGCTCTCCAGCTGCTGGGCGAGCTGGAAGTAGAGCGGGACCGGGCTGCTGCGGTCCACGGAGAGCGGGGGCAGGCGGGAGCCGGACTGCTTGGGCACGGGGGGAGCGTAGCCCGGGGTCACTCATGACAGGAAGCTCATGACGGGAAGTCGTGACGTCCGGTTGTCCTGACAAATCCTTGACACCGGGCACGCCCGGCTCCACGGTGGGGCCATGCGCATCGGACTGATCGGTACGGGACGGATCGGGAGCTTCCACGCGGGTGTGCTGGCCCGGCATCCGGAGGTCGAGTCGCTGGTCGTGGCGGACGCGGACGCCGTCCGGGCGGCCGGGGTCGCGGGGGCGCTCGGGGCGGAGGCGGCGCCGGACGTGGACGCGCTGCTCGGGCACGCCCTGGACGCCGTCGTGATCGCCTCGGCGACGGCCGCGCACGCGGAGCTGATCGCCCGCGCCGCCGGGGCGGGCCTGCCGGCCTTCTGCGAGAAGCCGATCGCCCTGGACGTGCCGGGGACGACGGCCGCGCTCGACGCGGTGACGGCGGCGGGCACGGTGCTCCAGCTGGGGTTCATGCGCCGCTTCGACGCGGGCTACCGGGCGGCGCGCGAGGCGGTGCGCTCGGGGCGGCTCGGCCGGCTGCACACCGTGCGGGCGGTCACCTCGGACCCGGAGCCGCCGCCCGCCGCGTACCTGCCGCTCTCCGGCGGCCTCTTCCGCGACTGTCTCGTGCACGACTTCGACATCATCCGCTGGGTGACCGGGCGGGAGGTCGTCGAGGTGTACGCGACGGGCTCGGACGGGGGCCCGGCGATGTTCCGGGAGGCGGGGGACGTGTCCTCGGCCGCCGCGCTCCTCACCCTGGACGACGGCACGCTGGTGACGGCGACCGCGACCCGGTGCAACGGCGCCGGGTACGACGTCCGCATGGAGCTGGCGGGCGAGCGGGACCAGATCGTGGTGGGCCTGGACGACCGGTCCCCGCTCGCCTCGGTGGAGGCGCAGGGCCCTCCCCCGCCGGGCAAGCCCTGGCCCGGCTTCCTGGAGCGGTTCGCCCCCGCGTACGAGGCGGAGCTGGACGCCTTCGTCCGCCTGGTGCGCGGCGAGGCACCCAACCCGTGCGACGGCCGGGAGGCCCTGGCGGCGCTCCGGATCGCGGAGGCGTGCGAACGGTCGCGGCGGGAGCGGCGGCCGGTTCCGGTCTAGGGCTCGGGCCGGGCGGCCGGTTCCGGTCCGGGGCTCGGGCCGGAGCCGGTCCAGGGCTCACTCCGGCTCCGGTCCAGGGCTCGCTCCGGGAGCGGTGGGCGACGGGGACGGTTCAGCCGGCGGACAGCACCGTGCCCTGGGCGACCGCGCACAGCGTCTCGGCGCCCTGCTCGTCGACGGTCGACAGGTCGCAGCGCACCACGGCCTGCCGTCGCCCGGCGTGGACCACCTCCGCCCGGGCGCGCAGCACGCCGCCCGTCGCGGGCCGGACGTACTGGATGGAGAACCCGGCCGTCAGCACGGCCGCGCCGAGCTCGGCGCCCGCCGCGAACGTGATCGCGTTGTCGGCCGCGTACGAGAGCACGCCTCCGTGCAGGAAGCCGTTCTGCTGTCTCAGCTCGTCGCGGTGGTCCACCTCCAGGACCGCACGGCCCGCGCCGAACTCGGTGAGGCGGGCACCGACGAGCCGGCTGAACGGCTGTGCGTCCAGGACCTTCCGGGCGAGGTCGAGGTCGAGGGCGGAGGGCTGGTCGCTCAAGGGGTCACCACCGGACGGGAAGACGACGGGTCCCGCGCAGGAGCATGCCGGGCAGCCATTCCAACGAACCGGCCTCCGCGTCGAGTTCCAGCCGGGGGAAGCGGTCCAGGAGCGTCCGGAGCGCGATCCTGCCCTCCAGCCGGGCGAGCGGGGCGCCCAGGCAGTAGTGGATGCCGTGACCGAAGGCGAGGTGGCCCCTGGTGTCGCGGCGGATGTCGAAGCGGTCGGGCTCGGGGAAGCGGGCCGGGTCCCGGTCGAGCGCCCCGATGCCCACGAGGACGCTCTGTCCGGCCGGGATGACGGTGTCGCCGATGGCGACGGGCTCCCGGGTGAAGCGGAAGGTGCCGGTCTCCACCGGACCGTCGTACCGCAGGGACTCCTCGATCGCCCCGTCGAGGAGGTCCGGGTCCGCGCGCAGGGCGGCGAGCTGCTCGGGGTGGGTGAGCAGGTTGCGGACGGTGTTGGCGATCAGGTTGACGGTGGTCTCGTGGCCGGCGATGAGCAGCAGGTAGGCCATGGCGCGGAGTTCGGGCCCGGAGAGCCGGTCGCCGTCCTCGGCGCGGGCGGAGATCAGTCCGGAGAGCAGGTCGTCGGCGGGTCCTGCGGCCCGCTTGTCCTCGATGAGGCCGTCGAGGTAGCCGCCGAAGCCCTCCAGGGCGTCGAGGATGCCGCGCTCGCCGGTCGGGGTGACGAGCTCGTTCGACCAGCCGCGGAAGGTGTCGCGGTCCTCGGCGGGGACGCCGAGGAGCTCGCAGATGACGGTGATCGGCAGCGGGAACGCGTAGGCGTCGACGAGGTCGGCGCGTCCGGCCGGTTCCATGGCGTCGGCGAGTTCGTGGGTGAGCCGCTCGATGCGGGGGCGCAGGTTCTCGACGCGGCGGCCGGTGAACTCCGCCGTGACGAGGCGGCGCAGCCGGGTGTGGTCGGGGGCGTCAGCGGAGAGGAGGTGGACGCCGATGATGTCCTCCTCCGGCGGTCGGACGCCGATGACCGACGGGGACTTGGCGAGCCGGGGATCGGTGAGCGCCGCGCGCCCTTCCTCATGGCCGACGACCAGCCAGAACTGGAAGCCGTCGGGCATCCGTACCTCGTGGACGGGGCCTGCTTCACGGAACTTCGCGTAGTAGGGGTACGGATCCGCGGTGAAGTCCGCGCCGTACTCCCCCAGTTCGATGACGGACATCGAAGCAGACTATCCGACTAGTCGTTCTCGTCCGCGTCGATGAGGCCCGCGTCATGGACGAGCAGCGCGATCTGGACACGGTTGTTGAGGTCGAGTTTGGCGAGGATCCGGGAGACGTGGGCCTTGACCGTGGGGACGCTCATGTAGAGCTCGGTGGCGATCTCGGCGTTGGACCGGCCGTGTCCGACGGCGACGGCCACCTCCCGCTCGCGGTCGGCGAGTTCGGTGAGCCGGGCGGCGGCCGTGGCGCGCCTGGGCGGCTGTTCCGGCCGCTCCACGACGTGGGTCATGAGCTGGCGGGTGACGGCCGGCGAGAGGACGGGGTCGCCGGCGGCGACCCGGCGGACGGCGGCGACGATCTCGGCGGGCGGGGTGTCCTTGAGGACGAACCCGGCGGCGCCGGCCCGCAGGGCGCGCAGCACCTGTTCGTCGGCGTGGAAGGTGGTGAGGACGACGACCTCGGGGGCGCCGGGGAGGGCGCGGAGGCGTTCGGTGGCGGTGAGGCCGTCGACGTGGGGCATGCGGATGTCCATGAGGACGACGTCCGGGGCGTGCCGGGCGACGAGTTCGGGGACTTCGCGGCCGTCGGCGCCCTCGCCGACGATCTCGAGGTCGTCGGCACCGCCGAGCATGAGGGTGAGGCCCGCGCGGACCAGGGGGTCGTCGTCGACGATGATCAGCCGGATGGTCATGGGGGCCACGGTAGCCGCGGGTACGGCGGGATCGGGCGGAAGGTCGCGCCCGGCCGGGGTGGGCACGCGTACAGCGGGACGGGCCGGAAGGTCGCGCCCGGCCGGGGTGGGCACGCGTACAGCGGGACGGGCCGGAAGGTCGCCCCCGGCCGGGGTGGGCACGCGTACGGCGGGATCGGGCGGGGGTTGATGCTCGCCGCAAGGGGCCCGTGTGCGCCGGGATCGGGCGGGAAGGTCAGGCCGGCCACGGCAGCCAGGCGTGCAGGGCGAAGCCGCCGTCGGGGGACGGGCCGTGTTCCATCCGGCCGCCGGCGAGGGCGGCGCGTTCGGTGAGGCCGATGAGGCCCTGGCCGGAGCCGGGGACGTGCGGGACCGGGCCCGCGGGGGCCGGGTTGTGGACGTCGACGGTGAGGCCTTCGCCGGGGCGGCCCCGGACGGTGACCGTGACCTTCGTGCCGGGGGCGTGCTTGCGGGCGTTGGTGAGGCCCTCCTGCGCGATGCGGTAGACGGTACGGCCGGTGGCGGCGGGCACGGCGGCCGGATCGTCGACGGTGCTGTCGAGGACGACCTCCGTACCGGCCTCGCGGGACTCCTCGACCAGCGAGTCGAGGGTGGCGAGGGTGGGCTGCGGCCGGTCGCCGTCGCCGTTCTCGCCGGGCGCGCGCAGGACGCCGATGATCTCGCGGAGGTCCTGGAGGGCTTCGTGGGCGCTGTCGCGGATGACTCCGGCGGCGCGGGCGATCTGCTCGGGCGGGGCGTCCGGCCGGAACTCCAGGGCTCCGGCGTGCACGCTGAGCAGGGTGAGGCGGTGGGCGAGGACGTCGTGCATCTCGCGGGCGATGGCCTCGCGGGCGAGCCGCTGGGCCTGGGCGGCGCGCAGCTCGGCCTCGGCCTCGGCGCGGCGGGCCCGTTCCCTGAGGGCTTCGACGAGCTGGCGCCGGGAGCGGACGAGCATGCCCCAGGCGGTGACGAGCAGGATGAGGACGAAGCCGAGGGCGATGGAAAGACCGACGTGGGTGGTGGGGTCGGGGCGGACGAAGACCTGGGCGGTGGAGGTGGCGACGGCGAGCGCCACGATCCAGCCGACCTCGCGGAACGGCCGGCGCACGGCGACGCTGAACAGGCTCGCGAGGAGGGCGCCCGCGGCGACGGGGGCGACGATGTTCGTCACGGACAGGGCGACCGCGAGTCCGACCGGCCAGCGGCGGCGCGTCCACAGGGCGCAGCAGGCGGCGGCGCCGGCCAGCTGGTCGAGGAGGGTGACGGTCTCGCTGGTGTACTGCGCGCTGGTGTCGGCGGCGAGGAGGCCGACGAGGGCCGCGAGCAGGAACAGCGAGGTGTCCACGATCCAGTCGCGGACGGTACGGCGGGGCCGGGCGGCCCCGCGCCCGCCCGGTTCGACCAGGTGGGAGGGGAGCAGCCAGCGCTGCCGGTCCGTGCGAGTCATGTCCGCAAATGTACGCAGGCCGGGGGCGGTGCACCGGGTGTGCGGGCCATCGGGATACCGGAGTCGCTCAGGTCGATACTTTGGTATCGGCCGTCGTAGACGAGCGGCGGACGCGGCAGGCCGGCCCTCCCCTCCATGATCGGGTCATGAAGAAGTTTCTTGAGGGCCTCGGGATGCTCCTGCTCGTGGCCGGCGTGGCAGGGGTGATCCGCGAGATGACCGACGGCTGGTTCCACTTCATGGGTCTGACCCGGTTCCTCACGGAGAACGTGTGGTTCCTGGAGGGCCGGGAGCTGTTCGCGAACATCGTGGTCGCGGTCCTCGGTCTGGCTCTCGCGATGGGGGCGAGCCGCATAGCGAAGGACTGAGACCGGCGACGTCAGGCGCCCGCCTCGTTGAGCCGGGTGACCTCGGCCAGGTGCTCGGCCATGCGGTGGGACACGGAGCCGCTGGTGTAGAGGACGCCGCCGATGACGGCGACGGGCACGGACGCGCCGAGGACGGCGAGGAGTTCGGGCCAGTCGCGCTCCTCGACGCAGCGGCTGTCGTTGTCGTGGAGGTACTCGCTGGTGAACCGGGAGGTGCACTCCCTGCTGTACTCACCGCTCTGGTAGGGCGTGAAGAGGAGGACCGCGAGCCAGATCCACAGGAGCACGGCCACGGCGAGGAGTCCGAGTCCCCAGGCCTGGGTGCGGCGGGCCCGGGCGCGGAAGTCTATGTCGTACGGCAGTGAACGCATGGGCCAAGAACCTACCGGGCGTCCTGGTCCGCGGCGCGGCGGCCCCAACTGGTCCCCGCCAGAACGAGGATCGCGCCCGCGAGGCCGAGCACGCCGGGGCGGTCGCCGGCGAGGGCGATGCCCGCGGCGGCGGCCCAGAGCGGTTCCGTGCCGAGGAGGAGGCTCACCCTGGACGGCGAGGTGCGGCGGACGGCCCACATCTGGACGAAGAAGGCGAAGAGCGTGCAGAAGACGGAGAGGAAGAGGAGCCCGGCCCACTCGCGCGGGCCGAAGTCGAGGGCCACGGCCCAGGGAGAGGCGCCGGTGCCGGGGAGGGCGGCGATGACGGCGAACACGGCGACGGCGGAGCCGAGCTGGACGGTGGTGAGGGAGAGCGAGTCGGCCGAGCGGACCGCCTTGATCCGGGACATGGCCAGGACGTGGACGGTACGGGCGAGGGCGGCGAGCAGCATGAGCAGATCGCCGAGGGAGGGGGCGGTGAACCCGCCGCCCTGGGTCAGCAGGACGACACCGGCGACGGAGAGCGCGGCGGCGGCCAGGAAGGCGCGGGAGGGGACGACCCGGGTGACGGCGGCCTCGGCGAGCGGGGTGAAGATCATGGTGAGGCTGATGATCAGGCCCGCGTTGGTGGCGGAGGTGTGGACGACTCCGTACGTCTCCAGGAGGAAGATCCCGCTGAGGATCAGCCCGAGGGTCGCGGCGCCCCGCCACTGGGCCGCGTTCAGGGCCCGGAGCCTGCGCCACCCCGCGGTGACGAGGACGGGCAGCACGACGGCGAACCGCAGCACGAGGACCGCGATGACGGTGTGGCCGGTGGTGATGCCCTTGGCCGCGAGGTAGCTGGCGCCCCAGACGACGGCGACGAGCAGGACGGGCAGGTCGGTGAGCCAGGCGCGGCGGGGGGCGCCGAGGGACAGGGGTGCGGCGATCGACGGCGAGGCTGACATCGCGGGCCGGTTCTCCAACTCTTGAGGCGGGGTGGAGACTTCGACGGCTCGCACTCGGAGCGATCACCGTACCCGGCGAGGCCCGTGGCGGCTACACCTTTCCTTCTGCGGCCGGCTCAGTAGCTGCCGTAGGTGGGGCGCCCGACCCGGTCGTACGTGTGGAGGGCGACGCCCGTGCCCGTGGTGCGCGCGTCGGTGAGGCGGAAGGCGGTGGGGCGGACCCCGTCGGTGAAGAGGCGACGGCCGATGCCCAGGACCACGGGGAAGACGTGCAGATGGAGGGTGTCGATGAGGTCGTGGTCGAGGAGGGTGCGGGCGAGGCCGGCGCTGCCGTGCATCTGGATCTCGCCGTCGAGGCGGTCCTTGAGGGCGGCGACCTCCTCGACGACGTCACCGCGGAGAAGGGTGGTGTTCTCCCAGTCGGCGGAGGTGAGGGTGGTCGTGGCGACGTACTTGGGGAGGTGGTTGAGCTTGGAGGCGACGGGGTCGGCGGGGTCGTCGTGCTTGGGCCAGTAGCCCGAGAAGATGTCGTAGGTGCGACGGCCGAGGAGGAAGGCGGTCGGCCGGGCGAAGATCTCGGTGATGCGCCGACCGAAGTCCTCGTCGCCGAACGGCACGGACCAGCCGCCGTGCTCGAAGCCGCCGCCGGGGTCCTCCTCGGGCCCTCCGGGGGCCTGGATGACGCCGTCGAGGGTGAGGAACTGGGTGAGGCTGAGGGTGGCCATGGTGGATGCCCTTTCTGTTCTCCGGACCATCGTGTCTCGGAAGCCCTGACCGCGCCGCCGGGCGGAACTCATCGGTGCGTCGGGGTCCGATTCCCGCCAGCGCCCGGGCGCCCCGCCGAGTTTCATTGAACCCGCAACCAGTTGGCGTTACTCACGGAGGTTTCGGGATGTCCACGATGAACGGCACGGCGGTCCTGGTGACGGGTGGCAGCCGGGGGATCGGCGCGGCGACCGCGGTGCGGCTGGCCCAGGAGGGCGCCGATGTGGCCTTCACCTACGTCCAGGACGAGGCGCGGGCGAAGGAGGTCGCGGCGCGGATCGAGGCGGCCGGCCGCAAGGCGCTGCCCCTGCGGGCCGACGCGGCCGACGCCGGGGACGCGGCGGGTGCGGTGGAGTGGGCGGCGGACGCCCTCGGACGCCTCGACGTCCTGGTGAACAACGTCGGCGCCGGCGTCCTCGGCCCGCTGGAGTCGCTGTCCCTCGCGGACGTGGACCGGGTCCTGGACGTGAATGTGCGGGCGGCGTTCCTCGCCTCGCAGGCGGCCGCGGCACGGTTCTCAGAGGGCGGGCGGATCGTGACGATCGGCACCTGCATGACGCAGCGGGTGCCGGGCCCCGGCGGGACCCTCTACACGATGAGCAAGGCGGCGCTGATCGGCCTGACGAAGGCGCTCGCGCGGGAGCTGGGCGGGCGCGGCATCACGGCGAACATCGTCCATCCGGGTCCCGTCGACACCGACATGAACCCGGCGGACGGGCCGTACGCGGAGGGGCAGGCGTCGATGACGGCGCTCGGCCGCTTCGGCACCCCGGACGAGGTGGCGGCGATGGTCGCCTTCCTCGCGGGACCGGGCGGGCGGTACGTGACGGGCGCGGAGTTCTCGGTGGACGGCGGCCACGCAGCGTAGACGCCGGGGAAGGGGTTACGCGAGGGCGCACCGGTGCTGTCGGGTCGGTGCGCCCTCGCGGGCCGGGCGGGGTGTCGTGCCCGCCCAGTCGGTGGAGGAGTCGGCTAGCCGCCGAGCTCCTGGTGGCGGGCGGTCAGCCGCGCCGTACCGGCCTCCGTGAGGGAGCCGAAGAGGCGGAGGCGGGAGATGCCGCCGTCCGGGTAGATGTCGATCCGGACGCGGGAGCCGACCGCCGGGGTGTCGAGCACGAACCGGTGGTTGGTGTCGGGCTGGAGGCGGGTCCGCGGCAGGATCTCGGTCCACTCCTCCGAGCCCTCGGCCGCGACGGAGAGGGCGGCCCAGCCGGCGCTGTTGCCCTTGAGGTAGGCGGTGTCGATCTCGACGGCGCGGATCTCGGACTCGGCGACGAGGCCGTAGCGGATCCAGTCGTTGCCCTTGTCACGGCGGCGGCGGGTCTCCCAGCCGTCGTCCATCTTGCGGGAGCGGCCCGGCTGGATGGTGTTGGTGGCCGGGGAGTAGAAGCGGTCCGAGGCGTCCTCGACCTGACCGCCGTTCTCCAGGGCGGCGAGGTCGAAGGTGCCGAGGACGCCGAGCCACGCCGGGTCGGGGGCGACCTCGCCGTAGACGCGGAGGCGGGCGATGCCGCCGTCCGGGTGCTGGTTGACGCGCAGGTGCGTGAAGCGCTGCTCGACGTCGACGGCGAAGCCGTTGGCGGCGTGGCCGCCGACCGCGGTGCGCGGGACGAGCGTCGTCCACTTCACGTCGTCGGCGAGGAGCTCCTCGGGCGAGGGCGAGCCGGCCACGGAGGCGGCCTCGACGGAGACGGCCTGCGGGTAGTTGCCGCGGAAGTGGGCGGTGTCGACGACGATGCCGCGGACGACGCCGGGGGCGCCGAGGCGTACGAGGGCCCAGTCGTGGTCGTCCTCGGTGGGGTGCGGCTGCTGGGCGGAGATGCCACGGCGGCGGCGGGTCTCCCAGCCGTCCATGATCTTGCCCTTGTGGCCGAAGTGCTCGGGGTCGAACTCGGCGGCCTCGGGCTTCAGCAGGTTCTCGCGCTCGGCGAAGAACTCGTCGTTGGCCGCGATGACGCCCGCGCCCAGACGGCGGTCCGCGAGGTCCGCGTACTGGGTGAAGGGGAAGTCGGCCGTCCGGTAGTCAGCGTACGGGTCGCCGCCGCCGTAGGGGCTGGCGTCACCGGTGAAGCTGGGTATGGACGACACGTCAGTTGTTCCTTTCGAGGAGGCGGCCGGAGGGTTCGGTGAGGGTGCCGTGGTCGGCGATCCGCTCACCACGCAGCCAGGTGGAGGTGACGACGCCGTGGAGGGTCTTGCCCGCGTAGGCGGTGATCCGGTTGCGGTGCTCCAGGTCGGCCGGGTCGACCGTGAACGTCGCGTCGGGGGCCAGGACCGCGAAGTCGGCGTCACGGCCGGCCTCGATCGCGCCCTTGCGCGACAGGCCCGCGAGCCGGGCCGGGCCCGCCGACATCCAGCGCACCACGTCCTCCAGCGAGTGACCGCGGCGCCGGGCCTCGGTCCAGATCGCCGGCAGGCCGAGCTGGAGGGAGGAGATGCCGCCCCAGGCGGAGGCGAAGTCCGGCGTCTTCAGGTCGGCGGTGGACGGCGAGTGGTCGGAGACGATGCAGTCGATCGTGCCGTCCGCGAGCCCCTGCCACAGCGCGTCCTGGTTCGACGCCTCCCGGATCGGCGGGCAGCACTTGAACTCCGTCGCCCCGTCCGGGATCTCCTCCGCGGTCAGCGTCAGGAAGTGCGGACACGACTCCACCGTGATCTTCACACCCTCGGCCTTCGCGGCGGCCAGGGCCGGCAGCGCGTCCGAGGACGACAGGTGCAGCACATGGACCCGGGCACCCAGCCGGCGGGCCTGGTTGATCAGGTTCTCGATCGCCGTGTTCTCCGCGTCCCTCGGACGCGAGGCCAGGAAGTCGGCGTACGCGCCGCCCGACCGCTGCGGCGCGGCCGCCAGGTGGTGCGGGTCCTCGGCGTGCACGATCATCAGCCCGTCGAAACCGGCGATCTCCGCCAGCGAGTTCGCCAGCTGCTCCTGGTCCAGCTCCGGGAACTCCTCCACCCCGGACGGCGACAGGAAGCACTTGAAGCCGTAGACGCCGGCGTCGTGCAGCGGACGCAGGTCCTTGACGTTGTCCGGCAGCGCGCCGCCCCAGAAACCGACGTCGATGTGCGCCTTGGCGCGGGCGACCTCCTGCTTGACCCGCAGGTTCTCCACCGTCGTGGTCGGCGGCAGCGAGTTGAGCGGCATGTCGAGCAGGGTCGTGATGCCACCGGCCGCGGCCGCGCGGGTGGCGGTCCAGAAGCCCTCCCACTCGGTGCGGCCCGGGTCGTTCACGTGCACGTGGGTGTCGACCAGTCCGGGCAGGATCACGTCGTCGCCGACGTCCTCCAGGCGGGCGCCCGCGGGCACCTCGGCGTCGTACGGCAGAACGGCCGCGATCGTCCCTCCGGAGACGGCGATCGACGCCGGCCGCGTCCCCTCCGGGGTGATGACGCGTGTCGAACGCAGGACCAGGTTGACGTCCACCCGTACCCCTTCTTCCAGCACTTCAACGGAAACTTCAACGAACTGTTGAAAAGGAGTCTTCACTTCCGGGCGACGGGTCGTCAAGGGCACACTTCCAGCATCGGCCGTCGGCGAACCCGACTCAGAGGTTTCCACAAAGTGGAATGAGAATTCCGTACAGTAGAACGTAGCTCCGCACATGCGGGCCGGACCCCGACGGCTCCGGGCCCTCGCCGACACCGGACAAACACCCCCTGACCGGCGCTGACGCCGGGACCGGGACCGTGTGCCCCGGTCGGCGGCCCGGTAGGCTGCTGCCTTGCCCGCCTGCCCCGAAAGGACCGTTGACGTGCCGACGTCCAGCGCCAGCACCACCGACGCCGCCAAGCCCGCCGCCGCGAGCGGGGGCGTCCAGTCCCTTGAGCGCGCCTTCGACCTCCTGGAGCGGATGGCCGATGCCGGGGGCGAGGTCGGGCTGAGCGAGCTCTCCGCCAGCAGCGGACTCCCGCTCCCCACCATCCACCGGCTCATGCGCACCCTCGTGGCCTGCGGCTACGTCCGCCAGCAGCCCAACCGCCGGTACGCGCTCGGCCCCCGGCTCATCCGGCTCGGCGAGTCCGCCTCCCGCCTCCTCGGCACCTGGGCCCGCCCCTACCTGGCGCGGCTCGTCGAGGAGACCGGCGAGACCGCGAACATGGCGCTGCTCGACGGCGACGAGATCGTGTACGTCGCACAGGTGCCCTCGAAGCACTCGATGCGCATGTTCACCGAGGTCGGCCGCCGGGTCCTGCCGCACTCGACCGGCGTCGGCAAGGCGCTCCTCGCGCACACCCCGGCGGAGGAGGTACGGGCGCTGCTCGCCCGCACCGGCATGCCGGCCGCGACCGAGAAGACCATCACCACCCCGGACGGCTTCCTCGACGCGCTCGTCGCGGTCCGCGAGACGGGATACGCGGTCGACGACAACGAGCAGGAGATAGGAGTCCGCTGCCTCGCGGTCTCCGTGCCGGACTCCCCCACCGCGGCGGCCATCTCCATCTCGGGCCCGGCGGGCCGGGTCACCGAGGCGGCCACCGAGAAGATCGTCCCGATCCTCCAGGAAGTGGCCCGCGAACTGTCGGCGGCCCTGGCGAACACCTCCGGCAACAACCAGGGCTGAGACCGGCGTCGACGGTGTGATCCTGCGCGCCGCCCGTGCGGCACGCAGGAAGTCCGCCGCCCGTGCGGCGCGCAGGAGGCCCTCCGCCTCCCCCGCGGGCCTGCGGGCCCGAACCCGCCGGTCCCGCCGACCCGGTGGCTCAGGCCCGTACCGGCGACTCCGTCAGACGCCCGTCCTGGACCGTCACCGTGTGGTCCGTACGTGCCAGGTGCGTGCGGTCGTGGGTGACCAGGACCGTCGCCGTCCCCCGCTCCGCCGTCAGCGTGGCCAGGAGGTCCATCACCGCCGCCCCCCGCTCGTGGTCCAGGGCGCTCGTCGGCTCGTCGACCAGGAGCACGGACGGCTCGTTCATCAGCGCCCGCGCGATGTTCACCCGCTGCCGCTGACCGCCCGACAGCTGGTGCGGCCGCCGGTGCGCCTGGTCCGCGAGGCCCACCGCGTCGAGCAGGTCCAGGGCCCGGCCGCGTACCGCCTTGGGCGCGCGCTTCGACAGGTGGGCCATCACCTGGAGCTGCTCCACCGCGCTCAGCGAGGGCAGCAGGTTCGGCTGCTGGAAGACGATCCCGATGTGCTCGCGGCGCAGCTCCGCCTTGGCGGCGGCCGTCAGCGGCCCGGTGTCCGTGCCGGCGACGACGACCCGCCCCTCGTCCGGGGTCACCAGGGTCGCGGCGACCGCGAGGAGGCTGGACTTTCCGGAGCCGGACGGGCCGACGACGGCCGTGAGCGTACCGGCGGGGACGGTGAGGGAGACGGCGTCGAGGGCGGTGAGCCGGCCGTCGCCGTCGGGGTAGGTGAGGGTGACGGCGTCGAGGACGAGGCTCATCGGGCGCTCCCGAGGGCGGTGAGGGGGTCGACGGCGGTGATCCGCCGGATGGACAGGGCGGCGCCGAGGACACCGAGGACGACGATCACGGCCGCCGGTCCGAGGACGGTCAGCGGTTCCAGGACGAAGGGCACGTTCCCGCCGCTGACGAGGGCGCCGATGCCGACCGCGAGCGCGGTGCCGAGCAAGGTGCCGGCGGTGAGCATGAGGACGGCCTGCCCGAGGGCGTCCTTGAGGAGGTACGGGGTGGAGGCGCCGAGCGCCTTGAGGACGGCGACGTCACCGCTGCGCTGGATGGTCCAGACGGTGAAGAAGGCTCCTATGACGAGCGCGGAGATGGCGAAGAGGAACCCGCGCATCAGCTGCAGCGAGCCGTTCTCGGCCTGGTAGGACCCTATGGCGGTGAGGGCGCCGTCGAGGGTGCGCGCCTCGGTGCCGGCGGCCTTGTCGCCGGCCGCCCAGTCGACGCCGTCGCCGCTCAGCGCGATGACGGTGGCCTGTTCCTGCGCGGTGGTGCCGCTGTGGCCGAGCTTCTGCCAGTCGTCGAGGGAGGTCCACACCACGGGCGTGTGGCTGTACGAGGCGTCGCCGGAGACCGCGGAGACGGTGACCTCCAGCGGGCCGAGGCGGACGGTGTCGCCGGCGCGCACGGCCAGCTCCTCCGCCGCCGACTCGGACAGGACCGCCTTCCCCGCGCCCACGGTCCCGGGGGCGAGCCCCGCGCCCGGCTCCGTACCGAAGGCGGAGACGGCGGCGGTGCGGTCACCGGCGGCGGCGTTGAGGGTCCGGATGCCGAGCGGATCGGCCTCCGTCACCCCGGGCCGCTCCGCCCACCCGCGCCACTGCTCCTCCGTCACCGTCGAATTGGTGAAGGAGACGGACTGCCCGGACGGCGGCGCCGCGAAGGCCAGCCGGTCGGCGGGCAGGCCGGTGATCGCGGAGATGTTCTCTCGCGCGAGTCCGGCGGTCAGCCCGGACAGCAACCCCACGAGCAGGGTGATCAGCACGATCACCGTGCCCATGAGGGTGAAACGCCCCTTGGCGAATCTCAGGTCTCTCCATGCCACGAACATGCTGACCAGACTGGTCCGCGAGGGGCTCCGCGGGCATCGCGCCACGGATGGCTCCGCAATCAAACTTTCGGTTGAGTCCGGATTGTCGCCCGGTGTCTAGGCTGGAGGGATCATGGATCCCCGCTCACTCACCCCCGCACTCCGCGCCCTGCGCCTCTGCCTGCATCTCCTCATGGCGGGCCTGCTCGTGCTGGCGGCGGTGCGCGCGCACTCGGCCGCCGGGACGGTGGCGGCGGTGGTCATGGGCGCGGTCTACGCGGCCGGCTCGTACCTGCCGTCCGTGCGGAGCTCGCGGCGGGCCGCCGCCGTGTGGCTGGCGGTCCTCGGCGCGACCTGGCTCGGGCTGCTCTGGCTCACCCCGGAGGCGCTCTGGCTGGCCTTCCCCCTGTACTTCCTCCAGCTGCACCTGCTGCCCACCCGCTGGTCGCTGGCGGCCGTGGCGCTGACGGCGGGCGCGGCGATCCTCTCGTACGTGGGGCACGGCGCCGCGCTGAATCCGGGGGTCTTCATCGGTCCGCTGCTCGGCGCGGCGGTCGCGGTGGCGACGGTCCTGGGCTACCAGGCCCTGTACCGGGAGAGCGAGCGGCGGCGGCGGCTCATCGAGGAGCTGATCGAGACGCGGGCGGAGCTGGCGGCGGCGGAGCGGCACGCCGGGACGCTCGCCGAGCGGGAGCGGCTCGCGCGGGAGATCCACGACACGCTCGCGCAGGGCCTGTCCTCGATCCAGCTGCTGCTGCGGGCGGCCGAGCGGGTGCTCCCGCCGGACTCCCCCGCGGCGGGCCACATCGGGCGGGCGCGCGAGGCGGCGCAGGACAATCTGGCCGAGGCGCGGCGCTTCGTCCGGGCGCTCTCGCCGCCGGATCTGGAGCACGGCTCGCTGGCGGCGGCGCTGGAGCGGCTGTGCGAACCGGTCGAGGCCGGTCCGTACGGGCCGGGGGCCGGGCCGCGGGTCCGGTTCTCGGTGAGCGGGACCCCGGCCGAGCTGCCGACGCCGTACGAGGTGGCGCTGCTGCGGATCGCGCAGTCGGCGCTCGCGAACACGGTGCGGCACGCGGCGGCCTCGCGGGCCGAGATCACGCTCTCCTTCATGGACGCGTCGGTGACCCTGGACGTGGTCGACGACGGCCGGGGCTTCGACCCCGCCTCCGTGCGCCCGTCCTCCGACGGCGGCTTCGGGCTTCCGGCGATGCGCTCGCGGGCGGAGTCGCTGGGCGGCACGTTCACCGTCGAGTCGGCGCCGGACCAGGGCACCGCCGTCGCCGTCTCCCTCCCACTTCCCGCTGGAGCCTGAACCATGACCATCCGACTTCTCCTCGCCGACGACCACCCGGTGGTACGGGCGGGCCTGCGCGCGGTCCTCGACACCGAGCCGGACTTCGCCGTGGTCGCGGAGGCGGCCACGGCCGAGCGGGCGGTGGAGCTGGCCGCCGCCGGGGACGTGGACGTGGTCCTGATGGACCTGCAGTTCGGCGCCGGGATGCACGGCTCGGAGGCGACGGCGGCGATCACGGCGGCGCCGGGCGGACCGAAGGTGCTGGTCCTGACGACGTACGACACGGACGCCGACATCCTGGCGGCGGTGGAGGCGGGCGCGTCCGGCTACCTCCTGAAGGACGCGCCGCCGGAGGAGCTGGCGGCGGCGGTCCGGACGGCGGCGGCCGGTCAGTCGGCCCTGGCGCCGGCGGTGGCGCACCGGCTGATGGACCGGATGCGGACGCCGGCGGAGGCGCTGACCAAGCGGGAACTGGAGGTCCTGCAGCTGGTGGGCGAGGGCCTGTCGAACCAGCAGATCAGCAAGGCGCTGTTCCTGAGCCAGGCGACGGTGAAGTCCCACCTGGTGCACATCTTCGCGAAGCTGGGCGTGGACTCCCGCACGGCGGCGGTGGCGGCGGCGACGGCCCGCCGGCTGATCAGACGGTGAGGCCGTCGGGCCGGCCCTCGGTCGCCGAGTCGGCCCGCGCGGCCATCAGCTCCTGGAAGGACCGCATGCACGACAGGCAGTGCCGGTCCGTCCGCATCCCGTCCGCGTCACGGTCGACGGCCTGACCGCAGAGGCTGTTGCCCGCCTGCTTGGCGATCACGTGCCAGACCAGGAGTCCGCTGGAGTCGTCGGGAGCGATGTGCATCTCGTACATGGCAGATACCGTTCTCGGGGGTCGGGGTTCCCACCCAACTCGTGGCCGGCCGCACCGGCACGGCAGCCAGGTCAAGTGGGTGAAACGAGAACCCGCCCCCGAGCGGGAACCGGCTCACGCGGACTTCGCGGCGGTGCGCCTGGACTTGGCGGGTGACGTGGCCTTCCGTCTCCGGGCGGGGGGTGCGGGCGGCTCGTTCCCGGCCCCGGCCTTCTTCGCCGCGGCCCTCTTCGGTCCGGGCCTGGTTTTCGGCTCGGGCTCGGGCTCGGGCGCCGGCTCCGGCGCCTCCGCCTCGTCGGCCTTCCCCTCGGGGGCGGCCGTGTCGCGTGAGCCGCGGCCGGTCCGCCATTTCAGCTCGATCTCCAGCTCGATCTCGCCGTCGTCGACCTCGAACTCCACCTCGCTGCGGAGTTCCTCGGGGACCCGCAGGCTGAGTACGCCGCCCCCCAGCGGGACCTCGGCCTCCTCACCCGCCCTGAGCGCCTCGGCGAGCGCCTCCAGCTGGTCGGCGGCCTCGGTACGGGTCAGGGAGCTCTTCTGCTCGAACTTGAGGTCCTTCACGGCAGCCTCCCGTCGGTGGGACGGCCGATGACGGCCTCGTCCTCACCCCGGTCGACGCACAGGGCCCAGATGATGAACCCGGACATCACGATCACGATGACGGACCACCACGGGTAGTACGGCAGCGACAGGAAGTTGGCGATGATCACGAGCGCGGCGATGCCGACACCGGTGTACCGCGCCCAGGCTGCCGCCGCGAAGAGTCCGAAGCTGACCAGCACGGCGACGATGCCCAGGCCCAGATGGACCCAGCCCCAACCGGTGAGGTCGAACTGGAAGACGTAGTTGCGCGTGGTGACGAAGACCTCGTCCTCGGCGATGGCCATGATCCCGCGGAAGATGCCGAACAGTCCCGCGAGGAAGAGCATGACGGCGGCGAAGAACCGCAGGCCCCCGGCCCAGGCGTGTTTCGCCGACGAGGCGTGAGCGGTGTGCGTGGCGTTCATCTCGGTCTCTCCTTCTCCCCGGCCCGTCTCACTGAGGAGCCGTGGTGGTGCCGGCGGGGGTGGACGGACGGTCGTCGTTCAGGACGAGGGCCTTGGCGCGCTGGAACTCCTCCTCGCTGATGTCGCCGCGGGTGCGGAGGTCGGCGAGCCGGTGGAGTTCCTCGGCCCGGCTGGGCGTACCGCCGCCGCCGGCGGTCTCGCGGACGTAGGCGTCGAAGGCCTGCTGCTTCTCGCGGGCGTGGTCGATCTCCCGGCGGCCCATGCTCTTGCCGCGGGCGATCACGTAGACGAGCACGCCGAGGAAGGGCAGCAGGATGACGAACGCCATCCAGCCGGCCTTGCCCCAGCCGCCCAGGGCGTCGTCGCGGAAGATGTCCCCGATGATCCGGAAGAGCAGGATGAACCACAGGATCCACAGGAAGAACCAGAGCATGGTCCAGAACATGCTCAGCAGTGGATAGTCGTAGGCGAGGTACATCGGTGTGTCCATGTCTCCGCTCCGTTTCCGGTTCCTTCTCCCGCCGGGCTCCCGCCGGGGTCCGTCTCGGTCATTCCGGCAGCCGCCGCAGTTCCACCACGTGCAGTCCGAGGGACTGGAAGCGGGCCAGCAGCCCGTAGAGGTGGGCCTCGTCCACGAGAGGGCCGTACAGCACCGTCTGGCCGGAGATCATCACGTGCTCCAGCTCGGGGAAGGATCCGATCAGCGTCTCCGACATGAGTCCGTCGATCCGGATCTCGTACTGCATGGTCTGCCCCTCCCGTGGTGGGGGTGGCTGTCACAGGCCGGTCCTGATGCGATGGTCCGTCTTCGTGCCCCCGGCCGCCTCACCCTGCGCGGGTGACTCAGGAGCCCTCGGAGCCGGGCTCCGCCGGCGTGGGACCCTCGGTGTCCCGGCGGCGGCTCGCACCCGTGGCCCCGTCCACCGCTCCGGTGTCCCCACCGGCGCCCGTGGCCCCGTCCGCGCCTGTGACCCCGCCCGCGCCGGGGAGGCCGCGCGTCACCAGGAAGCTGGCCAGGGTGATGCCCCCGGTGGCGAGGATGGCCGCCTTGAGGCCGGCCAGCTGGGCCGAGGCGTACGAGTCGGTGACGGCGTCCACCTCCTGGGGCGGAAGTCCCGCGTCCTCCGCCGCCGCGCGGACCTGGTCGGTGGGGACGAAGCTGATCCCGGCCTCCAGGGCGACGCTCGTCTGCAGGCGCGCCTCGTCCGAAAGCCTCGGGTCGTCCTCCACCTGGGTGGTGAAGGCCTGGGCCAGGGCCCCGATCAGCAGGGAGCCGATGAGGGCCGTGCCCAGCGCGGACCCCAGGTTCTGGGCGGTGAACTGCAGGCCGCCGACCTCGCTGCGCTCCCGCTCCCCGACGCTGGACTGGACGACGTTGCCGAGCTGCGAGGCCAGCAGCCCCATGCCCAGGCCGAGGAGCGCCATGGCCGCGAAGAACTGGCCGTCGTCGATGACCGGGTCGATGGTGGCGAGGAGCCAGGCGATGGCGGCGAGGAGCAGCACCAGGGCCATCCGTACGATCCGCTTCGGTCCCAGCCTGCGTCCGAGCTTCGCCGCGCCCAGGGAGGCCGCGAGCATGGTGACGGAGACCGGCAGCAGCCGCAGTCCCGTCTCGAAGGCGTCGAGCCCCTGCACCACCTGCAGATAGAGCGGGATGGTGAAGAACAGCCCCAGCAGGATGAGGTTCTGGCTCAACAGGGTCATCAGGCCCGAGCGCAGGGTGGGCCGGTGGAACAACGCGAGGTGGACCAGGGGATCGGCACCGCCGGCCTCCCGCCTCTCCTCCCAGACCCGGAAGAGGAACAGGACCACCACCCCGGCCCCGATCACGAACAGCGTGGGGGCGAAGCCGAAGACGGTGAAGGGCGGGTTGCGCGGCTGCAGCCATCCCCAGGTGCTGCTCTGCAGCACGCCGAGCACGCCGAGGCCCAGACCGAGGGCCGACAGCGCGGCACCGACGACGTCCAGACCGGGACGCCGGCTCGGCCGGGGCGTCTCCGGGACCGCCCGCCGCAGGAGCAGCACGGCCAGCACCACCACGACCTCGCCCGCGAAGACCAGGCGCCAGGTGAGGTACGTCGTCACCCAGCCGCCGAGCAGCGGGCCGACCGCGATGCCGGCACCGGCCAGGCCTCCGATGACGCCGTACGCGACGGAGCGGTCGCGGCCCCGGTAGGACTCGGCGACGAGGGCCGCCATGGACGGCAGCACCAGGGCGGCGCCGAGCCCCTCGATGACGGACCAGCCCAGGGCCAGCACCCACAGCGTGGGCGAGACGGCGGTCAGGGCCGAGCCGACGCCGTAGACCGCCATGCCGATCAGGAACACACGGCGGCGGCCGAGGATGTCCCCGATCCGGCCGCCGATGATCATGAACGCCGCCATGACCAGGGAGTACAGGGTGATGACGGCCTGGATGGCGGTCACCTCGGTGTCGAAGTCCTCGACCAGCTGGCTGATGGAGACGTTCATGACGGAGGTGTCCAGCACCATCAGGAACTGGGCCGTCCCCAGCACGATCAGAGCGCGCCACTTCTTCACGGTCGCCGCCTCGGGCCTGGCCGCCGGTGTCAGCGGCAGCGGAAGTGTTCAGCCCACCCTCGCCGCCATCACATCCGAAACGGTCGCCGGCCGCCTCACCCGGCACGGGTGAGGGAGGGCGGCGGGACCGGTGCGCCCTCCGCCGCCCGGCGTCCGGTCACAGCAGCCCCAGCTCCCGGGCGCGGCGCACGGCGTCGTTGCGCCGGTGCACGGACAGCTTCCGGTAGGCGCTCTTGAGGTGGGTCTTCACCGTGTTCACGGACACGTACAGGTCGGCGGCGATGTCCTCGGTCGACATCGCCCGGGCGAGCCGCTCCAGGACCTCGCGCTCCCGTCCGCTGAGCTGCTCCACCGGCGCGCCCGGCCCGGATCCGGGTCCGCCCCGCTCCGTCCCGTCGTACGGCTCGGATTCGGGTACGAGCCATCCCGCTGCGGGCGCCCGCAGCGTGGGCTCGGCGAGGAAGGGAGCGATCCAGGGTCCGGCGGTCCGGAAGGCGCGTCTGAGCTCCTCGCGGCGGCCCTCGGCGAGAGCCTGGGCGAGCATCCTGCGGGCGGTGGCGGTGTCCCCCTCCAGTGCCGCCGCCTGTGCCCGTACCAGCGCGGCCGGTACGGTCACCCCCGGGCCGGCGCTCCCGTGGGCCGCGAGGCCGTCGAGCAGACGGAGGGCCGTGCCGGGATCGCCTGCGGCGAGGTGGGCCCGCGCCGCGCCGACGGTGCACAGCGGCAGGTCGCCGGCGACCTGCCGGAGGACTTCGACGGCCGCGTCCGGGCGGCCCTGGGCCAGATGGGCGTCCGAGGCGACCAGGGCGGCACGCCCCTGCGCCCAGGGCGATGCCTCGGCGGCGGGGACGGGCCGGGCCGCGACGGCCGGCGCCTCCCGCGTACGGCCCCGGGCCAGGAGCACGCCGGCCGTCACGGCCCGCCTGACGGCCGCCGTCACCGGGTCCTTCGGCCGCTGATCGGGCATCCGGGCGAGGAGGGCCTCGGCGCGGTCCACCTCGTCCCGGTCGAGGGCGACCTCGGCGAGCACCAGCTGTCCGAGCCCGGAACCCGACGGCTGGGCCAGGCCGTACCGCTCGGCCTCGGCCGTCATGGCGAAGACCTTGCGTTCCGCCGCGCTCGGCCGGCCGTCGAGGTGGTCGAGGAGCGCCAGGTGTTCCAGCGCCTCCATCCGCGGGAGGACCGTGGAGGCCGTACGGGGACCCCGGGTCACCGCCGTGAGGGCGGCCCTGGCCTCGTCGAGGTGTCCGGCCCACAGCCGCGCGGAGCCCACGTGGGTCAGCAGGAGGGCGGCGAGTTCCGGGTGCGCGTCCAGCAGCCGGGAGGGCATCTGCGGCATCAGCCGCCGCGCCGACCGGGCGGCGCGCTCGGCCCGGTCCGCCGAGCCGACCAGCCGCCCGGCCAGCGCCTCGAGCAGGGCGAGGCTCAGCCGGGCCGCCGGGGACCCGCCGCCTTCGGCCGCCAGCTGTTCCGCCGCGTGGCGCAGGTGCGCCAGGCCGCCGTCGAGATCCCGGCGGGACAGCTCACACGCGGCGCGGACGAGGTTCAGGGACGGGTCGGGCGCCTCTCCCTCCATCCCGGCGAACCAGTCCGCCGGCTCCCCGGAGCCGAGGCCGGTGAAGAGCTGTCCGATCGCCAGGTCCTCGACCAGGGCCCGGGCCATGTACGTCCAGTCCTGGGCGGCGGCGCCGTGCGCCAGCATCTCGGGGAGCTCGCCGGAGCGCCGCAGCCAGTGCGCGGCGCGCCGGTGCAGCTCCGGCTCGAGGCCGGGGGCGCGTTCCCGCAGATGGGCCCGGAGGATCTCGCGGAACAACGGGTGGAGCCGGTACCAGCCCTGCCCGAAGTCCTCGACGAAGGCGTTGGCGCGGTGCAGCGCGGCCAGGATCGTCGCGGCGTCACGCCGCCGGGTCAGCTCGTCCGCGAGGTCGGGGCAGAAGCGGTCGAGCACGCTGACCCGCAGCAGCAGGTCCTGTGTCTCCGGTGTCTGCCGTTCCAGTACCTCGGCCAGCAGGAAGTCGGCGATGGTGCCCCGCCCGGCCTGGAACTCCTTCAGGTAGAGCTCGGGATCCGGGGTCGACCGTGCGGCCAGGGCGCTCAGCCGGAGGCCGGCCGCCCATCCCCGGGTGCGCTCCACCAGCGCCCGGGCCACCGGAACGGCCAGGGACAGCCCGTGCAGCTCCAGGAGATCGACCGCCTCCTCGGTGGTGAAGGCCAGCTCGGCGTCCCGGATCTCGGTCATCTCACCGGCGAGACGGTAGCGGTGGAGCGGGAGGAGGGGCTCGGTACGGCTGACGAGGACGAGGCGCAGCCCCGGTCTCGCGTGCCGCAGGACGAACTCCAGCTGCCGTCCGACCTCGGGGTCGGTCATCCGCTCGAACTCGTCGATCACCACGGTGACGGGCCGGTCGCGCCCGGCGAGTCCCCAGGCGAGTCGGCTCAGGAGCGTGTGAGGCACCCGCTTCGCGTCGGTGGGGAAGCCGACGGCGGTGGGTGCCGGTACCCCGCCGGCGTTCAGGGACTGGAGCAGATGGGCCCAGAACACCCCCGGCCCCTCGACCGCCGCGTCGAGCGCGAGCCAGGCGACCGGCCGTCCCAGGTTCGCGGCCCAGTCGGCGACCAGGAGGGTCTTTCCGGCCCCGGCACTGCCGTTGACCACGGTCAGCGGGGTCAGCAGGGCCTGCCCGAGGTGCTCGACCAGCCGGTCACGGCGCAGGAACGTGCCGGGGCGGTTCGGCAGGGCGAAGCGTGTCCGCAGGTACGGGTCTCCCAGCGGGTCGGCACCGTCGGGAACCGGGGCTCCCCGCGGCAACGCGTCACCCGTGGCCTCCACGTCCACCACCACCTTCCGGTCGGGCCCGCCGGGGCGGGACCTCCCTTCAGGATGGAAGCCTTCTCCATGGTTCGGCCATCGCACAGAGCCGAGCAAACCCCTCCCGGGTACCCGAAGGGCCCGCCTCGGAGGGGCCTCCGGGGAAGACCCGGAGCGAGATCGCCGGTCTACTGCCCGGGCTGCGGGGGCCCGAAGAGCTCGACCGCGCGCCGGACCCCGGCGAGGCCCTCGGCGAGGGCGCTGACGGAGCCCACGGAGCCCGCGACGAGCAGCAGCGAGCGGCGCAGCCGCCGCACCTCGGGGTCGCCGCTGAGCGCCATGGCGTCAAGCGCGGCGAGCTCGTCCTCGGCGATCCCGCGGTCGGCGAACTCGACGCGGTGCGCGGCCAGTTCCCGCCGGAGCCGGGACACGGCGGACCGCAGTTCGACCACCCTGGGGTCCACGCCCTCGCCGGTCACTCGCCTCTGCCCCACGCTTCGCAACATGGTTCTCCCCCACACGACACTGTGCGCAGAACTCCGTACGACGAACACTCCGGGCACCCCGAGCCGCTCCCCCGGACAACGGCCGGGCGCCGTGAGCCGCGGGCCAGTTAACTCCTTCGCCACCCCACCGCGCCACCCTTGGTGGACGGAATTCAGGCGACCGTGTGATTCCGCCCGATGAGGTATGCAGTCCTCATGACAACCGCAGAAGATCGAACCCCTGTCGTCGCCGGACTGCTGCTCGCCGCCGGGGGCGGGCGGCGGCTCGGGGGGCGGCCCAAGGCCTTGCTCCCGCACCGGGGGCGGCCGCTGGTCGAGCATGCCGTGGGGGTGCTGCGCGCGGCCGGTTGCGAGGTGGTGCACGTGGTGCTGGGGGCGGCGGCCGGGACCGTGCGGGAGCGGGCCGAGCTGTCCGGGTGCGTGCTGGTGGACAACCCGGAGTGGGCGGAGGGGATGGGGTCCTCGCTGCGGGCCGGGCTCGTGTCGCTGGCCGCCGATCCGCGGGGTGTGGACGCGGCGCTCGTGCTCCTGGTCGATCAGCCGGGGATCGGGGCGGAGGCCGTGGCCCGGGTCCGGGCGGCGTACGGCTCACGGGATTCGCTGGCGGCGGCCTCGTACGACGGGGAGCGCGGTCATCCCGTGCTGTTCGGCGCCGGGCACTGGGCGGGCATCGCGGAGACGGCGGTGGGCGACCGGGGCGCGCGGGACTATCTGGCGGCGCACCGGGATGCGATCACCCCGGTGGACTGTTCGGATGTGGCCGAGCCCTATGACATCGACACGGAGGCGGACCTGACCCACCTGGAGTGAACGGGCTGGCACCGAGCGCCATGTTCTGTCGATCCGGAGAATCTCGACATCAACAAACCATTGAACTTCCACCATGAGGAAACTAGTATCCACTGTTCAGAAGCCCCTGCTAGTTCAGAGGGCGCTCGCGGCCGTATCTCGGCGCCTGCGGCACTCCGTGCCGTCCCCTGACGCCCGGCGGCCGCCTGGCACGCCCGTGAAGTCCGCTGAAGGAAGTGACAGTTCATGTCCGCACCAGCGCCGTCCCCCCTGGCCGTCGTCGATGCCGAGCCCCTCCCGCGTCAGGAGGAGGTGCTCACCGAGGCCGCCCTGGCCTTCGTCGCCGAACTGCACCGGCGGTTCACCCCGCGCCGGGACGAGCTCCTCGCCCGCCGGGCGGAGCGCCGCGCCGAGATCGCCCGTACGTCCACCCTGGACTTCCTTCCGGAGACCGCCGCGATCCGCGCCGACGACTCCTGGAAGGTCGCGCCGGCCCCGGCGGCCCTGAACGACCGCCGCGTCGAGATCACCGGCCCGACCGACCGCAAGATGACGATCAACGCGCTCAACTCCGGCGCGAAGGTCTGGCTCGCCGACTTCGAGGACGCCTCGGCGCCGACCTGGGAGAACGTCGTCCTCGGCCAGGTCAACCTGATCGACGCGTACACCCGGAAGATCGACTTCACGGACCCGAGGTCGGGCAAGTCGTACGCCCTGAAGCCGGCCGACCAGCTCGCCAGCGTCGTCATGCGGCCGCGCGGCTGGCACCTGGAGGAGCGTCACCTCACCTTCGACGGACGCCCCGTGCCCGGCGCGCTCGTCGACTTCGGTCTCTACTTCTTCCACAACGCCCAGCGTCTGATCGACCTCGGCAAGGGCCCGTACTTCTACCTCCCGAAGACGGAGTCGCACCTGGAGGCCCGCCTCTGGAACGACATCTTCGTCTTCGCCCAGGACTACGTCGGCATCCCGCAGGGCACCGTCCGCGCCACGGTCCTCATCGAGACCATCACGGCCGCGTACGAGATGGAGGAGATCCTCTACGAGCTCCGCGACCACGCCGCCGGCCTGAACGCCGGCCGCTGGGACTACCTGTTCTCCATCGTCAAGAACTTCCGTGACGGCGGGGCCAAGTTCGTCCTCCCGGACCGCAACGCGGTCACGATGACCGCCCCGTTCATGCGCGCGTACACCGAACTCCTCGTCCGCACCTGCCACAAGCGCGGCGCGCACGCCATCGGCGGCATGGCGGCCTTCATCCCGTCCCGCAAGGACGCCGACGTCAACAAGGTCGCCTTCGAGAAGGTCAAGGCCGACAAGGACCGCGAGGCCGGCGACGGCTTCGACGGCTCCTGGGTCGCCCACCCCGACCTGGTCCCGATCGCGATGGCCTCCTTCGACGCCGTCCTCGGCGAGAAGCCGAACCAGAAGGACCGCCTCCGCGAGGACGTCTCCGTCGCGCCCGGCGACCTCATCGCCATCGACTCGCTCGACGCCAAGCCCACGTACGACGGCCTGCGCAACGCCGTCCAGGTCGGCACCCGCTACATCGAGGCCTGGCTGCGCGGCCTCGGCGCCGTCGCCATCTTCAACCTGATGGAGGACGCGGCCACCGCCGAGATCTCCCGCTCCCAGATCTGGCAGTGGATCAACGCGGGCGTCGTCTTCGAGAACGGCGAGAAGGCCACTCCCGAGCTCGCCCGCAAGGTCGCCGCCGAGGAGCTCGCCGCGATCCGCGCCGAGATCGGCGACGAGGCCTTCACGGCCGGCAAGTGGCAGCAGGCCCACGACCTGCTCCTGCACGTCTCCCTCGACGCGGACTACGCCGACTTCCTGACGCTTCCCGCGTACGAGCAGCTGGTCGGCTGACTCGGTCCGTACGGCTGACTCGGCTGCCCGCACAGCCGCCGACAGCAACCTGAACAGGGCCCCGCCCCCGGTGTCGCACAGCACCGGGGGCGGGGCTCTGTCACCGTTCCTGTGATCGCACAGGTGACGTGACGGAACCGAGATATGCAGCTACCTAGCGGTAACAAGTCACGCCGTGCGAGATTCCGCCATGCCACCGGCCGGCGGCTGTCCCCCACGTCACTGCGTCACCGCATACCGCAGGAGCACAGCCATGCCTTCAACCCCCCACCGTGCGCTGCGCGCACTCCTGGCACTGTGTACCGCCGCCGGGCTCGCCTCCGTCGCCGTCCCCTCCGCCCAGGCCGCCCCCGGCACGGGCCCCACCGCCGTCGTCGCCATGGGCGACAGCTACATCTCCGGAGAGGCCGGCCGCTGGCAGGGCAACAGCCTCACCAACTCCGGCAGCCGCAACGGCACCGACCGCGCCTGGACCGGCAGCACCTACGACCCGTCCCGGGTGTACGGCACCACCGCCGGCGGCTGCCACCGCTCGGACACGTCCGAGGTGAAGAGCGCCGGTCCGATCGCGAGCTCCCTCATCAACCTCGCCTGCTCCGGGGCGACCACGAAGAATGTCTTCCGCGCTTCCCAGGGCGGCCAGGTCTACAAGGGCGAGGCGCCCCAGGCCGACCAGCTGGCGGCCGTCGCCGCCGCCAACGACGTCAAGCTGATCGCCCTGTCCATCGGCGGCAACGACCTCGGCTTCGCCGACATCATCTCCACCTGCGCGACCGACTACATCGTCTGGTACTCGTACTGCCACGACGACCAGCAGGCCGAGGTCGACGCGAAGATCGACGGCGTGATGGCCGACGTCGGCCGGTCCGTCGACGAGATCCGCGCGGTCATGACCGCCGCCGGATACGCCGCCTCCGACTACCGGATCGTGCTCCAGTCCTACCCCTCCCCCATCCCGCGCGCCGCCGAGAACCGGTACGCCGAGAGCGGCTGGACCCGTACGAACACCGGCGGCTGCCCCTTCTGGAACGCCGACTCCGACTGGGCCCGTGACTCCCTCGTCCCCCAGATCGCCGACCGTCTCAAGGGCGTCGCCACCGCCAAGGGCGTGCAGTTCCTGGACCTGCGGGACGCGCTCCAGGGCCGCGAGGTCTGCGCGAAGGCCAGCAAGCAGGTGACGGCGACCGTGCCGCCGTCGGCGACGACGAGCGAGTGGGCGCGCTGGATCGACAGCCAGAGCACCCAGGGCCTCGTCCAGGAGTCGATGCACCCCAACGCCTACGGTCAGCAGGGCTTCGGACGCTGCCTGGCGCTGATCTACGCCCGCCCGACCGGGAACCAGAGCTGCAGGAACACGGCCGGGGCCGGGCCGTCGGGGATGTACCTCACGGCCGGGTAGGAGCTCACGGCAGGGCGATGCCGAGCGGGTTGAGGACCCGCTCGGTCTCGTGACGGTCCGCCGCAGCCATCGCGCGGACCAGGGCGGCGGAACCGCCGGGCCAGGCGGCCGCCGCCGCGTCGAAGGCGGCACGGCGGGACTCCAGGGGTCCCTTCTTGGCGGGCAGCGCGTCGAGGACGTGCAGCGCCCGGGCCGAGGTCCGCACCTGGATCGGGTCCGCCTCCTCGCCCCTGTCCCGCAGGA
Source organism: Streptomyces sp. R44 (assembly GCF_041053105.1). Taxonomy (NCBI): domain Bacteria; kingdom Bacillati; phylum Actinomycetota; class Actinomycetes; order Kitasatosporales; family Streptomycetaceae; genus Streptomyces; species Streptomyces sp. R44. The sequence goes on along the minus strand of NZ_CP163444.1, from coordinate 6,816,356 downwards.
CGTCGAGGGCGTAGGCGCCGATGACCGGGTCGCGGAGGGCGCCGCGCAGGGCATCGGGCGGTGCGCCGGTCGCGTCCAGGGCGGCGAAGAGACGTCGGGTGGCGGCCGCCTCGGCGGTCCCGGCGTGGACGGTGCCGAGGGCGGCGAGCAGCTGCGACCAGGCGTCGGCGGTGTCCGCGCGCGCGTGGAGCCAGTCCGCGAGCACGCGCGCGGCGACGGACGCGGACCAACCGCCGGCGGCGGCGACCACGTCCTGCGCGGACCAGGCCGCGGCCTCGGCGGCGTCGGGCGCGGCGACCCCGCGCACTCCGAGCAGATAGCGCACGACGCCGGCGCCGCGCGGGGTGAGCCCGAAGGCGTCGCCGGCGCGGAAGACCAGGCCGGTCGCGGCCAGGCGGTCCAGGACGGCGGCAAGGTCGCGGGCCGGTCCTTCGAGCCGGGCGCGGTCGGCCTCGTTCAGCTCGGCCGTGCCGAGGAGCCGTACGAGCTCCGGCACGGGCGGGGTCGTGTACGCGTCGGGTGCCGCGTCCGGGACCGCCACCGGCAGGTCCTCCAGGGCCGGGTCGACGGACCAGTCCTCGTACTCGGCGGCCTTGCGGGCGACGGAATCGGCGGAGCAGCCGCGCTGGTACACCGCGTACAGCAGGTGCGGAGCCTCGCCGCCGTACGGCTCGAACTCCTCCTCCGCGAGCTCCTCGACCGCGGCGATCAGGGCGTCGGCGTCCTCCTCGACGGGCCCGGCCTCGATCGCGGGCGGCGGGGGTACGGGGGCGGCCGGGTCCCCGTAGTAGTCGAGGTGCTCGTCGAGGAGGGCGTCGGCGAGGACGAGGTGCGGGAAGGCCTCGGGTCCGGGTGCGAAGCGGGCGTACGGGCCGGCGAGCTGTTCGGCGAGACCGGCGGCGGTCCAGCGGTCCTGGAGCGCGGCGGCGAGCTGCCCGATGCCGGTCGCGACGGCGTGGTCGGTGAGCAGCGGCCCGGCGGCGGGGGGCGCCTCGGCGTCCCGCACGTACGCGCGGGTGAGCGCCTCGGAGAGCAGGACGTCGGCGAGAGCCGTCCGCCCCATGAGGTGGGCGCGGCGCACGCCGTCGGGGAGCGGTGCGCCGTCGAGGGCGGCGAGCCGGCGGCGGACGTCCTCGGGGTCTTTGAGGTCGGCGCCGACGGTCCGCAGGAGGGAGGCGTACCAGCGGTGCCAGGTGAGGTTGCCGGGGTCGTTCATGGCGCGCTCGAAGTCGGGCGCGGATTCGGCGACGACCACGGCGATGCGCTCGCGCCGCCCGCCGTCGAACCGTGCGGCGAGGGCGCCGAGGACGGCCGGGTAGGCGGCGAGCTCGCCGGGCGGCGCGTACACGAAGGTGGGCAGGTCCTCGACCAGGAGCTGCCGCACGAGACCCGGCGTCGGCTCGGGCACACCGGTCGCGCGGTCGGCGCCGCGCAGCGCGAGCAGCCCCAGGACCGCTTCGGCGGCCCGCGCGAACGCGGGGTCACGACGCTCGGGCGCTCCGTCGAGGAAGCTGTCGAGCCCGGTGTTGGTGAGAACGGTCCCGGCCACGCTTTCCAGGGTAGTTCGGGGGAGGCGGTTCCGGCGGGATGCGACGACCGGTCAGGAGTGTCGCCGCAGTTCGCGGGCCATGTGGGTCAGGTGCTGCACATGGCCGGCCCAGATCCAGAGGTCGGGATGGCCGGTGCCGGGCAGGCCCCTGCCGTCCGCGCAGGCCTTGAGCCAGCGGTCTCCCTCGCTGTACTCGGCGCCCCTGAAGTGCGGGGAGGCGACGATCTCGCGGGCGAGGGCGCGGACCGTGAGGTGGTGGGCCGGCTCGGCGGGGACCTCGCCGATGAGGAAGCTGTGTTCGGCCGTGTAGCGCAGGGCCCCGCGGAAGGGGTCGTCCCCGGTGTCGGAGACCCGGTCGGCGCTGGCGGTGTCGTGCGCTCCGTAGTCGCCGGGAACGGGACGCGGAGCGGGACCGCGGCCGAGGCGGAGCGGGCCGGGGAGGAAGCGGTCCGCCTGGTACGTCTCGGCCAGGGGCGCTCCCCGCGCGTCGGGGCGGGTTCGGGGGAACGCGCCGGCCAGGAGCACGACGGTGCGCCAGGGGTGCAGGGAGCCGAGGAGGTTCAGGGCGTGGAGCGCGGTGTGGTCCGCGCCCCGGTCCTCGTCGACGGCTCCCAGGTCGAGGAGGAGGTCGACCGGGCAGTGGGCGAAGGCGATCCGTCCGAGGAGAACGCAGAGCGCTTCCGCCGTCCGCTCGGGCCTGTTCGGGCGCACCCGGATGCCGAGGCCGGTACGGCCGGTGCGGGCGGGCCGCTTCCGCGCAGGCCACCTGCTGGGTGGTGTCGCGCTCGATGCCGGTGACGGGCCTCAGCGGGGGCCCGGCCGTACCGAAGCCGGGGAATCCCGGCTCGCGCTCCACGTGGCGGGCGTCGACCCAGGCGGGCCGGTCGCGCTGGACCCGCGCGATGAGAGCCAGGAGGTGCCGCGTGTGGCGGCCCAGTGCGGCGGGGTCGGGGTCACGGGGGCGGGTCGACGGACGGGCGGGGTTCCGCTCGCCGCCGACGCGGGGCGGGACCGTCCAGAGCGGCGCCACGCGCGTGCGTACGTCCGGCGTCAGGCGGTCGTACGCGGCGAGCGCGCTGGGCCGTGCCGGCAGGGCGGGTACGTAGATCGGCTCGGACATCGGCGCCCCCCAGCGGCCCGTCGCATCCCCTGGTCGCAGGGTGAGGGGCCGTCACGTCCGGCGAAAGGGTGCGATTTCGGCCAGGAAGAGGGGAGTTCAGCGCACGACCACCGTCCTCGGTGCCGAGAAGTCGCCCCAGGTGCCGTCCGGGAGCCTGGCGCGGAGGGTGAGGGTGTAGCGGGTGCCCGGGGGGTCCTGGACCGGGAAGGTGTAGGTGGCTCGGCCCGGGGGCGGGGTGGTGCCCCAGACGATGGTGGTGGCGAAGCGGCCGTTGAGGTGGAGTTCGTGGTGGGTGACGGGGGCGCCCGTCTTCGGCGGGGTCCAGGTGACGGTGATCTCGCCCTGGCCGGCCGTGGCCGTGAGGTCGCTCGGGGCGGTGTTCGGCGGGGCGCCCGGGGCGGGCGCGGTGGTGAGGTCGGCCGGGTTGCTGTCCGGGGAGGAGTTCTCGGCGGCGTCGCGGGCGCGGACGGTGAACGCGTAGGCGGTGCCGGGGCGCAGGCCGGTGAGGTGGGCGGTGGTGGCGGTGCCGGGGACGGTGTGGACGCGGGTGTCGGCCTGGTAGACGTCGTACGCGGTGACGCGGGCGTCGTCGCGGGCGGGGGTCCAGCGGAGGGTGGCGGCGCGGCCGCCGTCGGCGGTGACGCGGAGGGCGGCCGGGGCGGTGGGGGGTGTGCGGTCCTCGGTGGTGGTGGGCAGGGTCGTGGCGGTGACGGTGGCGCTGGCGGGTGAGACGTTGCCGGCGGCGTCGCGGGCGCGGACGGTGAAGCGGTGGCGGGTGGCGGGGGTGAGGCCGATGACGTCGGTCATCAGGGTGGTGGCGGGGAGGTCCTTGACCTTGTGGTCCTCGCGGTAGACGGAGTATCCGGTGACGGCGCGGTCGTCGGTGGCCGCGCTCCACATGACGTGGACGGTGCTCGCGCTGCCCGCGGTGGCGGTGACTCCGGTGGGGGCGGTGGGCGCCCGGGTGTCCTCCGGCGCGGCGGCGGCGCCGGAGCAGGCGGTGAGGGCGAGCGTGAGCGCGGTCAACAGGCTTGCGGCGAGCGGGCGTTGCACGGGCCGGCCTCCGTCCGTCGAAAAGGTCCAGACCTATATCGCACAGCCGGCGCCGACTCGGCAAGGGGTCGTTGTCAGTGGGGTGCGCTTCACTGGAATCGTCACGCTCCGTAGTCGAACGAGGGGGAATCATGACGGACCGTACGACCTATGTGACGCTCGCCGGGGTGCGCCGGCGCGGCTGGACCGACGCGATGGTGCGGGATCTGCTGGGCACGCCCGACGTGCAGGGGCGTGACCCGCGCCGCTGGTCCCTCGCGCCCGTGCGGCTCTATCTCCTGGCCCGGGTGGAGACGGTGGAGCGGACGCCCGAGTTCACCGAGACGGCCGCGCTCTGCCGGTCCCGGGGCTCGGCCGCCGGGGTCCATGCCGAGCGGCGGCGGGCCGCCGTCCTGACCGCGATCCGCGCGGAGCCGATCGAGGTGCCCCGGCTGCCCCGGCCGGAGCTGGAGCGGCGGGCGGTCCGGCACCGGCACCTGCTGGGGGCCCGAAGTCCCGGGCCGCGGCGGGAGGCGGCACCGCCCGAGAACACGCCCGCGCCCGCCGGGGCGTTGGTGCGCTGGCAGGTGAGCTATCTGCGGCACGCCCTCGCGCGGTACGAGTCGCTGCTCGACGGGCTGTACGGGGAGACCGGCCGGGGCGAGGCCGAGCGGCTGCTGAGGCGGCGGTTGTACGAGGCGATCGCCGCCGCCTATCCCCCGCTGGCCCAGGAGTGCCGCCGGCGGATCGCGGTGGAGGGGTGAGCGCCGTCGGCCGCTGTCAGCCCGCCAGCAGCCGGGCGATCGCCCGGCAGGCCGCCGGGATCGGGGCGACGACCCGGACCGCGCAGCGGGCGCGGAGCTCTTCGGCCGCCTCGCCGAGCGGGCCGCCGCCGATGACGACCGCGCGGGCGCCGTCGCGTTCGGCGCAGGCGCGGACGGCTCGCTCCAGGCGGTCGAGGAGGAGTTCCGGGTCGGCGGAGAGCCGTTCGGGGGTCCCGGCGGTGAGCCGGAGCCCGGTGTACCGGTCGGCGAGGCCGAGGGCGGTCACGCGGGTGTGGATGGCGTCGCCGAGGAGCGGGGTGGTGGTGGCGATGCCGAAGGGGGTTCCGTCGGCGGCCGCCGACTGGAGCGCCGCCTCGCCGAGGCCGACCACCGGGATGCCGGTCCCTGCCGTCGCCGCGCGCAGCTCGGCCAGGCCCGGGTCGCCGAAGGCGGCGACGAGGAGGGCGGCGCAGTCGCCCTCGGCGGTGGCGCGGAGGCCGGCGGCGAGGACTTCGGGGGCGGCGGCCCGCAGGGCCTCCGGGTCGGTGAGCATGTGCGGGCCCCGGGCGACGGTCACGCCCCGGACGGGGAGGGCGGGCCCCAGGGTGCGGCGGGCGATGGCGGTCATCATCGCGGTCGTGGCGGCGGAGGTGTTGGGGTTGATCAGCACGACGGCCCCGGGCCCCGCGGCGTGCGCGGGGACCGGGGCGGGCGGTGGGACGAGGAGCGGGTTCAGTGGGCGTGCGCCGCCTTCGCGGTGGCGCTGCCGGAGATCTCCTCGCCCGGCTCCATGGGCGCGGTGACCTCGTCGTCGTCGCGGCCCCGGCCCAGGTGGTTGAAGACCACGTTGAGCAGGACGGCGGCGACGCAGCCGGTGGAGATGCCGGAGTCCAGGATGATCTGGGCGGTCTCCGGGAAGGCGTGGTAGAAGTCCGGCTTGGTGATCGGGATGATGCCGACGGCCAGCGAGACGGCCACGATCAGCACGTTGTTGTCCTTCTCCAGGCCGGCCTTGACCAGGGTCTGGATGCCGCTGGCGGCGACCGAGCCGAAGAGGACCACACCGGCGCCGCCGAGGACCGGCCGGGGCACGACCGAGATGAGCGAGGCGGCGACCGGCGAGAGGCCCATCAGGACCAGGAAGCCACCGCCGCAGGCGACGACGAAGCGGCTGCGGATCCGGGTCATGGCGACCAGGCCGATGTTCTGCGCGAAGGCGCTGCACATGAAGCCGTTGAAGAGCGGGCTGAGGGCGGAGCCGAGGGTGTCGGCGCGCAGTCCGGCCGCGATGGTCTTCTCGTCGGCCGGCCGCTCGACGATCTCGCCGAGCGCCAGCATGTCGGCGGTCGACTCGGTCATGGAGACCAGCATGACCACGCACATGGAGATGATCGCGGCGAGGGCGAACTGCGGGGCGCCGAAGTGGAACGGGGTCGGGAAGCCGACGATGTCGGCCTCCTGCACCGGGCTGAAGTCGGTGACGCCGAAGGGTATGGCGATGAGCGTACCGAGGACGAGACCGACCAGGACGGCGACCTGCTTGAGGAAGCCGCGGGTGAAGCGGCGGAGCAGCAGGACCACGACGAGCGTGATGCCGGCGAGCGAGAGGTATGTGGTCGAACCGTAGTCCGCGGCCTTGGGATTGGGCCCCTGGGCCCAGCCGAAGGCGACCGGGAGGAGGGAGACACCGATGAGGGTGATCACGGTGCCGGTGACGACCGGCGGGAAGAACCGCACGAGCCGGGAGAAGAAGGGGGCGGCGGCGAAGCCGAGGAGTCCGGCGACGATGATCGCGCCGAAGATCACGGGGAGCGCGTCGGCCTTGTTCTCGGTGGTGTCGACGATCGCCAGCATCGGCGCGACACCGGCGAAGGTGACGCCGTTGACGAACGGCAGCTTGGCGCCGATCTTCCAGATGCCGAGCGTCTGCAGGAAGGTGGCGAGTCCCGCGGTGAAGAGGCTCGCACCGGTGAGGAACGTCAGTTCGGTACCGGAGAGGCCGACGGCCGCTCCGACGATCAGGGGCGGGGCGACGACGCCCGCGTACATGGCGGCGACGTGCTGGAGGCCGCTGGTGAGCATTTTGAGTGGGGGCAGCGTCTCGTCGACCGGATGCTTCTCGCGGTCTTCGGGGGCGGGGCCTGCGTCTGGTGCATTGCGAACCTGGGGCTTGGCGGCCACGGCGGTTCCTCCGGTCGGTTACACGTCGGCGGCGACGAGGGGTTCAGGGAGGTGGTGCGATGCGGTGCGAAGTGCAGGAGGTGCGGCTCGATGCGGGGTGAAGAGGGTGGAGCGGGGCGCGCGGAGGGGGTGCGGCGCGGGGACGGGTGCCCGGTGTGGGGGTGCGGGCGGGGTTCACCGTCCCGGGTGGTGCCGTACGTCTTCTGCGTACGGCACCACCCGGTCGGGCTGCCGCGGACCCCGCTCGGGTCCGCGGCGAGCGACCGAGGGCCGTCCCCCTCGGTCGGACTCCATGGGGAGGGTCAGCCCTGGGCCGTGATACGGGCCAGGCGCTGCGCCTCCGCGCGCGCGTCACGCGCGATCTGCTCCTCGTCGGCGAACAGGAGTCGGTTGTTCTCGACGATCTGCTTGCCGTTGACGAAGGAGGCGGTGACCGGGGCCGCCGCGCCGAAGACGATGGCGGTGACCGGGTCGGCGATCGAGGAGTGGCCGAGGCCGTCGATCTTCCAGAGGACGAAGTCGGCGAGCTTGCCGGCCTCCAGCGAGCCGATGTTGTCGGCGCGGCCGAGGACCTGGGCGCCGCCGTAGGTGCCGAGGCGGAGGGCCTGGCGGGCGTTGAGCGCGGCCTCGCGGTGGGCGCCGAGGCGGTTGATGAGGAGCGCGTTGCGCAGCTCGGTGTGGAGCTCGCCGGACTCGTTGGAGGCGGTGCCGTCGACGCCGAGGCCGACGGGGACGCCCGCCTTGAGCATGTCCGGTACGCGGGCGATGCCGGCGGCGAGGCGCGCGTTGGAGGACGGGCAGTGCGCGACACCGGTCTTGGTGCGGGCGAAGGCCTCGATGTCGGAGTCGTTCATGTGGACGCAGTGCGCCATCCACACGTCCTCGCCGAGGAAGCCGGTGGACTCGAAGTAGTCCGTGGGGCCCATGCCGAAGAGCTCGTGGCAGAACTTCTCCTCCTCCACGGTCTCCGAGCCGTGGGTGTGCATGCGCACGCCGAGCCGGCGGCCGAGCGCGGCGCCCTCGCGGAGCAGCTCGGTGGAGATGGAGAAGGGCGAACAGGGGGCGACGGCGACCTGGGTCATCGCGTCGAAGGAGGCGTCGTGGTACTTCCGCACCGTCTCCTCGGTCGCGGCGAGCGCGCCCTCGGTGGTCTCGACGGCGAAGTCCGGCGGCAGGCCGCCGTCCTTCTCGCTGCGGTCCATGGAGCCGCGGGCCAGGGTGAAGCGGACGCCCATGTCGGCGGCCGCGCCGATGATGGCGCCGGAGAGGTCGCCGGACCCCTGCGGGTAGACGTAGTGGTGGTCCATGGCCGTGGTGACACCGCCGCGGGCCATCATCGCCAGGGAGCCCTGCGCGGCGACGCGGACCATCGACTCGTCGATCCGCGACCACGTCGGGTAGAGCGCGACCAGCCAGTTGAAGAGGTTGTGGTCGGTGGCCAGACCTCGGGTGATCCACTGGTAGAAGTGGTGGTGGGTGTTGACCAGACCGGGCGTCACCAGATGACCGGTGGCGTCGATCCGGCGGACCACGTTCTCCAGGCCCTCGGGCGCCTTGCCGGCACCGAGGGACTCGATCTTGTTGTCGGCGACGACGATGTAGCCGGAGGCGTACTCGGTGTCGTTCGCGTCGACGGTCGCGATCGCCGCGTTCTCGATGACGATGCGCTGGGCTGCCGAAGGTGCTGCCATGGCGGTGCTTCCTTCATTCCTCGGGGGTGGTGTGGGCACGGCAGGACCCTAGGAGGATTTGAGTGCCGGAGCCGCGTGACGGCTCCGGGTGCCGAGATGGTGGAAGAACAGGTTGAGCAGGACCGCGACGAGCGCACCGGCGCTGATGCCGGAGCCGAGCACGGTCTGCGCCCAGGCCGGGAAGTCCGCGTAGAAGGTGGGCGCGGCGAGCGGGATGATGCCCGCTCCGAGCGCGACGGCCACCAGGATGATGTTGGAGCTGTCGTCGAGTCCGGCCTCGGAGAGGGTACGGATGCCGCTGACCGCGATCGAACCGAAGAGGACGATGCCGGCGCCGCCGAGGACGGGCATCGGGACCATGGAGACGACCGCGCCGAGGACCGGGAAGGCGCCGAGGACGAGCAGGGCGCCGCCGGCGACGGCGACCACGTACCGGGAGCGGACCCGGGTCAGCGAGACGACGCCGACGTTCTGCGCGAAGGCGGAGGTCGGGAAGCCGCCGAAGACGGGGCCGAGCAGGGTGGCGATGCCGTCGGTGCGCAGGCCCCGGGTGATGGTCTTCCCGTCGCTGCGGCGCTCGCAGATCTCGCCGAGGGCGAGCATGCCGGCGCTGGACTCGGTCATCAGGACCAGCATCACGATGCACAGGGAGAGGATCGCGGCGGGCTGGAACTCGGGGGCGCCGAAGGCGAAGGGGGCGGGCAGGGCCGCGACGGGCGCTTCGCGCAGGGCGCTGAAGTCGGCCATCCCGAACGGGATCGCGGCGAGGGTGCCGATGAGCAGACCGAGCAGCAGGGCGATCTGCTTGACGAAGCCCTTGCCGAAGCGCTGGAAGAGCAGGATGACGACGAGGGTGAAGCCGGCGAGTGCCAGGTACTTCATGGCGCCGAAGTCGGCGGCGGTCTTGTCGCCGCCCTGGGCCCAGCCGACGGGGACGGGCATCAGGGTGACCCCGATGAGGGTGATCACGACGCCGGTGACGAGCGGCGGGAAGAAGCGCAGGAGCCTGCCGAAGAAGGGTCCGACGGCGAGGCAGAAGACTCCGGCGACCATCACCGCGCCGTAGATGGCGGGGAGCTGGTGCCCGGGGGCGCTGGTCTCGGCGATGGCGAGCATCGGGGCGATGCCGGCGGACGAGGCGGCGTTGACGAACGGGAGCCGGTTGCCGGCGAAGCGTCCGAGGCCGAGGGTCTGCAGGATGGTCGCGCAGCCGGCGATGAGCAGGCTGGCCGCGATGAGCCGGGTCATTCCTGCGGCGTCCAGGCCGACGGCCTGGCCGATGATCAGCGGAGGGGTGACGACGCCGGCGTACATGGCGGCGATGTGCTGGAGTGCCGCGGGGACGAGCCGCGAGGCGGGGAGCTTTTCGTCCACCGGGTGGCACTCGGCCGCTGCCGAGGCGGTGGTGGACGGAGGGGTGGAACACGGGCCTTCGGCGTTTGCCGGCCCCTTTGCAGGCTGAGCCATTGTTGTTCCCTCCGGTCCGGTGACGCGGATGCCGCTTAGAGGTTGGTCATGTCGACCGGGATCTGCGCCGTGGCTCCGTCGCGGAGGACGGTGGCCTCGATGAGGCCGTACATGCGGTCGGCGGCGTAGTAGACCTCGTTGTCGTTCTTCAGGCCGAAGGGCTCGAGGTCCACCAGGAAGTGGTGCTTGTTCGGGAGCGAGAAGCGGACTTCGTCGATCTCCGAGCGGTGGTTGATGATGCGCGTGGCCATCTGGTACAGCGTCTGCTGGAGGGAGTACGAGTACGTCTCCGAGAAGGCCTCGAGCATGTGCTTCCTGGTCTGCTCGTAGGACCGCTCCCAGTTGGGCATGCGCTGGTCGTCGTCGGTCCAGTTGAACCGCCAGCGACCGGACACCTGGGTGGCCAGGATGCGGTCGTACGCCTCCTGGAGCGTCGTGTACTGGTCCTTGATGTAGCCCCAGAACTCCGAGTTGGTGGAGTTCATGACGACGAGGTCCTTGAGGCCGGAGATGACCTCCCACTTCTCGCCGTCGTAGGTGATCTGCGAGACGCGGGTCTCCTGGCCCTTGCGGGCGAAGGAGTGGTTGACCTCGTCGGACCCGATGAACTTGGAGTTGGCGTCGGAGGAGGCGATGCGCTCCCACGCGTACTCCTCGATCCGGATGCGCGCCTTCTTGATCGGCTCCTGGCTCGTCACGAAGTGGCGGGCGAGGTGGATGCCGAACTGCTCGGCGGACTCGATGCCGTACTCCTTGGCGAACGCGAAGACGGTGTTCTTCGTCGTGTCGGTGGGGAGGCAGTGGGCGTTCGAGCCGGTGAGGTGGACGTCGTCGAGGTCGCCGGAGAGGGCGACGGAGACGTTCAGGTCCTTGATGTGGTGGGTGGCGCCGTCCCGCGTGATCTTGACGACGCGGTTCTCTGCTTTGCCGTACTGGTTCTGGCCGAGAATCGTGGGCATGTCTGCTAGCTCCCTCGGTAAACGGAGTAGCCGAACGGGTTGAGCAGCAGCGGTACGTGGTAGTGCTCGCCCGGCTTGACGGCGAACGTGATCGCCACCTCCGGGAAGAACGCACCGCTGTCCCTTACGCGGGGGGCGTCCTGCTGCGCCTCGGCTTGCTTCTTGGCGAAGTACGTCTCGGTCTCGAAGTCGAGACGTACGTGGGTGGTTTCTTCCGGCAGCGCCGGCAGGTCCTTGCAGCGCCCGTCCGCGTCGGTGGCGGAGCCGCCGAGCGTGACCCACTCCGCGTCGGAGCCGCTGCGGGCCGCGAGCGTGATGGCCACGCCCTCGGCCGGACGGCCGATGCTGGTGTCCAGGATGTGTGTGGACACCGAGGCGGTGGTGTCGGTGCTCATCGGGAGCTCTCTTCCTCGGGGGTCTCGGGGGTCTCTACGAGACGGGTCAGCCGGATGCGGTTGATCTTGCCCAGTTCGGTGCGGACGATCTCCCGCTCCTGTTCGGGCGAGTTGCCGATCCGGTCCCGGACCGCGTCGCGCATCTGCTCGCCGGTCCTGCCGGTGGCGCAGATGAGGAAGACATGACCGAACTTGTCCTGGTAGGCCAGGTTGAGTTCGAGCATCTCGGCCTTGAGCTCCGCGGAGGCGCCGGCCATCCCGCTCTGTTCGCGGGAGGAGGTCGGGTCCCCTGCCTTCGGACGACCGATCGGCGGGTGCCCCGCCATCGCCTCGGCCAGGTCCTCGGTGGTCAGCTCGGCCATGGCGGCGTCGCTGGCGAGGAAGAGGGCTTCGGCGGTGGAGTACGGGCGCTGGGCGAGGACCTTGCTCCCCCACGCCGAACTGGAACACACCTCGTGGAGCGCGGCGACGGCCTCGCTGTCCGAGGAGGTGTTGAACCGGGTGAGGCCCGGTGTCGTACCTGAAGTCACGGGAAGCCTCCGTGGCTGTTTTTCGCTGTGCGTCGGACGGGCTGCGGATAGCTAACGCCCTCCGCAACACAACGTCAACACTTTGTTGAAAACTCGGCCATACAAAAGCCGTCGTCCCGACATCTGGACGACGGCTTACGGCCCGAACATGATCAACTACTCGCTCTTGGCGGCCTTTTCCCTGTTCAGGGCGGTCTCCCTGTTCAGGTAGTTGTACACGGTGAAGCGGCTGACACCGAGCGCGCCCGCCACCGTCTCCACTCCATGGCGCACGGAGAAGGCACCCCGTGCCTCCAGTATCCGGACGACCTCCTGCTTCGCCTTCCGGTCCAGTTCGGCCAGCGGCATCCCGTGCCGCCGCTCCATCGCCGCGAGGATGTGGTCCAGGGAGTCCGAGAGCTGCGGCAGACGCACGGCGAGCACGTCCTCGCCGTCCCAGGACAGGACGACGTCGTCGCCCTCCGCCTGCGCGGGGACCAGGAGCTCGGCGCCCATGGCGTCCACCAGGGGCTTCACCGCCGCGACCAAGGGGTGCTCGCTCACTTCTCGCCCTCCCCGATCACGTTGACCTGGAGCGAGACGCGCGTGGCGCCGGCCGCGAGCGACTTGCGCAGCAGGGCGTCGACGGCGGTGAGCACCGCGTCGGCGCCGCCTTCCGCCGTGTTGCCGAAGGGGCCGACGTCGACCGCGTCCAGCTCGGCCGACTGGATGACCTCGCGAGCCACGACCGCGTGCGCCGGCGCCTCGTCGAGGTCGAACGGCTCGGTGGTGAACTCCACTCTCAAACGCTCCATGGCCCCACGCTACGGCCCCACCCGGCCCTACGGGAGCCCCGGACCTGCGGGGACCTCTTGACAAGTGCGTCACCCGCCTTGCAACATTCCGTCAGACAGAAACTTACTTCCGCAATACGGAAGGAGCGCCGCCCCTCATGGGATACACGGACCAGCGCTTCGATGTGAACCTGTCGATCCTCTTCACGGAACTCCCGCTCCTGGAGCGCCCCGCGGCCGCCGCCGCGGCGGGCTTCACCGCGGTCGAGCTGTGGTGGCCCTGGATCGACACCGCCACCCCCGAGCAGAGTGAGCTCGACGCCCTCAAGAAGGCTCTTGAGGACGCCGGCACCCAGCTGGTGGGCCTGAACTTCTACGCCGGCCAGCTCCCCGGCCCGGACCGCGGAGCCCTCTCCGTGCCCGGGGAGGAGTCGGACCGCTTCCGCGCCAACATCGAGGTCGCCGCCGACTTCGCCGCCTCGGTGGGCTGCAAGGCGCTCAACGCGCTCTACGGCAACCGCGTCGACGGCGTGGACCCGCAGATCCAGGACACCCTCGCCCTGGAGAACCTGGTCCTGGCCGCCCGCGCGGCCGACCGCATCGGCGCGATCCTCCTCGTCGAGACCCTCAACAAGCCGGAGTCGCCGCTCTACCCGCTGGTGAGCGCCCCCTCCGCGATCGAGATCGTCGACAAGGTCAACGCCGCCACGGGCCTCGGGAACGCGAAGTTCCTGCTCGACATCTACCACCTGGCCATGAACGGCGAGGACGTCAGCGCGGTCATCGCACAGTACGCCGACAAGACCGGCCACGTGCAGATCGCCGACAAGCCGGGCCGCGGCGCGCCGGGCACCGGCGAGCTCCCCCTGGAGCAGCTCCTCGACGAGCTGAAGAAGGCCGGTTACGACGGCTGGGTCGGCCTGGAGTACAAGGCCGCCGACGCCGCCGCGTCCTTCGAATGGCTGCCGGCCGAGGCTCGCCCCGCCCGCTGACGCAGGCCCCCTCCCCGTACCACCTTGTTTTGAGAGGCACCCTCATGAGCAACCTCCCCAAGATCGCTTGGATCGGCCTCGGCATCATGGGCTCCCCCATGTCCGAGAACCTCCTGAAGGCCGGCTACTCGGTCACCGGCTTCACGCTGGAGCAGGACAAGCTGGACCGCCTGGCCAAGGCCGGCGGCACCGCCGCGGGCTCGATCGCCGAGGCCGTCAAGGACGCCGACGTCATCATCACGATGGTGCCCGCCTCCCCGCACGTCGAGGCCATCTCCTACGGCCCCGAGGGCATCCTGGAGAACGCCAAGCAGGGCGCGCTGATCGTGGACATGTCCTCGATCACCCCGCAGACCTCCGTCGACCTGGCCAAGAACGCCAAGGAGAAGGGCATCCGCGTCATCGACGCCCCCGTCTCCGGCGGCGAGGCCGGCGCCATCGAGGCCGTCCTCTCGATCATGGTCGGCGGCGAGCAGGCCGACTTCGACGAGGCCCTCCCGATCCTGGAGGCCCTCGGCAAGACCATCGTGCTCTGTGGCCCGCACGGCTCCGGCCAGACGGTGAAGGCCGCCAACCAGCTGATCGTCGCGGTCAACATCCAGGCCTGCGCCGAGGCCGTCGTCTTCCTCGAGAAGTCCGGCGTGAACCTCCAGGCCGCCCTCGACGTCCTCAACGGCGGTCTGGCCGGCTCGACCGTGCTGACCCGCAAGAAGGACAACTTCCTGAACCGGGACTTCAAGCCCGGCTTCCGGATCGACCTGCACCACAAGGACATGGGCATCGTCACCGACGCCGCCCGCAACGTCGGTGCGGCCCTCCCGGTCGGCGCGGTCGTCGCCCAGCTCGTCGCCTCGCTGCGCGCGCAGGGTGACGGCGGCCTGGACCACTCGGCCCTGCTGCGCGCCGTCGAGCGCCTCTCCGGCCAGCAGGTCTGACCCTCCGCCCCTTCACCGGGGCCCCTGATTTCCGGTCGGCGGCGGCGCTGACAACCTGTCCTGTCGCGCCCAGGCGTCGCCGCCGACCGGAACACCACACTTCATTTTCAACAAACTGTTGACGTGCTGTTCGAGCCGAATTTACGCTCCTCGGACCGTCAGCAGAGCTCCCGTACGGAAGGTCACGATGTCGAAGCGCGTGCTTACGACCGAGTCCGGCGCCCCCGTCGCCGACAACCAGAACTCCGCCACCGCCGGCGTCGGTGGCCCTCTCCTCCTCCAGGACCAGCACCTGCTGGAGAAGCTCGCGCGCTTCAACCGTGAGCGGATCCCGGAGCGCGTGGTGCACGCCCGCGGTTCCGGCGCGTACGGCTACTTCGAGGTGACCGACGACGTCACCGCGTACACCAAGGCGGACTTCCTCGGTGAGGTCGGCAAGAAGACCGAGACCTTCCTCCGCTTCTCCACCGTGGCCGACTCGCTCGGCGGCGCGGACGCGGTGCGCGACCCCCGCGGTTTCGCCCTGAAGTTCTACACCGAAGAGGGCAACTACGACCTCGTCGGCAACAACACCCCGGTGTTCTTCATCAAGGACCCGATCAAGTTCCCCGACTTCATCCACTCCCAGAAGCGCGACCCCTTCACGGGCAAGCAGGAGCCGGACAACGTCTGGGACTTCTGGGCGCACGCCCCCGAGGCCACCCACCAGATCACCTGGCTCATGGGCGACCGCGGCATCCCGGCCTCGTACCGTCACATGAACGGCTACGGCTCGCACACCTACCAGTGGACCAACGAGGCGGGCGAGGCCTTCTTCGTCAAGTACCACTTCAAGACGAACCAGGGCATCCGCTCCCTCTCCGCCGAGCAGGCCGCCGAGCTCGTCGGCAAGGACGCCAACTCGCACCAGACCGACCTGCTCCAGGCCATCGAGCGCGGTGTGAACCCCTCGTGGACCCTGTACGTGCAGATCATGCCGGCCGCCGAGGCCGCGGAGTACCGCTTCAACCCGTTCGACCTCACCAAGGTGTGGCCGCACAGCGACTACCCGCTGCAGCGCGTGGGCCGCCTGGTCCTCGACCGCAACCCGGAGAACGTCTTCGCCGAGGTCGAGCAGGCCGCGTTCTCCCCGAACAACTTCGTGCCGGGCATCGGTCCCTCGCCGGACAAGATGCTCCAGGGCCGTCTCTTCGCCTACGCGGACGCCCACCGGTACCGCCTCGGCGTGAACCACACCCTGCTGCCGGTCAACGCCCCCAAGGCCACGACCGCGCAGAACTACGGCCGCGACGGCGCCATGGCGCTGCGCAACGGCTCGCGCCACGACAAGAACTACGAGCCCAACTCGTACCAGGGCCCGGCCCAGACGGACGCCGCGCTCTCCGCGCCGCTCGCCATCCACGGCTGGACCGGCACCCACGAGGCGCCCGCGCACACCAAGGACGACGACTTCTTCCAGGCCGGCGAGCTCTACCGCCTGATGTCCGAGGACGAGAAGAAGCGCCTGATCGCCAACATCGCCGGCGGTCTGTCCCAGGTGTCCCGCGAGGACGTCATCGAGAAGAACCTCGCGCACTTCGCCGCCGCCGACGCCGACTACGGCAAGCGCGTCCGCGAGGCCGTCGAGGCCCTGCGCGAGGACTGACCGCACAGCGACACCCAGACTGCGTACGACACCTGACGGGAGGTCAGTGTCGTACGTGGTCCGGATCGCCGGCCCGGATGAGGGGTGGTCGGTGAACCGGACAAGCGTGAGGACCGCGGTGGCTCCGAGCCAGTGCGGTGGTAAGGACGCCGGGCCCCCTTCTTGACCTGAAGGAAGGGGAACCGCCACGGCGCCCGTCGGAACCACCGCGGTCCCAACGCCCCCCTTCCGAGGGGTCCCCGAGACTCCGCCCGGCGGCGCGAACGTCCTGTCGCGCCAGCCTCGTGCCGTCGGGCGGTCACAAGCGGGAGAGCGCGGAACCAGGTTTACGGTCCCTGGTTCCGCGCTCTTCTTCTTTTGCGTCCGCACGGGCGAGCAGGAACGTCACCGCGAGCGAGACCAGGGCGAGCAGCACCATGCCGGTGCGGGGTGACGTGTACTGGGCGAGGGTGCCGGCCAGGGCCGCGCTCACCCCCTGGAGGGCGAGCATCCCCGAGGTGTGCAGCCCGAGGGCGTGGCCGCTCAGCTCCTCCGGCACCAGGGTCATCAGCCGCTCCTGGTGCAGCAGGCTCGCCCCGTACCCCACCGCCGACACCGTCACGAGGACGAGCGCGAGCGGCAGCCACGGATCGAGGGCGAACAGCAGGAACGGGGCCGCGAGCAGCGCCTGGAGCGGGAAGCGGATCCGACCGCGCAGCCGCGCCGGTACGAAGCGGCCGACGGCGGTGTCCCCGGCCAGCATCCCGAGCGCGCCGCAGGCGAAGAGGAGCCCGGCGTGCTCGGGGGCGTACGGCACGAAGAGGGACTCGCAGCCGACGATCAGGCCGTTCGGCACCCAGAGTGCCAGGTAGGCGCGGCGGCGGGCGGGGACGGCCCAGAGCCGGCCGTTGGTGCGCCAGGTCTCGGCGACCGAGGGCCGCCCGGCCGCGCGGGGCGGGCGCGCCCCGAGGCCGAGGCGGGCGGCCAGGGCGGCGGCGAGGTAGAGGCCCGCGCCGACGAGGACCGTGCCGCGAGGCGAGAGCAGGGCGACGAGGAGCCCGCCGGTGGCGAAGCCGCCGATCTGGCAGGCGCCGCTGGCCATGTTCATCACGGAGCGGCCGATGAGGTACTCCTCGCGCGGGAGGATCTCGTTCAGGAGCCCGTACCGCACCCCGCCGCCCAGCGAGGCCGCGAGCCCCTCGGCGAGCAGGATCACGAAGACCGCCCAGGTCGGCAGCGCGGGGATCGCGAGGGCGGCGGTGCCGAGGGCGAAGAAGAGGGCGATGCCACAGAGCGCGGCGCGCGGCGGCAGCCGGTCGGCGGCGGAGAGCAGGGTGGTCGCGCCGAGGAGCTGGGCGAGCGAGGGGCCGAAGAGGGCCAGGGCGGAGAGGAGCGGGGACCCGGTCGCGCGGAAGACGAGCGTGGCGAGGCCGAGTCCGGCGACGGTCTGGGCGGCGGTGTGGGCGGAACCGGTGAGGAAGAGCGGGGTGAACTCGGGGGTGCGGAAGAGCGTGCGGTAGCGGGGCATGCTGGGAGCTTCGGGGGGCACCCGGGCACGACGATATTGTTTCGCCCGGTGGCGAAACGAACGGGCTCGTGGTGAAGGTGCGGTCGTATGGGCTGGTGGCAGATCGGTACGGACACCCTGGCGGGGAGCTCGTTCGTCGTGTCGCCGCTCGCCGAGACGATCGCCTCGCTGAAGGTCCTGCACGCGGGGGCGGCGGCGCACCCGGGCGAGCGGG
The DNA here is from genome assembly GCF_041053105.1 of Streptomyces sp. R44. Lineage (NCBI taxonomy): Bacteria > Bacillati > Actinomycetota > Actinomycetes > Kitasatosporales > Streptomycetaceae > Streptomyces > Streptomyces sp. R44. Next base: position 6,798,602 of record NZ_CP163444.1, on the reverse strand, counting down.
CCTGGCTCGACCGCTGTCTGCCCGCGTACCGGGAGCGGCTCGCGGCGGAGCCGCTCGACGGACTGCTCGTACGGGCGGCGATCGGGCCGACCTGGAACGCGGACTTCCTCACCCCCACCCCGCTGGGCGACCGCGAGCGGAGCTTCGAGGAGGAGGTCGAGGCCGTCCGTTCCACCGAACCGGCCGACGCCGTGGACCAGTTGGCGGTGGCGATCGGCGGCCCGGTGCCGGAGCCGCTGCGCTCGGCGCGGGATCTCCCGGAGCGGCTCGCGGGCGTGCTCGGCTGGGTGTGGCGGGAGACGGTACGGCCGGAGTGGGCGCGTCGGCGGCGGATCCTGGAGGCCGATGTGGTGGCGCGGACGGCGATGCTGAGCCGGGGCGGCTGGGCGGCGGCGCTCGACGAGCTGTGCCCGGGGAAGATGCGCTGGCTCGGCGACGGCCGGCTGCAGGTCAACACCCGTGACTATCCGCCGCGTTCGGTCGACCGGGGGCGCCTGCTGCTCGTGCCGGTGACGCCGGCGACCGGCTGGGTGTCGTGGGAGGGGGCGGAGCGGTACGCGATCGTCTACGCCTGCGCGGGAGTCCTGGCGGACGCGTCCGGTCCCGCGGTGCCGGAGGCCCTGGGGGCCCTGCTCGGAACGGCCCGCGCCGGGGTGCTCGTACGGCTCGAATCGCCGCTGTCCACCAGCCAGTTGGTGGCGCTCACGGGGCAGGGGCTCGGCTCCGTCGGCCGGCATCTGAAGGTGCTGCTCGACGCCGGGCTCGTACGGCGTGGGCGGGCGGGCCGCTCGGTGCTCTACGCGTGGACGGAGGCGGGCGCGGTGCTCGTGGCGGCGGCACAGGGAGACCCCCGCCCCGGTGCTCCTCGGGGCGGGGGTCGGTCCCTCTGCTGAGGGTGTCGATCAGACCTGGAGGGCCTTGATCGCGGTCGGCGCGTGGCCGGGCTCGGTGGCCAGGTCCTCGAACTCGGTGACGTCGCTCATGTCGACCGTCTTGCTCATGGCGATGTTGGTGATGCGCTCCAGGATCGCCTCGACGACGACCGGGACCTGGTGCTCGACGGCCAGCTTCTTGGCCTCCTCCAGGGCCTCGCCGAGCTTGTCCGGGTCGGTGACGCGGATGGCCTTGACGCCCAGGCCCTCGGCGACCTTGACGTGGTCGACGCCGTAGACGCCGATCTCCGGGGTGTTGATGTTCTCGAACTCGAGGTTGACCTCGAAGTTGATGCCGAGGCCACCCTGCGCCTGACGGATCAGACCGAGGTAGGCGTTGTTCACGAGGACGTGGACGTAGGGGACCTTGTGCTGGGCGGCGACCGCCAGCTCCTCGATCATGAACTGGAAGTCGTAGTCGCCGGAGAGCGCGACGACCGGGACGTCCGGCTGCGCGGTGGCGGCACCGATGGCGGCCGGGATCGTCCAGCCGAGCGGGCCGGCCTGGCCGCAGTTGATCCAGTGGCGCGGCTTGTAGACGTGCAGGAACTGCGCGGCCGCGATCTGGGACAGACCGATGGTGGTGACGTAACGGGTCTCCGGGCCGAAGGCCTTGTTCATCTCCTCGTAGACGCGCTGCGGCTTCATCGGGATGTTGTCGAAGTGCGTGCGGCGCTGGAGGGTGGCCTTGCGCTCCTGCGCGGAGGCGGCCCAGGCGGAGAAGTCCGGGAGCTTGCCCGCGGCCTTCCACTCCTTGGCGATCTCGACGAAGAGCTCCAGGGCGACCTTGGCGTCGGAGGCGATGCCGTAGTCGGGGGCGAAGATCTTGCCGAGCTGGGTGGGCTCGATGTCGACGTGGACGAACTTGCGGCCCTTGGTGTAGGCGTCCAGGTTGTAGCCCGTGTGGCGGTTGGCCCAGCGGTTGCCGATGCCGATGACGGTGTCGGACTCCAGGAAGGTCGCGTTGCCGTAGCGGTGCGCGGTCTGGACGCCGACCATGCCGGCCGCCAGCTCGTGGTCGTCCGGGATGGTGCCCCAGCCCATGAGGGTGGAGATGACCGGGATGTCGGTCAGCTCGGCGAACTCGACCAGCAGGTCGGAGGCGTCGGCGTTGATGATGCCGCCGCCGGCGACGATCAGCGGGCGCTCGGCCTCCAGGAGGAAGCTCAGGGCCTTCTCGGCCTGGGCGCGGGTCGCGGACGGCTTGTAGACCGGCAGCGGCTCGTAGGTCTCCGGGTCGAACTCGATCTCGGTCAGCTGGACGTCGATCGGCAGGTCGATCAGGACCGGGCCGGGGCGGCCGGAGCGCATCAGGTGGAAGGCCTGCTGGAAGACGCCGGGGACCTGCGCGGCCTCCAGGACGGTCGTCGCGGCCTTGGTGACCGGCTTGGCGATCGTGGCGATGTCGACGGCCTGGAAGTCCTCCTTGTGGAGCTTCGAGACCGGAGCCTGGCCGGTGATGCAGAGGATCGGGATGGAGTCCGCGATGGCCGAGTACAGGCCGGTGATCATGTCGGTGCCGGCGGGGCCGGACGTACCGATGCAGACGCCGATGTTGCCGGCCTGGGCACGGGTGTAGCCCTCGGCCATGTGGGACGCGCCCTCGACGTGGCGGGCGAGGGTGTGGCTGACGCCGCCCACGTTCTTGAGCTCGCGGTAGAAGGGGTTGATCGCCGCGCCGGGGACGCCGAACGCCTGGGTGACGCCTTCGCGCTTGAGGATCTCAACGGCCGCTGCGGCGGCGGTCATACGAGGCATGGGAGTGCTCCTGCTTCGGCCGGGCGGATCCAGGCGGGGCCTCGTCTCGGGAGGCCCGACCACCTGTTTCCGTAATGCGGAAATACTGTTCTGCTATACGGAAGCAATGTAGGTCGGGCTGCGGAGAGCCGTCAAGAGAAGTCCGCCCGCCGGGATCGCGGAAGTGGCCGAACACCCTCCCCCGGGGTCTCGGAAGGGTGGACGATGGGGCGGAACGACAGGGGGTAGGGCTGTGGGCGAGTCGGTACCGGTGCGCTGTCCGGAGTGCCTGCGCACGCAGGCGTACGCGCCACCCGCCTTCCCCTGCGTCTGCGGAAGCCCGGTCGCCCCACCGGTGACGGCGGGCGCGGTCGCGGAGCCGATCACGCACCGGAACTGGGCGGACGAATGGGTCACCGTCCGCTGCGAGGCCTGCGACCGCGAGACCGACTGGCCCCACCCGGAGCTGTGCTGCCCGTGCGGGACGGTGCTGCGGGTGCCGGTACGGGCGGCGGGCACGGCGGGTACGGAGGCGAGGCCAGCGGACGGCGGCGACGCGGGGGCCGACGGCCCGGCGGCCGGCACGGCCGGGGGCGTGGCCGGAAGCGACGGGGGCGCCCCGGCCGGGGCCGGTGGGGGTGCCGTATCGGCGCAGGGGGCGGGCGTCGCGGCACCGCCCCCGCCCCCGCCCCCTTCCCCGGCGCTTCCGCCCTCCTCACCCGCACCGTCCCCCTCTCCCTCCCCTTCTCCGTCCGCCCCCCCGCCCCCGGAGCCGCCCGGGGCGGCGCGTGGTCCTGGGGCGCGGCCCGGGGCCGAGGCGTCCGCCGGTGGGGCGCTGCCCCGGCCCGTGGAGTCCGGGTCCCCGTGGTTCGGGCCGGGGCCCAAGGCGCGGGGCGGGGCCGGCACGGCGGCGGGGCGCGGGACGGACGAGCCCGGCCCGGCCGCGCCGCGCGCGGACGAGGCCGGCTCCGCGGGACCGCGCACCTTCGCCGAGCGGTACCCCGCGCACATCCCGCTGCCGGCCACCGCCCCGCGCCCGGCTCCGCTGCGCGGGGCCTTCCGGCCCGTGACGATCCGGACCTCGCGGGACGCGGTCGCGGCGGCCGCCGGGTATCTGCGGTGGCTCGGCTTCAGGGACGTCGTCCAGCCCGAGGAGCGCCCCTCGTCCGGCGTGGACCTGCGGGCGCCCGGCCTGGTCGCCCAGGTCGACCCGAGCACCCGGCCCACCGGGCTGCGGGCCGTCGAGTGCCTCTGGCTCAACGGGCTGAGCACCGCGACGGTGAGCGTGTTCTTCTCGCTCGCGGGCTACACCCCGGAGGCCCGCTCGCGCGCCGCCGAGGTCGGGCTCCCGCTCTTCGTGCTCGACCTGACCGGCACCCCGCAGCCGGTCAACGACGCGGCGGACGACCTGGCGGCGGGCGGCGCCTGACCGCGGAGGCCCCCCGGAGCGCCCACACAACTCCTCGGCATCCGAAATCGGCCATTCACGCGTGACGATCACGCTCCCCCGGGCACAACACCCTCGGGGGTGGGTGTCATGCCGACGGGGACGTGGTGGTTCATCGGGGCGGTCTGGGCTGAACTCCTGCTCGCCGTCCTGCTGTTGAGAAGCGGCGGAACCCGCAGCGAGGGGGCCGGGGCGGATGCAGTGCCCACGCCGCAGGCCCTCGCGCTGCTGCGGGGCGGGCGGCGGGCGGCCGTCACCGTCGCCCTGGTGGCACTGCACCAGCGCGGGGCGGTCGCGGCGGGCCGCAAACATACGATTCGGGCCAATGGCGGACCGGGCCGCACGCGAGACCCCGTACAGCTGGGTGTGCACGGGGCACTGCACCGGGCCCTCGCACTGCGGACGCTCGCGCTGCGCCCCGAGGCGCGGCGGGCGGTGGACGCACTGCGCCGCGAGCTGCGCGGGGCGGGGCTGCTCCGGCCGCTCGCGCGGCTGTGGACGGCCCGGGTGCTGCTGGGGTGCGTACCGCCGACGGCGCTGGCAGGGCCGTTCGTGACGGGGGCCTCGGGGGCGGCCCTCGCCGGGGCGCTCGCGGCCGGAATCCCGCCGGTCCTGGCGGCGGTGGCGCTGCTGCGCCTGCCGGACACGACGCGGGCGGCGCGGCGGCTCCTGGCGGGCCTGCGGGAGCGGTATCCGCTGCCGGCCCACCGCCGCGAGGTGACGGACGGCGGGCTCGTCCAGCTGTACGTGGCGCTGTACGGCGACCCGGCCCTGGCCCTGTTCCTGCCCCGGTTCTCCCGCGAGGGCGGCCTGCTCGACCGCCCCCCGGAGGACGACCACAACCGGCCTCCGACGCCCGGCGGCCCGACGCCGGACGGCTCGCCGTGCTGAGCCCGCGCCATACTGTCGTATGCGCATCAGAGCGGCCGCTCCGGCCGAACTCCCGCTGCTCCAGGACATCGAACGGGCGGCGGGCGAGCCGTTCCGTACTCTCGGCATGGCGGCGATCGCCGATGACGACCCCCTGCCGCTGGACGTCCTGGAGACGTACCGCCGTGCGGGCCGGGCGTGGGTGGCGGTGGACGCCGCGGACCGCCCGGTCGCGTACCTGCTCGCCGACACCGTCGACGGCGCCGCCCACATCGAGCAGGTGTCGGTGCACCCGGACGCCGCCCGCCGGGGCGTCGGCCGGGCGCTGATCGAGCATCTCGCGGCGGCCGCCAGGGAGCAGGGCCTCGCGGCCCTGACCCTGACGACCTTCATGGAGGTGCCGTGGAACGCCCCGTACTACACGCGGCTCGGCTTCCGCCCGCTCACCGACTCCGACCCGGCGCTCACGGAGGGGCTGCGCGCCATCAGCCGGGCCGAGGCGGCCCACGGCCTGTCGGTCTGGCCCCGCGTCTGCATGCGCCGGGAGGTGATCTAGGACCTGTCCGACACTCGCGTCGGACCAGGCCCTAGGCGGCGTACGTCTGCCGGAGCTCCACCTTCCGCACCTTGCCGCTCACCGTCATCGGGAACTCCGTGAGGATCTCCACCCTGCGCGGGATCTTGTAGTGGGCGAGCCGGTCCCGGCAGAAGGCGGTGAGCTCGTCCAGGGTGGGCGGGTCGGCGGGGTCGCGCGGGATCACACAGGCCAGGATCTCCTCGCCGTACCGCTCGTCGGGGACGCCGACGACCTGGACGTCCGCGATCTTGGGGTGTCCGTAGAGGAACTCCTCGATCTCGCGCGGGTACACGTTCTCACCGCCCCGGATGATCATGTCCTTGATGCGGCCGACGATCTGCACGTAGCCGTCGTCGCGCATGACCGCCAGGTCGCCGGTGTGCATCCAGCGGCCGGGGTCGATCGCCTCGGCGGTCTTGTCCGGCTGGTCCCAGTAGCCGAGCATCACGCTGTAGCCGCGGGTGCACAGCTCCCCCGCCGTGCCGCGCTCCACGGTCAGTCCGGTCGCCGGGTCGACGACCTTCACCTCGACGTGCGGCATGACCCGGCCGACCGTGCCGGTGCGGCGCTCCAGGTCGTCGTCGCGGCGGGTCTGGGTGGAGACGGGCGAGGTCTCGGTCATGCCGTAGCAGATCGACACCTCCGCCATGTTCATCTCGGCGACGACCCGCTTCATCACCTCGACCGGACACGGCGAGCCCGCCATGATCCCGGTGCGGAGCGTGGAGAGGTCGTACCCGGCGAAGTCGGGGAGGTTCAGCTCGGCGATGAACATCGTCGGCACCCCGTACAGGGAGGTGCAGCCCTCCTCCTGGACCGCCCGCAGGGTGGCGGCGGGGTCGAAGGAGGCGGCCGGGATCACCATGCAGGCGCCGTGCGAGGTGGCCGCGAGGTTTCCCATCACCATGCCGAAACAGTGATAGAACGGGACAGGAATGCAGATTCTGTCCTGCTCGCTGTAGGCGATCATCTCGCCCACGAAATAACCGTTGTTGAGGATGTTGTGGTGGGAGAGCGTGGCTCCCTTCGGGAAGCCCGTCGTCCCCGAGGTGTACTGGATGTTGACGGGCTCGTCGCAGGAGAGCGGCTCCGGGCGGAGCTCCCCGGGCGTCCGGGCGAGCAGCGCGTCCCAGGTCGGGTCGCCGAAGTAGACCGCCTCGCGCAACTCCGGGCAGTCGGCCCGGACTTGCTCGACCATCGCCCGGTAGTCGCTCGTCTTGTGGGCGAGGGAGGCGAAGAGCAGCGAGACCCCGGCCTGCTGGAGGACGTACGCCAACTCGTGGGCCCGGTAGGCGGGGTTGATGTTGACCATGATGGCGCCGATGCGGGCGGTGGCGTACTGGACGAGGACCCACTCGGCGCAGTTCACCGCCCAGATCCCGACGCGGTCGCCCTTGCGGACCCCGCTGCCGAGCAGGGAGCCGGCGAGCCGGTCCACGTCCGCGCCGAATGCGGCATAGGTCCAGCGGCGTCCGGTGGGGACGTCGACGAGGGCCTCGCGATCGGGCCAGGCGGCGACAGCGCGGTCGAGGTTGTCGGCGATGGTGTCGCCGAGGAGTCCGGTGGTGGAGGTCCCGTGGGAGTAGGACAGGTTCACGCGAGGCCCCCTTCCGCGGAGGAGAGAGTCACGGCGGTCACGCGAGGTCCCCTTCCACGTACTCCTTGCCGCCGCCCTCCGCCGTCAGCCGGCGCAGCTCGACGCGCCGGATCTTGCCGGAGACGGTCTTGGGCAGGTCGGCGAACTCGATGCGGCGGACGCGCTTGTACGGCGCGAGGACCGCCCGCGAGTGGGCGAACAGGGCCTTCGCGGTCTCCTCGCCCGGCTCCCAGCCCGCCGCGAGGACGATGTACGCCTTGGGGACGGCGAGCCGCAGCGGGTCGGGGGCGGGGACGACGGCCGCCTCGGCGACGGCCTCGTGCTCCAGGAGGGCGCTCTCCAGCTCGAAGGGCGAGATCTTGTAGTCGCTCGCCTTGAAGACGTCGTCGGCGCGCCCGATGTACGTGATGTAGCCGTCCGCGTCCCGGGAGCCGATGTCGCCGGTGCGGTAGTAGCCGCCCTCCATCGCCTCCGCCGTACGCTCCGGGTCGCCGTGGTAGCCGGTCATGAGGCCCACCGGGTTGACGGAGAGGTCGAGACAGATCTCGCCCTCCTCGACGTCCGGCGTGCCGCTCACCGGGTCGACGAGGGTGACCCGGAAGCCGGGACTCGGGCGGCCCATGGAGCCCTCCTTGAGCCGCTGGCCCGGGCTGTTGGACACCTGGACGGCGGTCTCGGTCTGTCCGAAGCCGTCCCGGATGGTGACGCCCCAGGCGCGCCGCACCGACTCGATGACCTCGGGGTTGAGCGGTTCGCCGGCGGCGACGACCTCGCGCGGCGGGGTCTTCAGCTGGCCGAGGTCGGCCTGGATCAGCATCCGCCAGACGGTCGGCGGGGCGCAGAAGCTGGTGACGCCGTTGCGCTGCATCTCGTCCATGAGGCGGGCCGGGTCGAAGCGGGTGTAGTTGTGGATGAAGACGGTCGCCTCGGCGTTCCACGGGGCGAAGAGGTTGGACCAGGCGTGCTTGGCCCAGCCCGGCGAGGAGATGTTGAGGTGGACGTCGCCGGGCTTGAGGCCGATCCAGTACATCGTCGAGAGGTGGCCGACGGGGTACGAGATGTGGGTGTGCTCGACCAGCTTGGGGCGGGCGGTCGTGCCGGAGGTGAAGTACAGCATCAGGGTGTCGTCGGCGAGGGTGGCGCCGTCGGGCTCGAACACGTCCGACCCCTGGTCGGCGAGCTCGTACCCCAGCCAGTTCACCCCGTCGCCGCCGACCGCGATCCGGGTGTACTCCCCGGGGACGTCGTCGAACTTGGCGGTGTCCCCGGCGCGCACGATCACGTGCCGGGCGCGGCCCCGGTCGACGCGGTCGCGCAGGTCGGCGGGGCCGAGGAGCGGGGTGGCGGGGATGAGGACGGCGCGCAGCTTCATCGCGGCGAGCACGGTCTCCCACAGCTCGACCTGGTTGCCGAGCATCAGGATGATCCGGTCGCCGGCGCGGACGCCCTGGGCGCGGAGCCAGTTCGCGACCCGGTTGGAGCGGGCGGACATCTCGGCGAAGCTCACCCGCGTCTCGGAGCCGTCCTCCTCGACGATGTGCAGGGCGGTCCGGTCGTTGTCCCGTGCGATGACGTCGAACCATTCGAGCGCCCAGTTGAAACGGTCGGGGCGGGGCCAGGCGAAGCCCTCGTAGGCCGTCTCGTAGTCCTCGCGATGCTGCAGCAGGAAGTCCCGGGCGGCCCGGAACCTCTCCGTCGCGCCGGTCGCGCTCGTGGGCGTCATGTGTCCTCCTCATTGCGGGACCTGTCCCGGACATCGTGTAATCGGTGACCCAGGTCTCACTACCCCCGTTCGGGGGTGAAGGAGTGCTCCCGTGCCCGAGATGGTGGAAGCGGTGGAGTTGCGTACGGCGCTGCTGCGGCTGAGGCGCGCCAGCGGGCTGCCCGTCGCCTTCGGCGGACTGCTCCAGGAGGGGGCCACGGGCCGCACGGTGCGGATCGCCGAGCTGAGCGGGGCGATGACGCCCGCGCTGGGCGGTCTGACGATCTCGGCGGGCTCGGGCCTGGGCGGGAAGTGCCTGGCGCTGTCGCGGCCGTGCGCGGTCACGGACTACCCGGCGTCGCGGCACATCACCCACGAGTACGACGTACCGGTCTCGGCGGAGGGCCTGCGCGCGGTGATCGCCGTCCCGGTGGTCGTGCGGCGCAAGGTGCGCGGGGTGCTGTACGGGGCGCTGCGGGAGTCCCTGCCGATCGGCGAGCGGGTCTTCGACGCGGCGATGGCGGCGGCCCGTGACGTGGAGCAGGCCCTGGCGGTACGGGACGAGGTACGGCAGCTGCTCGCGCCCCCGCCGCCGGGCCCGTCCTGGGAGGAGGTGCGGCAGGCGTACGGGGAGCTGCGCGAACTGGCGCCGAAGGTCGTCGACCCCGCGCTCCGGGAGCGCCTCCTCGCCGTCTGCGGCCGTCTCGAATCGGCCTCCGGCGCCGCCCCCGCGCCCCCCGGCGTCTCCCTCACCCCCCGCGAGACGGACGTCCTGGCGGCGATCGCCTCCGGCGTGACGAACGCGACGGCGGCGGAGCGTCTTGGCCTGCGCCCGGAGACGGTGAAGGGCTACCTCCGCTCGGCGATGCGCAAACTGGGCGCCCACACCCGCCTGGAGGCGGTGGTGGCGGCCCGGAGGGCGGGGGCGCTGCCGTAGGCGGGGTTTCCGACGGCGTCACTCTCCCTCGTACACGATGTCGTACGGGGTGCCGGGCGGTGTCATGAGCCGGAGGATCCGCTCGGCCTCGGCGGTCAGCGCGGTGCGCGTCGCTCGCGTCACGGGCGCGAAGGGATCGACGGTGAGGGTCGTGCGGTCCTTCGCCTCGTCGAGGTGCCAGATCCCGGCGAGGAAGCCGTCGACGAGGAACGTGCGGTGCGCCTGGTTGCCGGTCCAGGTGCGGCCGTGGTGTTCGGCGGGGACGACGCGGGTGCGGTCGGCGTGCGAGAGGAGCAGGTTGTCGAACTCGGGGAGGAAGCGGGGCGGGGCCGGGGTGTCCTCGTCGGGGCGGGGCGCGTCGGGGAGGTCGAAGAGCTCGGTGCCCTGCTCGTCCCGGAAGACGAGGAGCCCGGGCCGCAGCCGCTCGAAGGCGGGGCGCAGCCGGGTCAGGCCGCACCAGGTCTGCATGTCCTTGACGGAGGCGGGGCCGAAGGCGCCGAGGTAGCGCAGCACGGTCTCGTCGAGGTCGGCGGCCTCGTCCTCGATCCCGTCGAACCACGTACGGACGGTGGTGAGCGCGACCTGCCCGCTGCGCCCCCACAGACCGCGCGGGGTGACCTGCACCATCAGGAGCAGGCAGCGGGCGGCGATGGTGAGCGCCTGCGGGTCCGCGTCGGGCCACTCCCGGAGGAGGTGCTCCCGCAGCTCCTTGGGGGTGCGGGGCCGCTCCTCGACGTACGCGGTGGCCAGGGCGGTGAGCCGGTCGAGGTCGACGCCGTCGAGCCCCTTGCGGAACATCTTCAGCTCCCGTTCGATCGCCCCGGCCTGCACGAGCCGGCGGAGGCCGACCGCGTCGCGGGCGGTGTGGGTGTGCACGGTGGACCGCAGCGAGACGATCCGGGCGACCCGCCGGGACTCCATGAGGGCGGACAGCCGCTCGGGCCGGAACCCGTCGAGCCGGGCGGCGAGCGCGTAGTACGGGGGCTTGGTGTTCTGGGCCTGGAGCCCGAGGAGATGACCGACGGCCTCCTCGACGCCGAGCGGGGCGGGGCGCAGGAGCAGCTGCCGGTCGAGGGTGGCGCGGTTCAGGGCGCGGGGGCCGAGCACGGGGTGGGTCGTCTTGAGGGCCATGGCAGGCACGCTACCGAGGCTTGCGGACGACATCGGTCCTGAACTGCGTACGGGACCGAGATCCGTACGCGAGGGATTCACCCCATATATCCTGCTCCCGACCGACCCGCAGCCCGAGGTGGAGGTGCCCGACGATGTCCGACCGCCGCCCCCGCGCGGCCTGGCGCCGCCGGCCCGAGCCGCCGCCCGAGACCTCGGACGCGCGGCCGCCCTCGGTGGAGCCGAGCGTCGTGCAGTCGACGCTCTACCGCGACGGCCGCCGGGTCGCCTCCCCCAGCACCCTCGCGGAGACGTTCCGCCAGCTGCGCGAACACCCCGACGGCATGGCCTGGATCGGCCTCCAGCGCCCGACCGAGGAGGAACTCCACTCCCTGGCCGCCGAGTTCGACCTGCACGAGCTGGCCGTCGAGGACGCGATGGAGGCCCATCAGCGCCCCAAGCTGGAGCGGTACGGCGACACGCTGTTCGTCGTCCTGCGCGCCGCGCGCTACCTGGACGCCCCGGAGGAGGTCGACTTCGGCGAGCTCCATGTCTTCGTGGGCCCGGACTTCCTGATCACGGTCCGGCACGGCGCCGCCCCGGACCTCTCGGCGGTCCGCCGCCGCATGGAGGAGAACCCGGACCTGCTGGCCCTGGGACCGGAGGCGGTCCTGTACGCGATCCTCGACGCGGTGGTCGACGGCTACGCGCCGGTGGTGGCGGGCGTCCAGAACGACATCGACGAGATCGAGACGGAGGTCTTCGGCGGCGACCCGGCGGTCTCCCGCCGCATCTACGAACTCTCCCGCGAAATGGTCGAGTTCCAGCGCGCGACCCGCCCCCTGGTCGGCATGCTCCACGCCCTGATGGCGGGCTTCGCGAAGTACGGCACGGACGAGGAACTCCAGCGCTACCTCCGCGACGTCGCCGACCACGTCACCCACACCAGCGAACGCGTCGACGGCTTCCGCCAGGCCCTCACGGACATCCTCACGGTCAACGCGACCCTGGTCACCCAGCAGCAGAACGCCGAGATGAGAGCACTGGCGGAGGCCGGCTTCCAGCAGAACGAGGAGATCAAGAAGATCTCCTCGTGGGCGGCCATTCTGTTTGCACCCACGCTGGTGGGAACGATCTACGGAATGAACTTCGACCACATGCCGGAGCTGCACTGGGCGGGCGGGTATCCGTTCGCGGTGGTGCTGATGGCGGTGGTGTGCACGAGTCTGTACGTGGTCTTCAAGAAGAAGGACTGGCTGTAGCAGAACCCGGGCACCATCTGATCAACTTCACAGACGCGAACGCATGGAAGAGAGTGTTCCGTACCCCTGGGGGGAATCTGGGGAGAATGCGCGGCGCTGGGGAGTGAACGCCTGCCCCCCGCTTGCAGTACTGCGGCCACCACGGGAACGATCCCAGGGCAAGGGTGAGGGTCGGCGGTCACCGAGGGTGTCGGGCGAAGCCCTGCGGGCCGCTCCCTGGATGCTGTTGACTTCCGCGCAGGGCATCGCACACAGGGAGGGCCCGTTGGAACCGAGGAGTGCAGCGGCTGCGGGGAAGGACTTCCCGTACACCTCACGTACGACGTGCTACATCGAGGTCCACGAAAACGGCAGGGTGACACACGGGGCAGACCGGGCCGCCTACGAACGGGCTCTGACCGGCAGTTCGCGGCTCTTCGCGGTCTGGCCCGGTGAGTGGTCCAGCCACCTGTTCGTGATCGACGACCTGGACGAGTACGCCAAGGCCCACGGCATCAAGCACGACGAGGTGCGGACCGGCCTCAAGGAGCACGTCCACGACGTGCGGTGGGAGGAGACCTCGTACGGAAACGACAATCCCCGCAGCCCGTACCTGAGCATCGACGTTTCACTGGACTGCGGCTGCACAATCCACGACCTCCGAACCTTCGCGGCCCAGATGGAGGCACAGAGAGGATGGGACGTCGCCACGAGCGTCGGCTGGGGCAGCAGCGGTGGACCTGAGGGAACGAAGTACGGAATGCGGGTCCGCCGCAAAAGCCTCACCGGCTGAATCCGGGAGACAGCCCAACGGCAACGGGGCACAGCGTGTGCTGTGACAGCCCACACTCTCGTCGGCAGACGAGTACGTCGGCACCGATCACGTCCTCCGTCTGAACGGCCCTCGCGTCGAGGCGTTCTCCGGCGTGGACGCGGAGGTCTTCCGTCTGCTCGCCCGGGGCGACGTCGAGGAGTACCACGCCCTCGTCCACGCGAGCCGCCACGTCCGCCCCCGCCTCACCTTCGACAAGGATTGGGGCGGCCCCTCTCCGTCCATGCCGACGGATCGGTCCTCGCCCCGCGGCTGCTGCCGGGGCAGGACGAGGAGCCGCCTCCGGGCTCCCCGCGCTGACCTCGGAAGGCTGCAGGGACCGGCTCATCTCAGAGCCGGTCCCTGCGGCAGGACGACGTACACGCCGGCTCAGAGCGACGCCTCGACTCCGAGGCTTCCGGCGCCGACGGCTCCCCTCAGCACGTGGGCGATCTCCTCGGGCTTGAGGTCGATGCCGTCGAGTCCCTCCAGGGTCAGTGGGACCTCCTCCAGCGCGTACTCACCGCGGCCTTCGGCACTGAACTCGGGGCCGGTGCGGTCCTCGAAGGACCAGGTCGCGATGCGGGCGAGGTAGAAGAGCTGGCGCTCGTCGTCGGACTCCACCGTGTGGAGGAGGCGGATGATGTCGGCCTTCCCCGCGATCTCCTCGTGGATCTCCCGATGGAGAGCGGCCTCCCGGGACTCGTCGTCGGGTTCGACGCCGCCGCCGGGCAAGACCCAGTACTCGGGGATGCCGGGCCTGGTGCGGCGGATGACCAGCATCGTGTCGTCCGCAGTGACGAGGACGGCTCGGACTCGTTCGATCATTTCGGTTCGTCTCCTTGCTTGTTGACGGTCTCAGTGGAGCAGCCAGCCGCCGTCGACGTGGACGGATTGCCCCGTGACGGTAGTGGGCGGTGAGGTTCACGTCGAGGAAGGAGGTCCAGGCGACCTCGTCGGTGTCCTGCCAGGCGACGCGGGGGTAGGAGCCGGCGTTGTTGACCAGGATGTCGGCGGGCCCCATCTCGGTGCGGACGAGGTCGGCCATGGTCCGGACGGAGCCCGGGTCGGTCAGGTCGGCGTTGAGCGCGATCCCGGGGCTGCCCGCGCGTTCGAAGGCGGCGAGGAGGGCGTGGGCGTCGGGGTCCTGGCCGAGATGGTTGATCGCGACGGTCGCTCCCCGGCGGTGGCGAGCGCTCGGCCGATCTCGGCGCAGGGACACTGCTGCTCTGTTCACCGAGGTGGGGGTGAGGTGCCTGCGTGGTGGTGACGAAGGTGTCGAGCGCCGTGTGCGGGGCCTGGCTCTCGGCGAGTTTGATCAGGACGAGCAGGAGGTCGTGTCCGGTCGGCCGGGAGGGCGGGATGACGCCGAAGATGTGCAGGGCGAGAAAGGCGTGAATCACGTGGATCCGCACGGTCACCGGCGCGGCCCGGCCGGGGAGGCGCAGACGGAGCGAGCGGTGGACGGGCGCCAGGGGGCGGTGGCGTCGGGCGGGGGTTCGGTCCGGCTGGTCGGGCCGCCGGGGACGCTCGGGTGGTTCGGGCGATTGGGGCCACCCGGGCCGCTCGGGTGGTTCAAGCCGTTCGGTCCGCCGGGGAGGGGGCGGCTGGCGAGGCCGAGGACCTGTTCGGTGATCTGTCCGAGCACCATCAGCTCGTGGTGCTTGCGGAAGCGCTCCACGCTGACGCCGTAGACCTGGGCCGCCAGGCGGCGGCGCTCGGAGGCCGGCCAGTCGCGGGTGCCCTGGGCCAGGCCGAGGCTGTACTCGGCGGCCGTCTGCAGACTTCCGCCACCGATCCGGGAGACCGCGGTCCGTAACAGGCGCTCGATGGCGGCGACGGTGCCCCGGTCGCCGTCCCCCACCGGGTTCTCGGACGCGTCCAGGGACAGACGGGCGAGTTCGGGCAGGTGCAGCTCGCGCAGCCGGACGAGGCCTGCTCGCCTCACCTGCCTCACCTCCGCGAGGACCGAGTGCGCTCGCACGGCGGAAGGATCGCACCACGACAGCACGCCCACAAGCCTGGCCTCTTCCTTCTCCATTACATCGAACGCCCTGGTCGGTCCCCGGCCGCTTCCGGGTCGAATCCGGGTCGAATCCGGGTCGGCACCGGGCGGGCGGGGGTCCGTCGGCGGTGGCGACGGCGGCGGCTCGCGCCGATCATGGCGGTGTGCCGTCTTCGGGACGAAGGACCGGCGGGAGCGGAAGGAGCAGCGGGCCATGGGTGACCTCCTCCTGATCCGCCACGGTGAGACGGAGTGGAGCGCCGCCGGACGGCACACCGGCCGTACGGATCTGCCGCTCACGCGGGAGGGCGAGGCGGGCGCGCGGACGCTCGCGCCGTTCTTCGCGGGCCGGTCGTTCGCCTTCGTCCGCACGAGTCCGCTGCGGCGGGCCCGGGACACGGCCGAGCTGGCCGGGCTGCGGGGCGCGGAGACGGACGAGGACCTGTGCGAGTGGGACTACGGCGGGTACGAGGGGCTGACCACGGCCCGGATCCACGAGGGCCGGCCGGACTGGTCGCTGTGGCGGGACGGGGTGCCTCCGCACCCGGACGGGCGGCCGGGCGAGTCCGCCGAGGACGTGGGGCGGCGGGCCGACCGGGTCCTGGCACGCGTCGCGCCGCTCCTGGCGGGCTCACGGGAGGACGGTGTGCTGGTGGCGCACGCGCATCTGCTGCGGGTCCTCACGGCCCGGTATCTGGGCCTGCCGGCGTCCGAGGGGAGGCTGTTCCTCCTGACGACGGCGACGGTCGGCCGGCTGTCGACGGAGCACGGTCTTCCGGTGGTCGCGGGCTGGAACCAGCGGCCCCTCCCCGGCGCGTGACGCACCTCGGGCCACGGTGGGCGGCGCTGCCACCGGCGGCCGGAGCCGGGGTCCTGGCCACCGGCATCCTGTCGGTCGGCCTCCACCTGACGGGCTTCGAGACGGTCTCGGTGGTGGCGCTGTGCCTGGCCGTGGCGCTGTGGCTGCTGCTCGCGTTCGACTTCTCGACGCTGCTCCTGGGGGACCGCCGGGCCTGGGCGACGACCGCCGACACCCCTGCGGCGCTCACCGCCGTGGCCGCCTCGACGGTGCTCGGCGCCCGCTTCGCACTCCTCGGCCTCACTCCGGTGGCCGTATCGCTCCTGGTCCTGGCCGCCGCGGCCTGGCCGGTGCTGCTGGCGGCCGTGCTCCGGCATCTGCCGCGGCGGGCGCCGGGAGCCGCGTTCCTGATCTGCGTGGCCACCGAGGGCCTCGCGGTCCTGTCCGCCCTCCTCGCGCCGAAGGCCGGCGACTGGCTCGCCGACGCGGCCCTCGCCCTCTTCCTCCTGGGGCTCCTGCTGTACGCGGAGGCGCTGACCCGCTTCGACGTCCGCGAGGTCGTGAGGGGCGCGGGCGACCACTGGATCGCGGCCGGCGCCCTGGCGATCTCGGCGCTCGCCGCCTCCAAGCTGCTCGCCTCGGGCGTGTGGTCGGGCGGCGCGGAGACGGCGCTGCGGACGACCACGTTCGCCCTGCTCGCGCTCGCCCTGGCCTGGTACGCCCTGCTGCTCCACGGCGAACTCGCCCACCGGCGCCCCGGCTACGACGTCCTCCGGTGGGCGACGGTCTTCCCCCTCGGCATGACGGCGGTGGCGTCCCTGTCGACCGCGACGGCCACCGGGACGACCTGGCTGGACACCCTGGGCCGAGCCCTCCTGTGGATCGCGGTGGCCGCCTGGCTCACCACCGCCTACGGCCTGACCCGCTCCTTGACGGGACGCTCTCGCGACTCCTCGGGCGCCGCCTCCCCCACCCGTCACTCCTCCCGCACGCGCCGTAGTAGGTGAGGGGCGATATCTCACCCCGCCCATCCCGCGATGGCCTGGGCAAGCGCCTCTCCCGCCTGCTGTACCGCGGTTCCCGCCACCAGGGCCGGCAGCGCGTGCGCGACACCGGTCAGCGCCCCTGTCTCTCGCACGTCAGGGGCTACGAGCGCGGTGTCGATCGAGTCCACCACGCCGCGGATCAGCGACACGTTCGGCAGTTCCGCCTCATGGCGCTCCACATCGGCGCGCAAGCCTTCCAGGAGCTCGCGCACGGTTGCGCGGTCGACGACAGCGCTGCCCTCGATCGCGGCGGACTGGTGGACGTTCGAGATGTTCTGCCCTACGACGTTCTGCACCGGAGCGATGTTGCTGCCCCCGATGGAGATCCCCGAGCCGTGCCCCGCTTCGGGCTCCTGGCGACGACGTCCCACGATCATCCGTACACTCCTGACCACTAGTTTTCCTGACCTACCTGGCTGATGCCGCTACCTGCAACGTTCTGGATCGGCGCGTTGTTGTCGCCGTAGACCTGGATGTTGGTGATGACCATCGCCACCTGCTCGTGATATCGGGCGGTATCGATTCCCAGTTCTTCGAGGTAGGCGGCGACCGAGCGGAAGATGCACGTCTGCATCAGCACGACGTGCCTCTTCGCGTCGTCGCTCTGGTGCATGTCCGTGATCTCCTCCATGGAGTAGCGGTCGCGGAGGCTCACCGGATCCTTCTCCTCGGTGCGCGCCACGCCCGGCTCGCGCAGCGCGAGGCGCCTCACGAACCGGAAGAGCGCGAACGGCCCTCCGGCCGCGTCCAGCAACCCCTGCAGAGCCACCCAGCCGAGGAGTCGCACTCCCCTCTTGGACAAGGGTGCGTCGGCCACCCGCAGTTCGTTGTAGAGAGGTGTCATCACGTGCGGCCGCACGGTGAGCCGCAGTTCTCCGGCCTCCAGGGCCGCGTGGACGAACACATTGACCACGATCTGACCGGCCCAGCTGACGCACTGCGCCCGCAGGTACAGCCGGTCCGGCACGCTGGAAGGCGAGCGACGGCCCCGGCCCCGAAGGTCCGGGAGCGTGACCTTCGGGGCACCGATGCGCTGCAGCCACAGAGCCGACGGAAGGCCCAGTACCTGCGCGACAGAGAAGCCGGGCAGCGGATCGGTGATGTCCCCGGATCCGCCCAGTTCGTCGAGTGCGGCACCCACTCGGTCGAGCAGCTCGGTCTCGCCGGAGAGCTCGATCCGTCCGAGCGGGTCCTTGTGTTTCAGCGGAATACTGATGTCAGCCACGCCCCACACGTCCCGCCCGGCCCCCACGAAGCGCTCAGGTTGGTCGTAGGGCAATTCCTTCCTGGCCTGACCCTCTTCGAGCGACGCGGCCCGTCGCCTCGCCCTGACAGCAGACCAGGGAAGGCAGTCGGTCGCCGCGCCGTTCCGAACGGTCCGGGCCATCGCGGCCCGGGCCGCCATCCGGTCCACCGTGCAAGCGAGCGCGGCCGCCGCCAACCAGGCCACCGGCAAGAGGAGAATCCCGGCGCGCATGGAGATCACCGAGCCCGATGCTTTCCAAGGGACCAGAGCGCAGAGCAGCGGAACGGACAACACGAAATACGCCACGCGAGGCGACCGCGCGAGCCTCGACCTTTTCCCGTTCCGGGCCGCTCGCAGAGCGGCCCACCACATGACGAGCGCGACGAGGAGAGCCAGCCCCCAGACGGCGGCAGGTCGGGGCACCGCGCACGCCACGGAAACCACCAGTACAAGCACCGCGATACGTCGCACCCGTCGTCGCCGTCTCGCTCGCAGACTGTGCGCGAGAACCGGCATGGCGTCGAAGCCGTAGGACGGTACCGGCAGCCGTGGCCCGTGCAGCACATGGTCCAGTACCCATTGCGCCATGGGCTCGCCCAGGGGCGGGCAGTCGTCCCCGCCCTCCAGGTAGATGCGCCGTCGACTACTGCGACGGGGCTTGGCCTGCTTCTCACCCCGGCCTCGAACCTTCACCCACCATGCCTTGACGGCCCGCACCCGGTCGGGACGCGCGTGGAGCGCTTGGCAGAGCAGCCGGGTCACCTCGGACTCGGACGGATCGACCCCCCTGAGGTGCTCCTCGGCCGGTGCCCCTGAACCTGCCTGCGCCGGCACCGCCGGCCCGTCGGGCTCCCCCTCTTCGGAACGCTCCCGCACGCCCGAACCCCGACCTTGCTTCACGCCGCTCCCCCGTTCACCGTTACGGCGGGCATCCTCACGGTGAACCCCGGGAGTCGCCAGACCACAAGAGCGACAATCACCCCACTGGTGAACTTGGAACGGTATTTGACCGAATACCGCTGTCGCCCTCCCTCAGATACGGCGGCCGAACGCCAGGTCGAAGATGCGGCGCCATCTCACGGGCGGTACGGGTGCGGGGACGCCCGGGCGGTTGCGGGGGACTCGGACGCGGAGGGCGCCGGGGCGGAGGGTGCAGGTGACCGGGGTGGGCATGCGGAGGGCCTCGCCGTCCACTGCCACCGGGATCTCGGCCGTGTGGGCGGTCACTTCGACGCGGTGGGCCGTGCGGACGGTCAGGGCCGTGGACTGCGAGCCCCGTACGGCCAGGTCGGCGGCCTGGGCCGCGTCTTCCACCCGGATGCCGAGGACTCCCAGTTCGCCGTCGTCGAGGGTGGGACGGCGGCCGCCGCCGGTCAGTTCGTCGGGCGAGACGTAGGGGTTGTTGCTGATCAGCAGGGCCTGTTGGGCGGAGAGCATCGTGTCGTCGATGCGTGCGTCCAGGCGGCGTACGCCGTCGCCCAGGAGGAGGTCCGGCATGAGGGTGAGTGCCGTGCCCGCCTTGGCGTCCCGGTACTCGGGGTGTTGGACGACGTCGGCGTAGACGCCGAAGGACACCGTGTTGACGAAGGCCCGGCCGTCGACGTCGCCCAGGTCGATCCGGAGTTCCTCGCCGTCGGTCAGCGCGTCGAGGCAGCGGGACGGGTCGGAGCGGTCGAGGCCCAGGTCCATGGCGAAGTGGTTGCGGGTGCCGGCCGAGATGACCAGGAACGGCAGGTCGTGCTCGGCTGCGACCGCCGCGACCAGGGCCTGGGTGCCGTCGCCGCCCGCGACGCCCAGGAGGTCCGCGCCCTCGGTCACCGCCCCGCGGGCCAGTTCGGCGACGTCCGCCGGGGCGGACGGGTCGAGCAGGATCACCCGCGCCCCGAGCTCCTCCGCCCGCTCGACCAGGTGGAAGCGGCCGACCTTCCCGCCCCCGGACTTCGGGTTCATGATCAGGACCGGGTTCTTCGGCGGCTCCGCCGCCACCGCCCGCATGGACCGCTTCGGCCGCGATCTGCGCAGCGCCTGCCTCGCGCAGGCCAGCGCCACGCCCCAGCACAGGCACAGGATCAGGGCCGTCAGCCACAGCCCGCCGTAGGCGAAGAGGACCACGACGCCGATGGGCGCGGCGATCGCCAGGAGCAGCCCGATGAGGCGTACCGCGCCTCGGTGCGCGACGAACCACCAGATGCCGGCGGCGCAGAGCACCAGGCCGAGGAACCCCGCCCCCACCACCAGGAGGCCGCCGTCGCCCAGCGCGAGCAGGAGAACGACCAGCGAGCCGAGGGCCGCGAGCAGGGCGAGCCGCGCGAGGAGCCGCGCGGCGGGACGTGTTCCGGGGCCCGACCCTGTCATGCCGTCCTCCCCTGCCCTGTTCCCGCGACCGTGCCTCCCGGCCGGGCGGCGCCTGTGGGGCGCGCGCCCGGTCCGGAGCACCAGCCTGCCCGTGTTCCGCCGCGAGGGCATCCGGGCGCGGGCCGTTCGAGCGGCTGCGGCCGTCAGGCGCGGCAGCGCAGGAGTTCGAACGGCGGGTTGGCGAGACAGTCCGCCCAGAACTCCTCGCCGAACTCGCGGACGCCCGCCTCGGAGATCTCCAGCGGCACCCAGGTCAGGTCCCCGAAGCCCGCCGCACGCAGGGAGTCCTCGTACACCTCGCGGCGCGGGCAGGCGCCGACGAACGAGATCGGCGGGTCGAGCAGCGCGGTGATCCGGACGCGCGGTCCCGTCTCGATCTCCTCGCCGGTCGCCTCGCAGAGGAAGCCGTACTTGGCGAGGGACGGCCCGTCGAAGCGATAGTCCGGCTTCTGCGCGAGCACGAAGAACTCGGCACCGGGCTTCAGGCTCCGGTGCACATGGCGGCACATCCGCTCCATGGTGGCGATGTCCGGCGCGTAGTTGAGCAGCTGGACCCCCAGCGCGATGTCGAAGCGCTCTTCGAGGGCGCGCAGCTCGGACACGTCCCCCACCTCGTAGCGCACGCCCAGCGGATCGCTCTCCTCGAAGGCCCGCGCCGCCGCGACCATCTCGCCCGAGATGTCGATGCCGAGCACCTCGGAGGCGCCCCGCCGCCTGAACTCCCTGCTGTAGAAACCCGTGCCGGAGGCGAGGTCGAGGACCGACCTGCCCCGGACGTCACCCACCAGGCCCAGGAAGCTGGGCACCTCCCCGTACTGCGTCAGCGGCAGGGACTTGAAGCCCTCGAACGCCTCACCGATCTCGTCGTACTGCTGCACGCTCATCGCGCGGTCCTCCCCAGTGCTCGGTCATGTGCCTGGTGATCCGTCATGCCCTGGCAGTCTTGCCGGATCATGACGCGAGCTCGTATTGGCAGAAGCCACGAAGACCCGGAGATCCTCCTGGCCTGCCGTACGGAAGGAGGTTCTTCCGGAACCGCTCCGCAGGTTTCTGTTATCGGGCCGCCCCCGCGTGATCTCCCACGTGTTGGCCGTCGACGACAGCGGGAACAGGCAGGGTGATTCGGAGCATGGGCGCACAGCACGGTACGGAACTGGTCAGGGCGGCACAGAGCGGAGACCCTCGGGCGCAGGACCGGCTCCTCGCCCTCCACCTGCCGCTGGTCTACAACATCGTGGGCCGGGCGATGAACGGTCACCACGACGTCGACGACGTCGTCCAGGAGACGATGCTGCGGGCGCTCGCCGGACTCGGCGACCTGCGCTCCCCGGACAGCTTCAGGTCCTGGCTGGTCGCCATCACCATGAACGGCGTCCGCAGCCACTGGCACCGGCAGCAGCGGACCGGGCTCCCCGCGGGCGGCCTCGACGACGCCCGCGAGATCGCGCAGCCCGGGTCCGATTTCGTGGAGCTGGCCGTGGTCCGGCTGAACCTTTCCGGCCAGCGACGCGAGACCGCCGAGGCCACCCGCTGGCTGGAACCCGACGACCGGGAGCTGCTCTCCCTGTGGTGGCTGGAGTGCGCCGGCGAGCTCAGCCGCCACGAGGTGGCCGCCGCCCTGCAGCTGTCCCCGCAGCACACCGCGGTGCGGGTCCAGCGGATGAAGGACCGTCTCGACGGTGCGCGGGTCGTCGTGCGGGCCCTGTCGCAGAACCCGCCCTGCGCCACGCTGCGGTACGAGACCGACGCCTGGGACGGCCGGCCGTCCGCCCTCTGGCGCAAGCGCATCGCCCGTCACGCGCGCGCGTGCGCGCACTGCGCCGGTCTGTGGAGCGGGCTCGTACCGGCCGAGGGGCTGCTCGCCGGACTGCTCCTGGTACCTCCGGCCGCGCTGCTCCTCGCGGGCGTCCGCGAGCGCGCCGGTCTCGGTTCCGATCCCGATTCCGGTTTCGAGACCGTCGCCGCGAGCTCCCGGCAGGCGGCGCCACCGCAGAGCGCCGGAGCCCCGTCCGGGCCCGGCGCGGCCCCCGCCGGCCGCGGCCCCCGCAGTTCCCGCGCCACCCGCCGTCGGCGCCGGCAGCAGCGGCAGCGCGGCCGCAGGCGTCTCGTCGTCGCGGCGGGCATAGCCGTGGTGGCGGTCGCCGGCGGCGCCTTCACCCTGACCAGCGGCCCCGACGAGGGTACGGAGGCCAGGGACACCACCCTCGCCACGACCGCCGACGCCGGACTGCCCGCCGCGCAGGAGTCGAGCGCGACCGCCACGGCCTCGGCCACCCCCTCCCCGTCGGCCGGGGCGTCGAAGACCCCCCTCAAGACCCCCGCGCCCTCGCGTCCCACCCCGACCGCTTCCCGCACCTCGCCGCCCGCATCGCCCCGCCCGACGCGTACGGCCACGTCCGCGCCCGAGCCCACGCGCACCACACCGACAGCGCCCGGATCCGGATCTGGTTCCGGTTCCGGTTCCGGTTCCGGTTCCACCGAGCAGCAGGTGATCAGCCTCGTGAACTCGGAACGGGCCAAGGCCGGCTGCGGGCCGCTGACCGAGCACCCCCTGCTCACCAAGGCCGCCCAGGGGCACTCCGACGACATGGCCGCGCGGGACTTCTTCGACCACACCAACCCCGACGGCGACGGCCCGGGCGAGCGCATCACGGCCGCCGGATACGCATGGTCGTCCTACGGCGAGAACATCGCGAAGGGCCAGACCACCGCGGCGCAGGTGATGGATTCCTGGATGAACAGCCCCGGTCACCGGGCGAACATCCTCAACTGCGACTTCAAGGAGATCGGCATCGGGCTCCACACCTCCGGCGGCCCCTACTGGACCCAGGCCTTCGGCAGCCGCTGAGGGCCACAGGCGCCTGCGCCGAGCCCCACAAGCGTCTCCGGTGTGACAAGTACGACGTCCGACAGGGGGATCTTGACGCTTCCCTGACGCGTGACCCCCGGTCGGCGGCTCGCCGTCTGTTTAGGCTTGCCCGGCCGTCGATCTGATGGCCGAAAGTCGACAGTCAGCTCGACCGCCGAGTCGCCCCCACCAACACCCCAGGGACACCCGATGGCCACCAAACAGGACGCCCGCTCCGGACGATTGCGCGCGTGGATGCTGGAGGGCCTCTCCGACATGGGGAAGGGCAAGCCCTCGCGCCCCAAGGAACCGGCCGCGGACGCCGGGCACCAGGGGCAGCGCTGGTGGCGGGTGATGTGCCTGACCGGTGTCGACTACTTCTCCACCCTCGGCTACCAGCCCGGCATCGCGGCCCTGGCCGCCGGGCTGCTCTCGCCCGTCGCGACGATCGTCCTGGTGATCGTCACCCTGGCGGGCGCCCTGCCCGTCTACCGGCGGGTGGCGGAGGAGAGCCCGCGCGGCGAGGGTTCGATCGCGATGCTGTCGCGCCTGCTGTCCTTCTGGAAGGGCAAGCTCTTCGTCCTGACCCTCCTCGGCTTCGCCGCGACCGACTTCCTGATCACCATCACCCTGTCGGCGGCCGACGCCTCCACCCACCTCGTCGAGAACCCGCATCTGGAGGAGGCGCTGCACAACAAGCAGATGATCATCACGCTCGTGCTGATCGCCCTGCTCGGTGCGGTGTTCCTCAAGGGCTTCCTGGAGGCCGTCGGCGTCGCCGTCTTCCTGGTCGGCATCTACCTCGCCCTGAACGTGGTCGTCGTGATCAGCGGCCTGTGGCACGTCCTCACCGAGGGCCATGTGGTCACCGACTGGACCGCCGCCCTGACCGCCGAGCACGGAAACGTCTTCGCCATGGTCGGCGTCGCCCTGCTGGTCTTCCCGAAGCTCGCGCTCGGCCTGTCCGGCTTCGAGACCGGCGTCGCCGTCATGCCGCACGTCCAGGGCGACCCGGGCGACACCGAGGAGAAGCCCACGGGCCGCATCCGGGACACGAAGAAGCTGCTGACCACGGCCGCGCTGATCATGAGCGTCTTCCTGATCTGCACGAGCTTCATCACCACGGTCCTCATCCCGGAGAAGGAGTTCGAGTCCGGCGGCCAGGCCAACGGCCGTGCCCTCGCCTATCTGGCCCACGAGTACCTCGGCAACACCTTCGGCACGATCTACGACATCTCCACCATCGCGATCCTCTGGTTCGCGGGCGCCTCCGCCATGGCCGGCCTGCTGAACCTGATGCCGCGCTATCTGCCCAAGTACGGCATGGCCCCGCACTGGGCCCGCGCGGTGCGTCCGATGGTCATCGTCTTCACCCTGGTCGCCTTCCTCGTGACGTGGATCTTCGACGCCGACGTCGACGCCCAGGGCGGCGCGTACGCCACCGGTGTCCTCGTCCTGATCTGCTCGGCCGCCATCGCGGTGACGATCGCCGCCCGCAAGGCCGGCCAGCGCGGCTGGACGATCGGCTTCGGCGTCATCTCCGCCGTCTTCCTCTACACCACCGTCGTCAACGTCATCGAGCGCCCGGACGGCGTGAAGATCGGTGCCTGCTTCATCGCCGGCATCATCCTCATCTCCCTCCTCTCCCGGCTCGGCCGCGCCTTCGAGCTGCGGGTCACCCACATCGATCTCGACGAGATGGCCGAGCGGTTCATCCAGGACATCTCGCGCCGCACGCCCCGGTTCATCGCGAACGAGCCGGACAACCGGGACATCGCCGAGTACCGCGACAAGATCGAGCAGATCCGCGCCGACAACGATCTGCCGACCACCGAGGACTTCGTCTTCATCGAGGTGACGGTCACCGACCCCTCGGAGTTCGAGGCGGGCCTGACCGTACGCGGCGAGGTCATGCACGACCGCTACCGCGTCCTCACCGTCGAGTCGTCCTCGATCCCGAACGCGCTGGCCGCCCTCCTCCTGCACGCGCGCGACGTCACCGGCGTCCGCCCGCACATCTACTTCGAGTGGACCGAGGGCAACCCCTTCGCGAACTTCCTCCGCTTCTTCCTCCTGGGCCAGGGCGAGGTCGCCCCGGTCACCCGCGAGGTCCTGCGGGAGGCGGAGTCGGACCGGGACCTGCGCCCGCGGGTCCACGTCGGCTGAGCCGGGACGTCCTACGGGCGCGGGCCGGGCTCCTCGGAGGGCCCGCCCAGCCGGGCCAGTTCCACCTCGACGGCCTCCCGCATGAGGGTGCGCGCGTGGTCGATCATCAGGCCGCCGCTCAGCCAGCGCATGCTCAGGCCTTCGAGGAGGGCGGTCAGCCGCTCCGCCGCGGCGGCGAGCGCGGCAGCGGACGCCATGGGCCGCACCTGCCCCAGGAGCCCGGCCACCTCCTGGACCCACACCAGGGTCGCGCGGGTGAGGTCCTCGCGCAGGACGGGGTCGAAGACGGCGCTCGCCCGCAGCTCGCCCCAGGCCGAGCTGTTCTCCCGCACCACCGGGATGTCCTGGAGCTCCAGGAGGAGGACCTGGTCGAGCTCCTCGCGCGGGCCGAGGGGCTCGGCGTCGGCGCCCCGCTCGGTGGTGTAGCGCTCGGCGCGGTCGTTGATGAACTCGAGCGTGTGGCGCAGGATTCCGGTGCGGTCCTTGAAGTGGTAGTAGATCAGGCCGGTGGAGACCCCGGCCTCGGCGGCCAGTTCCTCCACGCGGAGCCCTCGGACCCCGCGCCGGGCGATCACCCGGGCGGCCGCTTCAAGGATCTGAGTACTACGAGACGCCATGCCGTGAACCCTATCCGGAGCGGCGCACGGAGTGATCGACCATGGCGCCCGTCCGCCCGCCGTCCGCTCAGCCGTCCTTCCGGTACTGGCTCAGGACCACGGTGACCGGGCCCTGGCCCGGCGCTCCTTCGACGAGCCGGGCGATGACGAGCCGCCGGGCGTCGGGACTGCGGACGCAGAAGGGCCGGTCGTCGCCGAGGTCGTCGAGGGGGAGGCTCGTGACGGGTTCCGTCTCGATGCCCCGCTCGCAGTCCTCGGCGCTCAGCACGTATCCGGAGGCGACGAAGGCGTCCGCCTCCTCGGGCAGCACGAAGGCCCCCTTCTCGCGCGTCAGGTACCAGTCGGAGGACTCGGCGGGGACCACCTTCCCGGCGCCGAGGTCGAACTCGTACCCGTCGTCGGCGGCGGTCAGTTCGACGTCGGCGTATCCCGGTGTGAAGGACGGTTCCCCGGTCCCGTCGAGGTAGTACACGGCCCCGGCCGCGACCGCGAGCAGGCCGACGGCGGCGCCCGCGATCAGGGCCGTACGCCCGCGACGGCGACGCGACCGGCGCGAGGGGGGTTCGGCCGGGGTGCGGTCGTCCCCGGGGCGGGGCTCCGGGACCCGCTGCGTGGGTACGGGGACGGCCGCGGCGACGTGGGTGGGCCGGTCGTGGAGCGTGGGCGCCGGCGTACGGGTGGAGTCGGGCGCCCCCCAGCCGGACCCGCCCGGCAGCTCCCGTCGTACCGCGCCCGGCAGCCAGCCCTCGGTGAACTCCGGGGCGGGGCCGACGGCCGGGTGCGCGTGCGCGGCGGCGATCAGTTCGGCGGGGGCGGGGCGCTCCTCGGGGTGCTTGGCGAGGCAGCGTTCCAGGAGGGCGTGCAGCTCGGCGGGCACGTGGGAGAGGTCGGCCGGCTCGTGGACCACGCGGTACAGCGCGGCCGACTCGGGGCCGGTGCCGAACGGCAGCGCGCCCCCGGCCACGTACGCGGCGAGCGCGCCGAGCGCGAAGACGTCGGTCGCGGGCGTCACGGCGAGGCCGAGGGCCTGCTCGGGCGCCATGTACGCGGCGGTGCCGATCCGCAGGCCGGTGCCGGTGAGCCCGGTGGCGTCGGCGGCCCGTGCGATGCCGAAGTCGATGACGCGGGGGCCGTCCTCGGCGATCAGGACGTTGGCCGGCTTGAGGTCGCGGTGGACGACGCCCGCGCTGTGGATGGCCTGGAGGGCCTCCGCGATCCCGGCGACGAGGAGCAGCACCGTACGGACGGGGAGCGGGCCGTGGCGCTCGACGACCTGCTGGAGGGAGGGGCCGGGGACGTAGGCGGTGGCGAGCCAGGGGACGCGGTCGTCGGCTCCGTGGTCCACCACCTGCGCGGTGAAGAGGCCGTGGATGCGGCTCGCGCTGGCGACCTCCTGGGCGAAGCGCCGCCGGAACTCGGGGTCGGCGGCGAAGTCCTCGCGCACCGCCTTGAGGGCGATGGGCCGCCCGCCCGGGGTGTGGGCGAGGTAGACGACACCCATGCCACCGGCGCCGAGCCGGGCCTGGATCCGGTAGCCGCCGATCTCTCGGGGGTCGTCGGGCGTCGGCGGCGCGTGGGCCGGCCGCGGCCCGGGTGGATACGTGGAGGACATGGCTCGATCGTGCCGTTGACCAAAGTTTCAGTCAATACGAGAGGGACGGATCGGTACGGAAGGGCTGATCAAAGTGCATGCGGACGCGTCCGAGGACCCCTGCGCCGACCGGGCGACACCATGCTCGCCGTACGGTGCGGCCATTTGACTGAAAATCCGGTCAGTGTCAGAGTGGCGTCGACGGCCACCCCCACTCACGCCTCCCGCGACGCCCGTCCCCGGGCGCCCGCCACCGTGTGAGGCCAGGCCCGCGATTCCCGCCGCCGCGCGCGTCACGCGATCCGCCCGCCGCCGGACAGTCTCGCCAGCCCATGATCGGAGTACACCGTGTCCCACCGTTCCCCCTCCCGCCGCACCGCCCTGCGGGCCTTCGCCGGAATCGGCGGAGCCCTCGCCCTCGGCGCGGCCGCCTGCGGCCCCGAGGAGGCCGCGCAGGGCGGTACCGCCCCCGGCACGAGCCGCACTCCGGCCTCCCCCACCGCGGACGGCGTGCGCCGCTTCGGCGCCGAATGGGAGAGCCACACCCGGACCTTCATGTCCTGGCCGGCGCTCGACTCCGTCTGGGGGGAGGAGCTCCCCTCCGTACGGGAGGACATCGCCCGCATCGCCCGGGCCGTGTCCGAGTACGAGGCGGTCGTGATGATGGCCCGCCCGGCCCAGCAGGCCGCGGCCCAGAAGGCCTGCGGCTCGCAGGTCGAGGTCATCCCGATGCCCGTCGACGACCTGTGGGCCCGCGACATCGTCCCCGTCTTCGTGGAGGACGACGGCGAGCTCGTCGGCATCGACTTCAACTTCAACGGCTGGGGCAACAAGCAGACGCACGACAACGACGCCCTGGTCGGGCGCAGGCTCCTCGCCAAGTACGGCATCCCCCGCGAGGTGGCGCCGCTCACCGCCGAGGGCGGCTCCTTCGAGACCGACGGCGAGGGCACCCTCCTCGTCACCGAGAGCTCGATCGTCAACAACAACCGCAACCGCGGGAAGACCCGGGACCAGATCGAGGACGAGCTGATCGAGACGCTCGGCGTGGAGAAGGTGGTCTGGCTCGCGGGCGTCCGCGGCCAGGACATCACCGACGCGCACGTCGACAGCCTCGTGCGGTTCACCGCGCCCGGTGTGGTCCTGCTCGACCAGGCCTTCCCCGGCACTCCCCCGGACTCCTGGTCCCGCTCGGCGGACCAGGCCCGCGCGGTCCTGGAGAAGGCCACCGACGCCCGCGGCCGGCGCTTCGAGATCATCGACCTGCCGCAGCCCGACCTCGACCGGATCACCGGCCAGGGCGACGACTTCGTGTCGACGTACGCCAACTTCTACGTCGCGAACGACTCCGTCTTCATGCCGAAGTTCGGTGACGAGAAGGCCGACGACCGCGCCCGCGGCATCCTCCAGGACCACTTCCCCAAGCGCGAGGTCGTGCAGATCCCGATCGACACGATCGCGTCCGGCGGCGGTGGCATCCACTGCTCGACCCACGACCAGCCCGGCAAGCCGGCCGCCTGATCGCGGGACGGCTAGGACAGCTGGACGATCTGGATGAAGTTGCCGCAGGTGTCGTCCAGCACCGCGATGGTGACCGGGCCCGCCTCCGTCGGCTCCTGAGTGAAGCGGACACCGAGGGCACGCAGCCGCTCGTACTCGGCGCGGACGTCGTCCACGGCGAAGGAGGTGGCCGGGATGCCGTCCGCGACGAGCGCCCTCGTGTACGCCTTGGCGGCGGGGTGCGCGTCGGGCTCCAGGAGCAGCTCGGTGCCGTCCGGGTTCTCCGGCGAGACGACGGTCAGCCAGCGGTAGTCGCCGAGGGGGACCTCGGTCTTCTTCACGAAGCCCAGCTTCTCCGTGTAGAAGCTCAGGGCCTTGTCCTGGTCGTCGACGAAGACGCTGGTCACGTGGATCCGCATGGTGTTCTCCTCGCTGGGCTCGACGGGTTCGCGGCCACGTAACCACCTGCCCGCCGGCGCGCGGGAGCCGACACGCCCCGCGTACGACTCCTCCCGGCACCCCGCTCCGACTGCTCCCCGCGCAGCGGGCCGGGCTCGCGCTGCTCGTCGGCGCGAGCCCGGCCACGCCCCGCCGTCCTGGTCGTCCCCCCGTCACCCCCTCACCGGCGCGTCCTGGCGCCCGCCCGGCGACGAGGGGCCGTCGTGCCGCTGGACAGCGGGGTCCGGGCGCACCTCGCCCACCCGGGCGAGACCTCACCGCTGCCCGCGACCGCCCACCAGCAGAGAGACCCCGCACAGGCCGCCGACCAGCCAGCTCGTCATCATCCAGGTCCCCCAGCCGAGGCCGAGCGTCACGACGAAGGCGAGGAACGCCGTCGTGAGGCCGGCCACGGCGGCCCGCCGCGGACCGGTGCCGGCGTCCCACGCGCGGCGCAGCAGGCCGGAGCGGCGCCATGCCCTCCACAGGAAGACACCGGCGACGAGCGCCTCCACCACGACGAACTCGACGGGGGGCGCGGGCATCTTCCCCGGCCCCTCCTCGCCGCGCCACAGGCCGACGAGCCCGGAGCCCAGGACTACGGGACCGACCAGGGCGAACACTCCCGCCAGGAGACGGAGGAAGCCGACTCCCGGGGTCGATGTCCCGGCGCCCCCGAAGGGCGTGGCCGCGCGGGACATCGCGTGCAGGCGGCGGGCCGCACCCCGGAAATCCGTCGCGACGACCCAGCCGAAGGCCGTCGCGAACACCCCCCACACCAGCAGAAACATCACGCCCCCCTTTCACCGGCACCCCATGCGCCGCGGGCACGCTAGCCGGGATCCACTGGCGTACGTCATGCCGGATCCCGGCAAGGTGCGGACGGCACCGGCTGCCGGGCCCGCATCCCCCCGAGGCCGGCGTGGCCGCGTCGCGGGGAGTCCCAGGGGCACGGTACGGTCCCGGTTCGCCCGGGACCGGGCGTGCCTCGTCACGCTCCTGACGATGGATCAGGTGATCGCCAGCGGGTCGTTCGGGGCCAGCGCGGCCGCGATGCGCTGGGCGACCACCTCGGCCATGTTGCCGTCGGGGGTGCCGGGGTTCTTCGTCGCGGAGACCGCGAGGGCGAGCCCCTTCGACGGAAGGTACGCCTGGATCGCCGCGTACCCGGAGAACGACGGGTTCTGCAGCACCCACCCGTTGACGACGATGACACCGAGGCCGAAGTGCTTCGCCTCGGTCTGCTTGAGGCAGATCGAGGCGGGGCAGGTGGCGGACGCGCCGCCGAGGCCGACCGTGCCCGGGTCGAGCAGTGTGCGGTACGAGCGGTACGAGAGGAGTTCGCCGCTGCCGATGGCCCGCGCCGACGTGGCCAGGTCGCAGATGTGGGTGGTGATGACCGCGCCGGGAGCGGTGGTCCACGAGGGGTTCCAGAAGGTGGATTCCTCGTAGAAGCCGCGGTCCGAGGTGAAGGCGTGCAGGACGGGGCGCGGGATGTCGGGGGTGAAGTTGTTCCGGGTGTCGCGCATGCCGAGGGGGCCGGTGACGCGTTCCCTCACGAGCTCGTCGATGCGGGTGCCGGTGATCTTCTCGAGCGCGGCGACGAGGAGGAGGTAGTTGGCGTGGGAGTAGCTCCAGCTCTTGCCCGGCTCGTACCAGAAGGAGTGGCTGTAGGGGTACGCGAGGAGCTGGGCCGGGGTCCACTGGCGGAACGGGTGCGCCGTCAGCTCGGCGTCGAAGGCCGGGTCGGTGACGTAGTCGTGGAGTCCGGTGGTGTTGGTGGCCAGCATCCGCAGGGTGATCCGGTCCGCCTTCGGCACGGTGGGCAGCCACTGCTCCACGGTGTCGTCGAGGTCGACCCTGCCCTCCTCGACCAGTTGGAGGAGGGCGGTGCCGATGTGGGCGAAGGCGACGGAGCCTGCCCGGAAGTGCATGTCCGGCTCGGCGGGGACGCCGGTCATGGACTCGCCGAGGGCGTCGGTGACGACCTCGCGGCCGTCGATGGTGACGCGCAGCTCGACGGACTTGAGCTTGAGGTCGGCCTTGGCCTTGCGGGTGATGTCCAGGATCCGGCGGGCCTTGCCGTCGAGGGGCCGCTCGGTCCGCACGCAGTCCCGGCCGCCATGTCCGGGGCCGCCGGGGTCCGATGTGACCGCGGGGGCGGCGGCAGCGGTCTGGACGGTGAGGGCGAGGAGAGCGGCGCAGAGGAGGGCCGCGCGGGCCCGGTTCCTGCTGGGGGTGGTGGGGGTCATGGGCCGCACTATGGCCGGAAGAGCCCCCGTGACCCGGTCGAACACTCCACAGTCGGGGCGAGAGGCATCCATCTGGGGCAGGTGGAAGAGCCGGCACCCCTGGGGGTGCCGGCTCTTCCGTGGGGCCGGGTGTCAGGCGACGAGTTCCTTCCCCTCGGTCTCCTCGGCCTCGTCGGCTCCGGCGGCGGGCTTGGTGTTCCGCATGACCAGGGTGGCGAGGACGGCCGCCGCGAGGACGCCGATGGCGCTGATGGTGAAGGTGGTGGACATCGAGGAGGTGAAGGCGTCCCGGGCGGCGGTGATCAGTCCGGCGTCGCCCTGGGCGGCGGCCAGGGCGCCGCCGATGGACTGCTTGGCCTGCTCGGGGGCGTCGGCCGGCATCTCGGAGGAGTAGGTGCTGGTGAGGAGCGAGCCGAGGATGGCGATGCCGAGGGCGGTGCCGGCCTGCTGGATGGTGTCGTTGAGGGCGGAGCCGACGCCGGCCTTCTCCTGGGGGATGGTGCTCATCAGCGCGCCGACGGCGGCGGGCATCGCGAGGCCGGCGCCGAGGCCGAGCAGGCCGAGGGCGATGGCCGGGACGGTGAAGCCGGAGTGGGCGTCGACGGTGGTGAGCAGGGCGAAGGAGGCGGCCATGACGAGCATGCCGGCGAGGATCAGGAGCCGGTTGCCGATCCTGGCGGCGAGGCCGGCGCCGGCGCCGTTGCCGATGAGGGCGGCGACGGCGAGCGGGACGAAGGCGAGGCCGGCCTTGACGGGCGAGTAGCCGAGGACGAACTGCAGGTACTGGGTGAGGACGAGGAGCAGTCCGCCGTTGGCGATCTGCACGAGCGTCAGCGAGAGCGAACCGCCGCTGAAGTTGCGGTGCTTGAAGAGGACCAGCGGCACCATCGGCTCGGGGGTGACGTTCTCCCAGATCACGAACCCGCCGAGGGTGACGACCGCGACGGCCAGGGTGAGGAGCGAGCGGCCCTCGAAGGCGCCGTGCTGCGGGATCTCGATGATCCACCAGATCAGCGCGGTCATGCCGACGGCGGAGAGGATCGCGCCGAGCGGGTCGGGCTTCTGCCAGGGGCCCTTCGACTCGGGCATGAGGGTGAGGGCGGCGAGGACGGCGAGGGCGACGACCGGGACGTTGATGAAGAAGATCGAGTGCCAGGAGAAGTGGTCGATCAGGACGCCGCCGAGGACGGGGCTGCCGACGAGGCCGAGCATGGACACGGAGCCCCAGGCGGCCATGGCGCGGGGCCGCTCGTCCTCGTCGAAGACGGTGATGAGGATGGAGAGCGTCGAGGGCATGATCAGGGCGCCGCCGACGCCCATGGTGATGCGGGCGGCGATGACCTCGCCGGGGCTGGTGCAGACCGTGGCGGCGAGTGAGGCCGCGCCGAACAGCAGCAGGCCGACGACCATGACCTTGCGGCGGCCGAAGCGGTCGCCGAGGCTGCCCGAGGTGAGCAGGAGTCCCGCGAAGACCAGGATGTAGGAGTCCAGGATCCACTGGATGTCCTGGGCGCTCGCGCCGATGTCCTCGGTCATGGACGGTACGGCGACCGTGAGCGCCATGCTGTCGACGACCAGGACCAGGGTGCTGAGGCAGAGCACGACCAGGATCCACCAGCGGCGTGGGTTGCGGCTTTCCATCGGGAGTTCCCCCTCGGGTCTCGTTCGCTCCCCTCGGAGCGCCCTTCGATGCGAACACTGTACGCATCTGCGCACACTGTTCGCAACCCCGGAGACCTGTACGCTGGATGCGCACGCCGTACGCAGTGCTTGTCGCAGTGAAGGAGGACCATGGCCGCCAAGGCGAACCCCGTCCCGTCCGTATGGGCCCGCGAGCAGGCCGCCCCCGACCAGCCCGCGCTGAGCCGGGCCGCGATCGTCCGCGAGGCCGTCGTCATGCTGGACGCCGACGGCATCGAGGCGCTCAGCATGCGCAAGCTCGGCGCCCGTCTGAACGCCGGGGCCACCTCGCTCTACCGCCATGTCGCCACCAAGGACGAGCTGATGGAGCTCGCCGTGGACGAGGTCGCCGGCGAGATCACCGTCCCGCCCGCGGGCAGCCCCTGGCGGGCCGCCGCCACCGAGGCCGCCGCGTCCTTCCGCGCGACGGCCCTGCGCCACCCCTGGCTCTCGTCGACCCTCGGACAGGCGGGGCTCGCCTATCTGGGCCCCAACCTGATGTCGTACTCGGAGCGGCTCGCCGCCCTGTTCACGGCCGCCGGGTTCCCCGAGCCGAGCCGGGCGATCGACACCCTCCTGTCGTACGTCATCGGCATGAGCACCACCGAGGCCGCCTGGCTCACCACGGTCGCCCGCTCCGGGGAGACCGAGGCCGCGTTCATCGCCCGTCTCATGCCCGCCGCCCAGCAGGCGGCAGCCGACCACGACCACCTCGCCGAGTCGTACGCCGAGGCCGCCGCCCACGCGGCGGTCGACCCGGCCGCCACACGGGACGCCAAGTTCGCCTACGGCCTCGACGTGGTCCTGGACGGTCTGGAGATGCGGCTCCCGCGCTGATCGGAGGCGCGAACGGACGCACGGCCGGGAAGCACGTCCGGACGCCCGGCCGGACGCCCGGCCCGGTGCCGACGGCCACCGCTGGTGCAGCGCGTCGATGTGGTACGCGTGCGCGTGCCGACCGCCGGCCCCGGACCCCGCTCCGGCTCCGGCCCCGACCCCGGCCAGATGCGGGTGGCCGGCCGGGAGTTCGGGGTGGACGTGCTCCAGCTCGGCCGGGTCCTCGCGGGGCCAGAGGCACGCCGCGCCCACGGCCCCGAGGAGGGCGAGCGCGGCGAGCACGGCCGCCGAGACGGCGGGCCCGGCCCAGGCGGCGAGCGCGCCGGCGAGCGGGTAGGCGAGCAGCCAGCAGGCGTGCGAGAGGGAGAACCGGGCCGCGAAGGCGGCCGGCAGGTCGTCGCCGGCGGCCGAGCGGCGCACCACCCGGCCGCCGGGGGTGAGGACGGCCGAGCCGGCGGAGCCGACGAGCAGCCAGACCGCGAGCAGCGCGGGCCAGGACCAGGCGCCGGGCGCGGCGGTGAGCCCGAGGGCGAGGAGCACGAGGGCTCCGGGCAGGACGAAGGCCGCCCGCACCATGACGGCACGGTCGTCCGCCCGGCGCAGGACGCGGGGCAGCAGCAGCGCCACGGCCATGGACCCGGCCCCGTAGGCGCCGAGCGCGAGGGGGACGTCACCGGCGGGGCGGCCGAGGGTGTCACGGACCAGGAGCACGGTGTCGACGAGCACCACGGCCCCGGCCGCCGCGACGGCGAGGTCGAGGGCGAGGAGGGCGCGCAGCCGTGGGGTGGCGAGCAGCAGCCGGACGCCGAAGGCGACCTTGGCGTGGAGCCGGCGCGGACCGCCCGCTCCGGGTTCCGGAGGCGCGGGCAGGGTGGTCGTCCTGACGAGGAGGGCCGAGGCCAGGAAGCCGAGGGCCGTGCCGGTGAAGAGCCAGGCGTACGGGACGACCGTGAGCAGTGCGGCGGCCAGGACGGGGCTGACCAGGCTCTCCAGGTCGTAGGCGAGCCGGGAGAGGGAGAGGGCGTCCGTGTAGGCGCGTTCCTCGGGGAGCACCTGCGGGATCGTGGCCTGGAACGCCGGGGTGAAGGCGGCCGATGCGGCCTGGAGCAGGAGGATCAGGACGTAGACCTGCCACACCTGCGTGACGAACGGCAGGGCGAGCACGACCGTCGCCCGCGCCAGGTCCATCGAGACGAGCAGCGTGCGCCGGGGCACGCGGCCTGCGAGGGCGCCCGCGAGCGGGGCGATCGTCACGTACGCGGCCATCTTGAGGGCGAGGGCGGTGCCGAGCACGGCGGCGGCGTCCGCCCCGGCCAGGTCGTACGCGAGGAGGCTGAGCGCCACGGTCGCGAGGCCGGTACCCGCGAGGGCGACGACCTGCGCGCCGAACAGGCGCCGGTAGGTGCGGTTGCGCAGGACGGACAGCATGGGGGCGCCCCCGGTGGGCCACGGCGGACGGCTGGTTGTCTCCGACACCTCCACCGTAGCCGACGTGTGCACGCGTGCGCACATGTTGACGTCAGTCGTGCCAGGGCTCCCCGGTCACCTGGTGGTCCGCCCGGCTGATCGCCTCGACGACCAGGCGCTTCAGATGTCCGTCCGGCATCGCGTACACGACCCGGCGGCCGTCCTTGCGGCTCGTGACGAGACCGCCGAGGCGCAGCTTGGCGAGGTGCTGGCTGACCGCGGGGCGCGCGGCCCCGCACGCCTCGGTCAGGGCGGTGACGTCGGCCTCGCCCCGGGTGAGCAGCCAGACCAGATGGAGCCGGGTGGGATCGGAGAGCAGACCGAACACCTCGGCCGCCGCCGCGAGTTCACGCGGTCCCGGGGTCCGCTCGTGCGGGCGGGAGGGAGCGGCTGCGGGGTCTACGGGCTCGGACATGGGCCCACCGTACCCAGGAAGCGGATGTGGGGGCGCCCGTCGGGTCCCGGCCGGGTCACGGCGCTGCGGACCCCGTACACCTCGGCGATGAGCTCCTCGGTGAGGACCTCCTCCGGTGGGCCGCTCGCCACCACCCGGCCCCGGGCGAGGACCACGAGCCGGTCGCAGTGCATCGCCGCGAGGTTGAGGTCGTGCAGGGCGACGACGGCGGTGAGGCGGAGGCCGGAGACGAGGGCGAGGAGGTCGAGCTGGTGCTGGATGTCGAGGTGGTTGGTGGGTTCGTCGAGGAGGAGTTCGCGCGGTTCCTGGGCGAGGGCCCGGGCGATCTGGACGCGCTGGCGTTCGCCGCCGGAGAGGGTGCGCCAGGGCTGCCGGGCGCGGTCGGTGAGCCCGGTCCGTTCGAGGGCGGTGCGGACGGCGGTCTCGTCCGCCGCCGAGGGCGGGGTCCAGGCCCTGCGGTGCGGGACGCGGCCGAGGCGTACGACGTCGGCGACGGTCAGGTCGGTCTGGGTGTCGGCCTGCTGCTCGACCGTGGCGAGGCGCCGGGCGACGGCGCGGCGGCCGAGCCCGCCCAGCGGTTCGCCGTCGAGGGTGACGACTCCGGAGTCGGGGGCGAGGACGCCGGCGAGCAGGCGCAGCAGCGTGGACTTGCCCGAACCGTTGGGCCCGAGCAGCCCGGTGACGGTGCCCGGGGCGAGGGAGACGCTGACCCCGTCGAGGACGACGGTGTCTCCGGCGGTGCGCGAGACCCGGTCGGCGTGGAGCCCGGCGCCCGGGGAACCGGCGGTCGCGGTCATCGTGCGCTCCTGGTGCGGTACAGGACGAGGACGAAGGCCGGGACGCCGATCAGCGAGGTCACCACGCCCACCGGCACCTCCTGCGGGTCGAGGACCGTGCGCGCGAGCGTGTCGGCCCAGACGAGGAACACCGCTCCGGCCAGGGCGGTGACCGGCAGGAGGCGGGCGTGCCCGGGACCCGCGAGCGCGCGGGCGGCGTGCGGCAGGACGAGGCCGACGAAGCCGATCGCGCCGGCGGCGGAGACCAGGGCGGCCGTCAGGAGCGCGGTGACGCACAGCAGGACGAGCCGGGTCCGGGCGACGGCGACGCCGAGGGAGGCGGCGGCCTCCTCGCCGAAGGCGAAGGCGTCCAGGGTCCGCGCGTACCCGCCGCAGACGAGCAGGGCCGCCGCGAGGACGGCGAGGCACAGCCACACGTCGCCCCAGCCCGCCCCGGCGAGCGAGCCGAGCAGCCAGAAGAGGACGCCCCGGGTGGTCTCGGCGTCGGCGGCGGTCATCACGACGAAGGAGGTGAGGGCGGAGAAGAGCTGCATCGCGGCGACGCCCGCGAGGACCACGCGGTCCGTGGAGCCGCCGAGGGTGTGGCTGAGCAGCAGGACGAGCGCGAAGGAGACCACCGCCCCCAGAAACGCCCCGCCGGTGACGGAGAGGACGCCGCCGCCGATGCCCAGGACGACGACCGCGACCGCGCCGGTGGACGCGCCGGAGGAGACGCCGAGGACGAAGGGGTCGGCGAGCGGGTTGCGCAGGAGGGACTGCATCACCGCCCCGCAGACGGCGAGTCCGGCGCCGCAGACGGCGGCGAGGAGGGTACGGGGCAGCCGCAGGTCCCAGACGATCCCGTCGCGGATCGGCGAGAGGCCGGAGGCGTCGCCGCCGAGGTGGGCGGCGATCACGGAACCGGCCTCGCCGACGCCGATGTCCGCGGGGCCGATGGTGACGGCCACGGCCACGGAGAGGCCGAGCAGCGCGATCCCGGCCGCCGCCCGCAGGAGCACCTTGGCGGACGTGATCTCCCGCCGGGCGGCCGTCACTTGGCGAGACCGTACGAGCGGAGCGCGGCCGCCACCTTCTCGACGCCCTCGACGGTGCGGAGGGTGGGGTTCATCGCCTGCCCGCTGAGCAGGACGTACCGCTTGTGCTTCACGGCCGTCATGTTCCGGGTGACGGGGTCGGACTCCAGGAACTCGACCTTCTTCGCCGCGCTCTCGGCGGACTGCGCCCGGCGCGTCAGGTCGCCGATGACGAGGACGTCGGGGTCGCGGTCCGCGACGGTCTCCCAGTTGACCTGGGGCCACTCCTCGCGGGTGTCGTCGAAGACGTTCTTCGCGCCGAGCGCGTGCGTGACGATCCCCGGCGCCCCGCAACAGCCCGCCATGTAGGGCGCCTTGGCGTCGGAGTACCAGTAGAGGACGGTGGCGTCGGTGAAGTCGGCCGCCGCCGTGGCCTTCGCGACCCGGCCCTTGAGCCCGGCGACGAGCTTCTCGCCGCGCTCGGGGACCCCGAACACCCGGGCCAGGTCGCGGATCTCGCCGTAGACCGTGTCCATGGCCAGGGGGCGGGTGCGGACGCCGTCGCCGTCGCCGCTGTCGTCCTTGCCGACGCAGTCGGTGGGCGAGAGGTACGTGGGGACCCCGAGCTGCTCGAAGCGTTCGCGGGGCGCGACCCCGCCCTTGCCGAGGGTGTACGCGAACGAGGCGGCCGCGAAGTCGGGTTCGGTGTCGAGGACCTTCTCGAAGGAGGGGTAGCGGTCGGCGAGGCGCGGGACCTTGGCGTTCTCCTTCTCCAGGCCCTTGAGCACCGGGTCCGTCCAGGTCGCGGTGCCCACCATGCGGTCGGCGAGGCCGAGGGAGAGCATGATCTCCGCCGCTCCCTGGTCGAGGGCGACGGCGCGGCGCGGGGCGTGGTCGACGCGGACCTGCCGTCCGCAGTTGTCGTCGAGGGTCACGGGGTAGCCGCGCTCCGGTGCGCCCTTCGACGAGGATGCGGAGGGCCCGCAGCCGGTCGCCGTCGCGAGGAGCAGCAGGACGCCGGCCAGGGCGGGCACGGCGGAGCGGACGGGGTGTGCGAGCGGCACGGGGGACTTCCTCTGCGTCCACGGCTCATACGCGGAGCCTGTCGTACGGTGCTCCCCGGACGGCAGCGTGCCGCCGGGGCCGCCAGCAGGTCTTCGGACTCGGGGTCAGCCGGACGGAGCGCCTTCCCGGGCTCGCGTGCCGCCCAGTGGCCGATGCTCCGCCCGTCGCCCTCACCGCTGCGCGTCAGTTCCGGTCTCGCACCGGATTCCCTGACCCGTGGACGTACCCGTTCAGGTGCGTACAAAGGTGCGA
This sequence comes from Streptomyces sp. R44, assembly GCF_041053105.1. Classification (NCBI taxonomy): domain Bacteria; kingdom Bacillati; phylum Actinomycetota; class Actinomycetes; order Kitasatosporales; family Streptomycetaceae; genus Streptomyces; species Streptomyces sp. R44. The sequence goes on along the minus strand of NZ_CP163444.1, from coordinate 6,759,252 downwards.
CTGGCCTCGGCACAGTACCACCGGCAGGCCGCCGCACCCGGGGGCGCCCGCCGCTGTCAGACGCGCAGTTCCTTCGCTTCGAAGCGGCCGTCGCCGAGGACCAGGACGAAGGAGACCTGCTGCCCCTCGGAGACCGTCCGCTCCTCGCTCTCGATGTCCTCGGCGCTGAAGTACACCTGCTCCTCGGAGCCCACGGGGACGACGAAGCCGTACCCGCCGAGACGGTTGAAGGACTGCACGAACCCTTTGCTTCTGCCTTCCACGGCGGCCTCCTCGTCGGCACGGGGGGGGCGCGGTCGAGGGTGTCCGGCCCCGGGCGGGCCGTGTCCGCGCCTCAGGGGAGATGTACCCCGGGCGCCCGCCCTTCGCCACCGCCGCCGGCCGTGGTGAACCACGCCGAACGATCTCGTACAATATTCAACAGAGGCCCGCTGCCGGAGATCCCCCGTGTCCGTCAGCGGGCCTCGCCGCGTCCGCGAAGCCGGTCCGCCGGAGCCGGTCCACCGAAGCCGGTCCGCCGGAGCCGTCCGTCAGAGCCGGTCCGGCCGGACCCGGACCGTGCCCCGCGCCTCGTACTCGAGCATGGCCTCCAGGCCGTTCGCCGCGTCGGGGCCGAGTTCCCGGCGCACGAGCCAGAGCGCGAGCTCCAGACCCGAGGTGACGCCCCCGGCGGTCACCAGGTCGCCGTCGTCCACCACCCTGGCCCCCTTCAGGACGCCGCCCTGCCGCTCCAGGTCCGGCCGGGCCTTGTGGTGGGTGGTGCAGGGGCGGCCCCGGGTCAGTCCGGCGGCGGCGAGCAGCATGACGCCGGTGCACAGCGCGGCGACGGTGAGCCCCGGCCGGACCGCCGCCGCGAGGGCGCGGGGCAGGGTGCCCCGGTCGATCTCGGCCCGGACGCCCGGGCTGTCCCGGCGCGCGTAGCCGCCGCCCGGCACGACGAGCAGGTCGGCCTCGCGCGGGGCCCAGGGGTGGTCGACGCGGACCTCCGTCCCGTAGGCGGCGGTGACGGTGCCGGGCCCGTCGACGGAGACGTACCGGACGTCCACCGGACGCCGGGAGAAGAAGCCGGCGGCGGAGAGCACCTCGTAGGGGGCGGCGAAGTCGATCTCCTCGACGCCGTCGAAGAGCACGAGGTGGACGCGGAGCGGGCGGCGCGCGGCCGGCGCCTCGACGGGAGCGGCGTGGGCGGCGGTACTGGTTCCCAGCGCGCCCGCGGCACCGAGGGCGGTGGTGGTGCGGAGCAGGTTGCGGCGGTTCATGGTTCTCCCCAGGGGATGGCAGGGCCCGACGTTCTGTGTCGCGTCGAGGAAGTCGGCTGCCACCGCCCACGGGTTCCCGGCGGTCGGTCAGGTGCCGCCCGGGTAGGCGATCCGTGCCGTGATCCTGGCGATGCGCCGGGCCGACTCCTCCGGCGCGGCCACCGGCTGGACGATGTGGCTGACGGTGAGCCGCACGATCGTCTCGACGGCCAGGCCCCGGGACTCCTCGTCGACGTCGGGCCAGGCCTCGATCGCGTACGCGTCGAGCATCGCCATCGCCGTGCCGAAGACCGGCTCCGGGCGTGTGGTGAGGTAGGCGAGGAGGTCGTCCTCGCCGCCGCGCGCGGCGAGCAGGACGCTCTTGATGAGGGGGTTGTCCACGGCCTGCTGGAGCGTGTAGCCGACGCCCGCCGCCGCTGCCGCCTCCAGCTCGCCCCGGTGGGCGTCGAGTTCGCGCTGGATGCCGAGGAGGAAGCCCTCCAGCTCGCGCTGGACCAGGGCGTTGCCGATGGCCTCCTTCGAGCCGAACTCGTTGTAGAGCGTCTGGCGGCTGATGCCGGCGGCCCGTGCGACGGCGGCCATGCGGAGCACGCCCCAGCCGTCGGCGGCGACGAGCCGGTAGGCGGCGTCGAGCACCTGCTCGCGGAGGAGGGACCGAACACTCTCGCGGAAACGTGTCATCGTGCCCCCACTTTATCCACCGACCCCCCTCCGTCCTCGCACACCGGTCTCCGTCCAGAGCATTGACACCTCACAAGGGATCCGTCTATCAAATGGACAGAACGCATGTGAAGTGTCCACCTCTCCGAGGAGCCGGTCTTGGCCCTGCACAGCGACTCCCCCGAAGCCCCCGCCGCCTGGCGCGACCCCAAGCGCTGGCTCTGGCTGCTCGGCCTGCTCATCCCGGCCTTCCCCTTCCTTTCCTGGGGACTGGTGAACGCCACCGGGCTCCGTCTGTTCTGGTGGACCGGGGTCCTCGTCCTGTACGTGCTCTTCCCGGTCGTCGACCACCTCATCGGCAAGGACTCCGCCAACCCGCCGGACAGCGCGATCGCCCGCCTGGAGCAGGACCGCTACTACCGGTGGTGCACCTACCTCTACCTCCCGCTCCAGTACGCGGGCCTCGTCCTCGGCTGCTGGCTGATCACCCGGGGCGACCTCGCCCTCGTCGACCGGATCGGGCTCACGTTCACCCTCGGCGGGGTCGCCGGCATCGCCATCAACACCGCCCATGAACTCGGGCACAAGACGGAGGCCCTGGAGCGCCGGCTCTCCCGGATCGCGCTCGCCCAGACCTGGTACGGCCACTTCTACGTCGAGCACAACCACGGCCACCACATCCGCGTCGCCACCCCCGAGGACCCGGCGAGCGCCCGGCTCGGCGAGAGCTTCTGGCGCTTCCTGCCCCGGACGGTCCTCGGCAGCCTCACCTCGGCCTGGCGCCTGGAGAAGCGGCGGCTCGGCCGCAGGGGCCGGTCCGTGTGGAGCCCGCGGAACACGGTCCTCGGCTCCTGGGCGCTGTCGTTCGCCCTCTTCGCGGGGCTCGCGCTCGCCTTCGGGCCCGGGGTCCTGCCGTACCTCGCGGTCCAGGCGGTCTTCGGCTTCTGCCTGCTCGAAGTCATCAACTACACCGAGCACTACGGCCTCAAGCGGGAGGTCACCGCGAGCGGCCGGTACGAGCGCTGCGCCCCGCGCCACAGCTGGAACAGCGACAACATCGCCTCGAACGTCTTCCTCTACCACCTCCAGCGGCACAGCGACCATCACGCCAACCCCACCCGGCGCTACCAGTCGCTGCGCCACTTCGACGAGGCCCCCGAGATGCCGACGGGGTACGCGGGGATGATCGTCCTCGCGTACGTGCCGCCGCTCTGGCGCCGCGTCATGGACCCCCGGGTCCTCGCCCACTACGACGGGGACGTGACCCGCGCGAACCTCCAGCCGTCCCGCCGGGCCCGCCTGCTCGCGCGGTACGGCGCCACGGCCGGCTGAGCGTGTCCGTTGCGCCAGGGGCGGTTCAGGTTTCGCCATGGGCGGTTCAGCCCGCTCGGGCTATCTCCATGACGTACTGGCCGTACGGGGACTTCGCGAGGCGCGCGCCGAGCCGCAGGCAGGCCTCGCGGTCGATGAAGCCCATGCGCCAGGCGACCTCCTCCAGGCAGGCGAGCCGTACGCCCTGGCGGTGCTCCAGGATCTGCACGTACTGGCCGGCCTCGGTGAGCGCGTCGTGCGTGCCGGCGTCGAGCCAGACGAATCCCCGTCCGAGGGACACCAGTTCGGCCTTGCCCCGCGCGAGGTACTCGCGGTTGACGTCGGTGATCTCCAGTTCGCCGCGCGCGGAGGGCGTGAGGTTCTTGGCGATGTCGACGACGCTGTTGTCGTAGAGGTAGAGGCCGGTGATCGCGAGGTCGGAGCGGGGGTGCTCGGGCTTCTCCTCCAGGGAGAGGAGCCGTCCGTCGGCGTCGACCTCGCCGACGCCGTAGCGCTCGGGGTCGCGCACCGGGTAGCCGAAGAGGACGCAGCCGTCGACGCTCCGGGCCTTCTCCTGGAGGATCGCGGAGAAGCCGGGGCCGTGGAAGATGTTGTCGCCGAGGACGAGCGCGACGGAGTCGTCGCCGATGTGGTCGGCGGAGATGCGGAACGCCTCGGCGAGGCCGCGCGGTTCCTCCTGGACCGCGTAGCTGAGCGAGATGCCGAGCGGCGCGCCGTCGCCGAGCAGACGGCGGAAGTTGTCGATGTCGTCGGGCGAGGAAATGATCTGGATGTCGCGGATGCCGGCGAGCATCAGCACCGAGAGCGGGTAGTAGATCATCGGCTTGTCGTAGACCGGCAGCATCTGCTTGGACGTGCCGAGGGTGATCGGGTGCAGCCGGGTGCCGTGGCCTCCGGCCAGGACGATGCCTTTCACGGTTCTCTCCTCTGTCGGGGCCCCTGGTCACGGGGCCCGGTGGGGGGTCGGTCAGGAAGGAGCCGCCCGGCGGCGGACGGCGTCGAGCAGGCGGGCCTGGCGGAGCGGGGTCTCCCGGTCGTGGGCGACGCCCGCCCCGGCGCGTACGGAGGCGGCGAAGGCGGCGACCGTGTTGCGGACCTGGTCGTCGGCGTCCAGGAGGCGTTCCTCGGTGCCGGTACGGGTCTCCAGGCGGACGACCGGACGGTGGTCGGCGGGCGGGGTGTAGGCCCGCTCGACGATGAGCCGGCCCTCGCTCCCCCACAGTTCGTACGCCGAGCGGTAGCCGTGGTCCATGCCGAAGGCGAGATGCGCGGTCACTCCGGAAGGGGTGGCGAGCAGCGCCCCGCCGGCGGTCTCGACGCGGCTGCCGGCGCCCCGGACGAGGTGCGCGCCGAGCACGTCGAGCTCGTCGCCGAGCAGGTGCAGGGCGGCCCGCAGCGGGTAGACGCCGACGTCGCCGAGGGCGCCGCCGCCGAGCTCGGGGTCGTGCCGGATGTCGGTGGCCGGCAGCCGCGGGATGCCGAACGAGGCGTGCAGGGCGCGGAGTTCGCCGATGGCGCCGTCGGCGACGAGCTTGCGGACGTCGGTGTGGAGCCGGTGATGGACGAACATCACGTTCTCCATCAGGGCGAGCCCGGAGCGGGCCGCCAGGTCGAGCAGGGCGGCGGTCCGCTCCGGGTCGGTGGTGAGCGGCTTCTCGGCGAGGACGTGCTTGCCCGCGCGCAGGGCGGCCTCGGTCCACTCGGCGTGCAGGGCGGCGGGCAGCGGTACGTACACGGCGTCGACGTCCTCGCGCCGCAGCAGGGCCTCGTAGCCGTGGACGGCCGCGGCTCCGTGGGGGGCGGCGGCCGCGGCGGCCTTCTCCGGGTCGCGGCTGGCGACCGCGGTGACCTCGGTCTCCGGGAGCGCGGCCATGGCGGGCATCATCCGGCGGACGGCGATGTCGGCGCAGCCGAGGACCCCGATCCGCAGGGGGGCTGCGGTGGTCATCGGGCGTGCACCGCCTGGGCGTTGAGGCAGGCGAGCAGGGTGCGGGCCTGCACGTTGAGGTAGTGGCCGTGCCGGGTCAGGGAGGTGAGCTGGGCGGCGGTCGCCCAGGCGTAGCCGGGCGGCGGGTCGGCCGGAGCCTGCTCCTCGTCTGCCTCGACGAGGAGGTAGCGGCTCTCGGCGTTGAGGAAGCGGCCGCCCTCCTCGGAGTGGACGGCCTCGTAGCGGATGCGGGAGGGGTCGGCGCCGAGGACCTGGTCGAGGAAGAGGGGACGCTCGCCGGCGGGCAGGTGGGCGTAGTTCCCGGGGGTGTACTGGACGGTGGGCGCGAGTTCGACGGTGTCGAGGAAGCCGCCCTCGACGCGGGCGTGCACGAGGTAGTGCGGGACCCCGTCGAAGGCGCGGGTGAGGAAGGCGGTGACGCCGAGGCCGACGGGTTCGATCAGTGGCTGCGTCCAGCGGGCCACCTCGCGGTTCCCGGCCTGGACGGAGACGGCGACGACCTTGAAGTGGCGGCCCTCCTCGTGCTCGATGGTCTCCTCGCCCCGCTTCCATCCGGGCAGCTCGCGCAGCGGGACCCGGCGGGCCCGGACGTCGTGGCGGGAGCGCTCGCCGGTGAACCAGGAGAGCAGGCGTACGTCGGAGAGCAGGGCGCCGGGGGCGGTGTCCTGGTGGGGCACGCAGGACAGCACGGTCCGCGCGTCCATGTTCACGACGTTGTCCTGGTGGAGGAGTTCGCCGATCTGCCCGAGGGTGAGCCAGCAGAAGTCGTCCAGGAGGGGGACCTCGCCGGTGGTCTCGACGATCATGTTGCGGTTGGACTTCCGGAAGAACCAGGCGCCGTGCTCGGACTGGAGGGCGTCGGCGACGACGGTGCCGTGCCCGGGGTCGGTGAAGTACTCGATGTACTTCACGTCGCCGCCGCGGTGGGCCTTGGTGTAGTTGCTGCGGGTGGCCTGGACGGTCGGCGACAGCTGGAGCAGGTTGCGGTTGCCGGGCTCCATCTTGGCCTGCATGAGGAAGTGCAGGACGCCGTCGAACTCCTTGGCGAGGATGCCGAGGATGCCGACCTCGGGCTGCTTGATGACGGGCTGGTGCCAGGACTGGTACGGGCCGTCGCCGTACGGTCCGGCCTCCTCGACGACGTGCAGGCCCTCGACGGTGAAGAAGCGGCCGCTGCGGTGGACGAGGTTGCCGCTGTGCTCCTCGAAGGACCAGCCGTCGAGGGCGCCGAAGGGGACCCGGTCGACGCGGAAGGTGTGGGCGCGGCGGCGTCCGTCGAGCCAGGTGTGGAAGTCCTCGGTGGACAGGTGGGCGCCGCGGGTGGTGGCGGCCGAGAGCGCGATCCGCTCGGCGAGCCCGGCGGGCCGGCGCGGGGTCAGGGTGGGGGCGCTCATCGGGAGTGGCCCTTCGCGCCGGGGGCCTCGCCCGCGTTCCAGACGAGGTCGAAGACGAAGGAGCGGATGCGCCAGCCCGCCGGGGTGCGGACGACGTGGGCGTCGTAGTGGCCGCCGATGGCGAAGTGGGCCGAGGGCTCGGCGGGCTCGCGGACGTGGAAGGCGGTGAGGTGGGCGCGGACCCGGGCCTCGTCGCCGTCGAGGTCGATGGCGTAGGCGCCGGTGAGGTGGTGGGTGCGGGCGAAGGTCGTGCGGGCCATCTGCTGGAAGGCGGCGAGGCCCTCCATGCCCTTGTACTCGCCCATCGGGAAGACGAGGTGGACGTCGTCGGTGAAGACCTGGCCGAACCAGTCGTCGTTGCCCCGGTCCCTGTCGAGGTGCATGGCGTACCGCTCGCACACGGCGGCTATCTCGGCACGGTCGGAGAGGGTACGGACGGTGGCGCGGAGTTCGGCGAGTTCGCCGGGCGCGGTCGTGGTCATGGCGGGTTCCTTTCCCGGTGCGGGAGGGCGGGTCAGCGGTGGCGGGCGGGGAGTACGGAGTGCCAGGTGCGGGGCCCGTCGAAGCCGCCCGTGCGTTCCAGGCGGCGCCAGCCGGCGACGGCCCGGGGTGCGGCGGCGGCGGTGGCCGGCTCCTGGGCGCGGGCGAGCAGGACGGCGGTCACGGCGGCGAGTTCCTCGGGGCTCGGGGCACCCTTCTCGACGCGGACGAGGTGCGCGGGAGCGGTCATCGGGACTCCTACTGGGGCGGGTTGCCGTGCTTGCGGCGCGGCAGTTCGGCGTGTTTGGCGGCGAGCATGGCGACGGACCGGCAGAGCACCCGGCGGGTCTCCCGCGGGTCGACGACGTCGTCGACGAGACCGCGCTCGGCCGCGTAGTACGGGTGGACGAGCTCCTCGCGGTACTCCTCGATCTTCCGGCGGCGCATCGCCTCGGGGTCGTCGGCGGCGGCGATCTCGCGCCGGAAGACCACGTTGGCGGCGCCCTCGGCGCCCATGACGGCGATCTCGTTGGTGGGCCAGGCGAGGGAGATGTCGGCGCCGATGGAGCGCGAGTCCATGACGATGTAGGCGCCGCCGTAGGCCTTGCGCAGGACGACGGAGATCCGGGGCACGGTCGCGTTGCAGTAGGCGTACAGCAGCTTGGCTCCGCGCCGGATGATGCCTTCGTGCTCCTGGTCGACGCCGGGCAGGAAGCCGGGGACGTCGACGAGGGTGACGAGCGGGATGTTGAAGGCGTCGCAGAACTGGACGAACCGCGCGCCCTTCTCGCTGGCCTTGATGTCGAGGACTCCGGCCAGGGCGGCCGGCTGGTTGGCCACGATGCCGACGACATGGCCGTCGAGCCGGGCGAAGGCGCACACCAGGTTGGGCGCCCAGGCCGCGTGGACCTCCATGTGCTCGCCGTCGTCGACGAGTTCCTCGATGACGCCGCGGACGTCGTACGAGCGGTTGCCGTCGGCCGGTACGAGGTCGAGCAGCCGCTCGCCGAGCCGGTCGGCCGGGTCGGAGCTCGGCACGACGGGCGGCAGGTCGCGGTTGTTCTGCGGAAGGAGCGAGAGCAGATAGCGGACCTCGGCCAGGCAGGTCTCCTCGTCGTCGTACGCGAAGTGCGCGACGCCGGAGGTCTCGGCGTGGACGTCGGCGCCGCCGAGGCCGTTCTGGGTGATCTCCTCGCCGGTGACCGCCTTGACGACGTCCGGGCCGGTGATGAACATCTGCGAGGTCTCACGGACCATGAACACGAAGTCCGTGAGCGCCGGGCTGTAGGCGGCGCCGCCGGCGCACGGGCCGAGCATCACCGAGATCTGCGGGATGACACCCGAGGCCTTGGTGTTGCGCTGGAAGATGCCGCCGTAGCCGGCGAGCGCCGAGACGCCCTCCTGGATACGGGCGCCGGCGCCGTCGTTCAGGGACACCAGCGGCGCGCCGGCCGCGATGGCCATGTCCATGATCTTGTGGATCTTCGTGGCGTGGGCCTCGCCCAGGGCGCCGCCGAAGATCCGGAAGTCGTGCGCGTAGACGAAGACCGTACGGCCCTCGACCGTGCCCCAGCCGGTGATGACACCGTCGGTGTACGGCTTCCTGGCCTCCAGGCCGAAACCCTGCGCGCGGTGCCGGCGCAGCTGCTCGACCTCCGTGAAGCTCCCCTTGTCGAGGAGCAGCTCGATGCGCTCACGCGCCGTCAGTTTGCCCTTCGCGTGCTGGCGTTCGGTGGCCTTCGGATCGGGTCCCTCCTGCGCCAGTTCCTTCAGCCTGCCCAGTTCGGTGAGGCGGTCCGCGAGGGCGCCTCCCGCCGTGAAGGCCGTGGACGTCGTGGACGTCGTGGACGTCGTGGATGTCGTGGTCATGCGCTCCCCACTCCCCTTTCGGTGAACAACTCGTGCGTGGTGGTCAGGTCCTCCGGCCGCACCGTCCGCGTCGTGACGCGCGGGGTGCCGTCCGTACGCAGCGCGGCCGCCGCCGCGTGGTCCGGCCCGCCCGGCAGGTCGAGGACGGCCCATCCGGCGGGCCGCCGGGCGCCCGCGCGCTCGGCCGCGCCCAGGTAGTCGGCGGCGAGGCCCCGGGCGAGTCCGGTGCCGAGGCCCTTCAGATAGGCCTCCTTGCGGGTCCACAGGCGGGCGAAGCCCTCGGCGAGCCGGTCCCCGGGCAGCGCGGCGAGATCCTCGGCCTCGGCCGGGTGGAGCGCCGTACGGCACAGCTCGGCCGTGGCGTACGAGGGGACGCGCTGTACGTCGACGCCCACCGGGCACGCCGCCACGCCGAGCAGCACCAGGCCGTGGCTGTGCGAGAGCGAGAAGGACGGCGGCTCCGGCAGGCCGAGCAGCACGGGCCGCCCCGAGGCCGCCCTGGCGAAGCGCAGTCGCCCGGCCGCGACGCCGGTGTACCGGGCGAGGATCCGGCGCAGCGCCAGGTGCGCCGCGAGGTACTGGACGCGGTCCGCCGGCCGTACGAACGCGGCGGCCCGGCGCCGCTCGTGGCGGTCGAGCTCCCCGGTCGGCAGGACGGAGTCCGGCGGGGGCGGGCGGAGCGTCCAGAGGTGGAGGTCATCGTCCCCGGCCCTCAGGAGCGGCATCGCGTATCGGCCTTTCGTCGTTCTCGGACGGATCGGTGCCGTCCCCCGCCGCCCGCTTCCCGCGGTGCTCGAAGGCGAGGGCGGCGAGGGCCGCGGCCAGCGAGACGAGGCCGCCGAGCCAGAGGCCCGCGCGGGCGCCGAGGTGCTCGGCGAGCAGGCCGACGAGCAGCGCGCCGAGCGGGGTGGTGCCCTGGAGGATCAGGGTGTAGAGGGCGAGGATCCGGCCCCGGTAGCGGGGGTCGCTGCCGAGCTGGATGCGGTGGTTCGCGGCCTGGACGAAGTAGATCGAGGCGAAGCCGGTGAGCGTGAGGAGGAGGAGCGCGCCGAGGAAGCCGGGCGCCTGTCCCGCCGCCGTCTCCAGGGCCCCGAAGGCGAGGGCCGAGCCGATGACGGTGCGGGCGGCGGGGCGCCCGCTGCGCCGGGTGCCGGCGATGGCGCCGAGGAGGGAGCCGGCGGCGAAGGCGGTGGTGAGGAGGCCGAAGGAGGCCGCGTCGGCGTGGAAGACCGTCTTGGCGAGCAGCGGCAGGGTGAGCTGGAAGTTCATGCCGAACAGGCCGATGACGGCGACGAGCGCCATCGGGAGGGTGAGGTCGGCGCGGGAGGCGGTGTAGCGCAGGCCGTCGACGACCCGCGCCTCGCTCGGCGCCGCTCCGCGGCCGGCCCCTCGGTTCTCCTCCGGCCGCATCAGGCGCAGCCCCGCCACCGTCGCGAGGTAGCTCACCGCGTTGAGGGCGATGGCCCAGCCGGTGCCGAAGCCGGTGATGAGGAGTCCGGCGAGGGCCGGGCCCGCCACCCGGGCGACGCTGAAGTAGGCGGCGCTCAGGGCGGAGGCGTTGGGCAGCAGCTCGTTGCCGACCAGCTCGCCGACGAAGGACATCCGGGTGGGGACCTCGACCGCGTTGACGATCCCGAGGCCGAGGGCGAGCAGCCAGATGTGCCAGAGCCGTACCGTGCCGGTCAGGTCGAGAAAGGCCAGGGTCAGGGCGAGCGCCCCCGCCGCCAGGTTGGCGAGGGTGAGCAGCGTCCGCTTGTCGTACCGGTCGGCGAGCCGTCCCCCGTAGAGGGTGAGGAGCAGCATGGGGGCGAACTGCAGGGCGGTCACGGTCCCCAGGGCCGTGCCGGAGTCGCCGGTCATGCCGAGGACGAGCCAGTCCTGGGCGACGACCATCGTCCAGGTCCCGGCCACGGACACCACCTGTCCGGCCGCGAAGAGCCGGAAGTTGCGGACGGACAGGGAGCGGAACGTGGTCGGTCGGGCCTTCACCATGAGCGCGGGTCACACCTCGGGTCGCAGGGTCGCGAGGCACTCCTCCAGGAACGCGAGGGCCCGCAGATGGTACGTACGGGCCGCGAGGCCCAGGCTTATGTTGTGTCCGGCGTCCGGGAGCCGCTCGACGAGGACACGGGGTGCGGCGGTGAATCGTCCGGTCAGCCGGGCGAGCGCCGCCTCGTCGTGCCGCCACCACGACTCGTACTCCGCGAACGTCAGCCGGACGGGCACCCGCACGCGGGCCGCCACCTCCGGGAAGAGGCCGGGCCAGCGCAGGGCCTCGGCCCGCTCCCGCTCCGGCATCGGGGCGACGAGCGCGCCGCTGGCCCGGAAGGTGCCCGGCGGGTAGAGGCGCAGGGCGCCCCAGTTCCGGGTCCAGTGGCCGTGGCCCCGGCTGCCCGGCAGGTCCTCGGGCCCCACCGCGTACTCCTGGCCGCAGCCGGAGACGTCGAGTCCCAGGAGCGGGGCGCCGGCCGCGCCGGTGTCGCGCGCGGCGGCGGTCAGGGCGAGCTTCCCGCCGTAGGAGTGGGCGAGCAGGAAGAGGCCGGCTCCCGTGGCGTGCCGGGCGGAGAAGTCCGCCAGGGCGGCCCGCAGGGTGTCCGACTGCTCGGTGAGCGTCTGGCCGTGCGGCAGCCGGGCGGTGGAGTCGCCGTATCCCGGGCGGTCGAGGGAGAGGACGGTGAAGCCGAGCCGGGCGCCGAGGGTGAGCAGCGAGAGACCCGGCTGGGCCTGCCCGTGGAAGTAGCCGGCGCTCATGCCTCCGCCGTGGAGGGCGACGACGGTCGCGCGCGGCGCCCCGAAGGAGTCGGGCCCCGGCTCCGGTTCGGCGAGCAGGGCGGAGATCGGGACCCCGGCGCCGTCCAGGACGATCCGGCGCACGCCTCCGGTGCGCGGCGCCGCCGGGGCGCTCGTCGTGGTGGTCACCGGGACGCGCCGTCGTCGGAGACCGGGAGGGCGGGGGCGCCGAACCAGCGGCGCAGGGCCGCCTCCGGGTTTCCGCCGGCCTCCGAGGTCCACACGACGTGGCCGTCGGGCCGTACGAGCACGGCGGTCAGGCCCGCGAGGACGTCCGTACCGTCGGCGGGCAGCGGTGTGGCCGTGACGGTGAGCACCCGGTCCTTCCAGGCCGCGGCCTTCTCCCGTACCGCCGGGTCGTCGGCGAGGTCGAGGAGCACGCCCTGCGCGGAGTGGAGCAGCCGGGTGGTGCTGGTCTCCCCCGCCGCCGTGGTCAGCGCCCGGTGCGCGAGCCGCGCCCCGATCAGGGGGTCGTCCGGGTCGCCCTGGCCCACCTCGTAGCGGATGTCGAGGCCGCTGACGACGCCGGCGAGGTGCCGCTTCACCTCGTCGTGGCCGAGGAGTTCGGTGAACAGTTCGCGCAGCGGGTCCGACTCCTCGCCGCCGAGGAAGACCGTGCCCTGCGCCCGGGTGTTCATGAGGAGCCGCTCGCCCACCGGGTGGCGCTCCGCGTGGTACGTGTCGAGCAGCCCGTCGGGCGCCCGGCCGCGGACCGCGGCGGCGAGCTTCCAGCCCAGGTTGGCGGCGTCCTGGACGCCGGTGCTGAGTCCCTGGCCGCCGGCCGGGAGATGGATGTGGGCGGCGTCGCCCGCGAGGAGGACCCGGCCGCGCCGGTACTCGGTGGCCTGCCGGGTGGCGTCGGTGAAGGAGGAGACCCACTCGGCGGAACCGCCGCTGATGTCCTCGCCCGTGATGCGCCGCCAGGCGGCGGCCACCTCGGCGAAGCTCACCGTCTCGGCCTCGCGGCGGTCGCGGGGCGGTGTGCCGTGCGGGCAGACGATGATCCGGTCGACGCCCTCGGCGAGCGGCGCGGCCATGACCATGCCCTCCGGCAGCCGCTCGCCGAGGAACCGGGGCCGCAGCCCGCAGCCGACGACGTCCGCGAGGTACATCTCGCGGGTGGCGGGGGTGCCGGGGAAGTCGAAGCCGGCGGCCCTGCGGACGGGGCTGTGCCCGCCGTCGCAGCCCACCACGTACGCGGCGCGGAGCCGCCGCTCGCCCTCGGGCGTGCGGACGGTGACCTCCACCGCGTCGGCGTCCTGGGTGAGGCCGGTGAACTCCCAGCCGCGCCGGAGGTCCGCGCCGAGCTCGGTCGCCCACTCCTCCAGGACCTTCTCGGTCGTGTACTGGGGGATGCCCCGGGCGCCGAAGTGGGCGCCCTCCAGGACGGTGTAGTCGAACTGCACCCCGCCGAAGTGGCCGAGCGGGCTGGTCTCCAGGGTCTCGCCCTGTCCGAAGCGGGGCAGCAGTCCGCGCTGGTCGAAGACCTCCATCGCGCGGGCGGTGAAGCCGAGTCCGCGGGACTGGCCGGTGGGCCGCTCCAGGCGCTCCGCGACGAGGACCCGGGCGCCGCCGAGGCGGAGTTCACCGGCGAGCATGAGACCGGTGGGGCCGCCGCCGACCACGATGACGTCGGTGTCGGTGCCGGCGGGGGTGTCGGGGGTGCGGGCATGCGAGGGGGTCATGGCGTCCTTCGTCCGAGTTCGTGGGTGGGGGCACCGAACCAGCGGCGCAGGGCCGTCTCCGGTCCCGCGTCGTCCGCCGAGGTCCACCCGACGTGGCCGTCGGGCCGTACGAGGACGGCGTCGAGGCCGTCGAGGGGGCCGCCGGGGACCGGCCGGGCGGCGAGCGTGGTGACCCGGTCCGCCCAGGGAGCGGCGGGACCGCCGCTCTCCTCGGCCAGGAGGAGGAACAGGCCGCGTCCCGCCCGCAGCGGCCCGGTGACGGGCGCGTGGCCTCCGGCGAGGGCGGTGTGCGGCAGCCGGGTGCCGGTCAGCGGGTGGACTCCGCCGTGCTCCGTGCCGTACCGGATGTCGAGTCCGGAGATCTTCCCGGCGAGGTGCGCGCGCACCGCGTCCAGGCCGATGAGCGGGCCGAGGAGGGAGCGGACGGGCTCCGCCTCGGGGCCGCCGAGGAGCAGCAGGGCCTGGGCCCTGATGTTGGCGAGGACCTGCCGGCCGACGGCGTGCCGCTCCTCGTGGTACGTGTCGAGCAGCCCGGCGGGGGCGGTGCCGCGGACGGTGGCGGCGAGCTTCCAGCCGAGGTTGACGGCGTCCTGGAGGCCGAGGTTGAGGGCCTGGCCGCCGATCGGCATCTGCTGGTGGGCGGCGTCCCCGGCCCAGAGCACGCGGCCTTCGCGGTAGCGGGTGAGCTGCCGGTTGGCGTCGTGGAAGGAGTTCACCCAGAGCGGGGTGCCGCCGCTGATGTCCTCGCCCGTGACCCGCTTCCACACGTCCACGACCTCGTCGAAGCCGGGCTCCTCGGTGCGGGGTGCGGCGGGCCTGCCGAAGGCGTGGACCATGACCCGGGTGACGCCGTCGGGCCGCCGGGCCGCGACGGCGAGGCCGCCGGGCAGCCGCTGGAAGCGCCGGTTCGGGACGTCGATCCCGGCGACGTCGGCGCGCAGCAGCTCGCGCCGGGCCTCCTGGCCGGGGAACTCGGCCCCGGTCAGGGCCCGTACGGTGCTCTGCTCGCCGTCGCAGCCGACGAGGTACCGCCCCCTGACCCGTACCTCACGGCCGTCCGGCCCGACCGCCCCGGCCTCGACGTGCGTGTCCGTCTCGGTGAGGGAGCGGAGCGTGTGCCCGCGCCGCAGTCCGGCGCCGAGGCCGCCGGCCCACTCCGCGAGCAGCAGCTCGGTGCGGGTCTGCTCGACCTTCCACTGCCCGGGGTGGGGGCTCGGCAGGGTCAGGTCGAGCGGGATGCCGCCGAAGTGGCCGCGGGGCTCCGACGGCGGGCTGCCGAAGGCGGTCAACAGGCCCCGGTCGTCGAGGAGTTCCATGGTGCGGGCGTGCAGCGTGGAGGCCCTGGACTCGGTCGTGGGGGTGGCACGGCGCTCCAGGACGATCACGTCCGCGCCACCGAGCCGCAGTTCGCCGGCGAGCATCAGGCCGGTGGGACCGGCACCGATGACGACGACGTCGGTCTCCACCGTCGTCTCCATGGTCAGGCCTTGCCCTCGGTACGGGCCTTGGCCTCGGCGTACTCCTTGGCGTACCCGAGGGTGGCCCGGCTGTTGGTGCTGAGCGCGGTGCGCACGTAGTCGCGGGCGTCGGCGACGGTGGCGTCGGCACCGAGGATCCGCTCGATGTTCGCCGTGTTGAGGACGACCGTGTGCTGGGAGGAGGCGGAGACGCCGCCGTCGGCCTCCTCCGTGAACGTCCAGTAGCCCGTGTGCAGGGTCATCAGGGCCGGCAGGGTGATCTGCTTGTAGGCGATCCTGTGGTGCGGGAAGGTCACCCGGTACGACTTCGTGGTGTGGGTGGAGCCGTCCTTGGCCCGGGTGTCCATCTCCAGGCTCTGCAGCCCGGGGGTCTCCTCCTCGAAGCGGACCGTGGCCACGTGCGGCAGCCGCTCCGGCCAGAGGTTCGCCTCGTTCACGAAGTCGTAGACGTCCTTGGCGGAGCCGTCGACCCGCACGGTGTCCTCGAAGGAGAAGGTGATCTCCTCGGAGGCGTGGGCCAGTTCGACGTTGGTCTTGAGGGCGGCGAGTTCGGAGCGCGAGTTGCGGTCGACGGCCTCGTCGATCCACTTCAGGCCCTCGGGGTCGTCGTCGATCGCCCGGTAGTCGTGGAGCAGCCGGATCCGGGACTCGGTCGCGGAGAGCGGCTCGATGATCCAGGTGCCGCCCATGGCGGCGACGGGCGGGGTGGAGACCTCCTGGCGGAAGGTGATCGTCAGGGTCTCCGGGTCCAGGGTCCGCCGGGACGTCCAGTTCTTCGGGGCGCCGTTGGCGGTCGCCCAGATCCGGATGCGCTCCTCCCGCTCGCCGCGCTCGACGTGGTCGACGTAGAGGGTGGGCGGGAAGATCCGCGGCCAGTTCTCCACCTCGGCGATCAGCCGGTACACGGCCCGGGCCGGGGCCGTGACGGTGATCTCGTGCTCGACCTCACGGGTCGTCATCGTGAACTCTCCTCGCGTTCAGAGGGTGCGGATCAGAAGTTGCCGAGGCCGCCGCAGACGTTGAGCGCCTGCGAGGTGATGGAGGCGGCGGTGTCCGAGGCCAGGTAGCCGACGAGGCCGGCGACCTCCTCGGGCGTGGAGTAGCGGCCGAGGGGGATCTTCGACTGGAACTTCTCGAGGATGGCGTCCTCGGAGGTGTCGTACGCGGCGGCGTAGCCCTGGCGGACGCGCTGGGCCATCGGCGTCTCGACATAGCCGGGGCAGACCGCGTTGACGGTGATGCCGGTCGGGGCGAGCTCGTTGCCGAGGGCCTTGGTGAAGCCGACGACGCCGTGCTTGGAGGCCGAGTAGGGGGCGCCGAGGACGACGCCCTGCTTGCCGGCGGTGGAGGCGATGTTGATGATCCGGCCGCGGGACTTCTCGCGCATCCCGCCGGTGGTCAGCGCCTCGCGGGTGAGCCGGAAGACGCTGTTGAGGTTGGTGTCGATGACGTCGTGCCACAGCTCGTCGGCGATGTCGGCGGTGACTCCGCCGCCGCTGCGGCCGGCGTTGTTCACCAGGACGTCGACGGTGCCGAAGCGGTCGACGGCGGCCTGGACGAAGGCCTGGACGTCCTCGCCGGAGCGCACGTCGAGGGTCGTGCCGTCGACCTCGTACCCCTCGTCCTGGAGCTGCTTGACGGTGGCGGCGACGTTCTGCGCGCTGCGGGCGCCGAGGAAGACCCGGTGGTTCTGGGCCGCGAGGAGCCGGGCGACGGCGAGGCCGATGCCGCTGGTGGCTCCGGTGACGAGGGCGACCCTCTTCTCCTGCTGGGACATGCTGGTCTCTTCTCTACGCGGAGGGGGCGTGTTCAGGAGGCGGCGACGGCCGACAGATGGGCGTTGACGGCCTCGATCAGGGCGCGCGGGGTGTCGGCGTCGGACAGCACGTCGTCGTCGAGGGTGATGGCGTACTCGCGCTCGATGCGGCTGCCCGTCTCCAGGAGGGCGAGCGACTCGTAGCCGAGGGTCTCGAAGTGGCTGTCGAGGATGTCGCCGTCGAGGTCCACGCCCTCGTCGGCGCCGGCGCCCTCGCGCAGGATCCGCTTGAGGTCGTCGAGGGTGAAGGGCTGGGTGCTCATGGTTGTTCTCCTCTTGATGCGTGGGGTGGGGGAACGCGGTGGTCAGGCCGCGGCGCGGACGACCATCGCGGAGTTGAAGCCGCCGTGGCCGCGGGCGAGCACCAGGGCGGTGCGCACCTCGGCGGTACGGGGACGGTCGAGGACCAGGTCGAGGCCGTACTCGGCCACCGGGTCGACGTTCACGGTGGGCGGGATCACGCCATCGTCGATCGCGAGGAACGCGGCGGCGAGGTCGAGCGCGGCGGCGCCCGAGTAGAGGCGGCCGGTCATCGTCTTGGGCGCGGTGACCGGGACGGCCCCGGCGCCGAAGACGCCGTTGATCGCCTCGGCCTCGGCGCGGTCGAGCTCGGGGACGGCGGCGGCGTCCGCGAAGACGACGTCGACGTCGGCCGGGGTCAGTTCCGCGTCGGCGAGGGCGAGTTCGATCGCCTTGCGCAGGCCGGGCTCGCGGCCGCTGCCGGGCCGGGGGTCGAAGGTGGAGCCGTATCCCGCGATCTCGCCGTAGATCCGGGCCCCGCGCTCCCGGGCCGCCTCGGCGGCCTCCATGACGAGGATCGCACCGCCCTCGCCGGGCACGTGGCCGCGGGCCTCACGGTCGAAGGGCACGTACGCCCGGGCCGGCTCCTCGCTCGTGCTGAGCCGCTCCGACGACAGCTGCGCCACCCAGCCCCAGGGGCAGAGGGAGGCGTCCACACCGCCGGAGACGATCAGCCGGGTGCCCTTGCGGATCTGGCGGCGGGCCTGCGCCACGGCGTCGAGACCGCCGGCCTGGTCGCTGACGACGACGCCGCTGGGGCCCTTCATGCCGTTGCGGATGGATATCTGGCCGCTGTTGACCGCGTAGAACCAGGCGAAGGACTGGTACGCGCTGACGTACTGGCTGCCCTGGCTCCACAGCTTCTGCAGCTCGCCCTGGCCGAACTCGAAGCCGCCGGAGGAGCTGGCCGTCACCACGCCCATGTCGAACTCGGCCTGCTCCTCGGGGCTGACGCCCGCGTCGGCGAGCGCCCAGTCCGCGGCGACGAGCGCGAGCCGGGTCATCCGGTCGGTCTGCGGCAGCAGCCGGCTCGGCAGGTGCTCCTCTGCGGCGAAGCCGGGCACCTCACCGGCGAGCCGCGCCGGATAGCCGGAGGGGTCGAAGCGGGTGAGCCGGCCGATGCCGCTCTTGCCGCCGAGGGTCGAGGCCCAGAAGTCCTCACGGCCCAGGCCGTTGGGCGCGGCGACGCCCAGACCGGTCACCACCACGGAGGCGCTCATGCGGTCTTCCTCTCGGGACGGGCGAGGACCATGGCGCTCTGGAAGCCGCCGAATCCGCTGCCGACGGTCAGGACCGCGTCCGTGAGCTGCTCGCGGGCGACGAGCGGCACGTAGTCGAGGTCGCACTCGGGGTCCGGGGTGTGCAGGTTCGCGGTGGGCGGCACCACGTGGTGCTCCATGGCGAGGGCCGAGGCGGCGATCTCGATGGAGCCGATGGCGCCGAGGGAGTGGCCGACCATCGACTTGATGGAGCTGACGGGGGTCCGGTACGCGTGGTCCCCGAGGCTCTTCTTGAAGGCGGCGGTCTCGTGCCGGTCGTTCTGTTTGGTGCCGGAGCCGTGCGCGTTGATGTAGTCGATCTCGGTGGGGTTCATCCGCGCCTCGCCGAGCGCGACCCGGATCGCCTCCGCCATCTCGGCGCCGTCCGGCCGCAGACCGGTCATGTGGTACGCGTTGCTGCGGGTGGCGTAGCCGGCGATCTCCGCGTAGATGTGCGCGCCGCGCCGGCGGGCGCTCTCCAGCTCCTCCAGGACGAAGACGGCCGCGCCCTCGCCGAGCACGAAGCCGTTCCGGGTGCCGTCGAAGGGCCGGGAGGCGTGCGCCGGGTCGTCGTACCGGGGGGTGGTCGCCTTGATGGCGTCGAAGCAGGCCATCGTGATCGGGGAGATCGGGGCGTCGGAGGAGCCCGCGATCATGACGTCGGCGGAGCCCTCGCGGATCAGCTCGACGGCGTAGCCGACGGAGTCGAGGCCGGAGGTGCAGCCGGTGGAGACCACGGTGTTGGGGCCCTCGGCGCCGACGGCCCAGGCGACCTCGGCCGAGAAGGAGCTCGGCACCAGGTAGTTGTAGAGGTGCGGCACCGCGTACTCGTGGTCGACGAGGTCGAGCCGGCCGCCGTCGCTGACGATCCGGTACTCCTCGTCGAGGCCCATGGTCGCGCCGACCGCGCTGCCGACGGTGACGCCGACGCGGTACGGGTCGTGGGCGGCGAGGTCGATGCCGCTGTCGGCGACGGCGCCGCGTGCGGCGACCACCGCGAACTGGGCGGCCCGGTCCATGCGGCGGACCTCCTGCGGGGTCAGGCCGTGGGCCGCCGGGTCGAAGTCGATCTCGGCGGCGACCCGGGAGCGGAACGGTGCCGGGTCGAAGAAGGTGATGCCCCGGGTCGCCGTACGGCCCTCGCTGAGCAGTTCCCAGAAGGCCTTGGCACCGGTGCCGCCGGGGGCGAGCACCTCGATGCCGGTGATGACGACGCGTCGCGCGGTCACGCGTTCGCCTCCCAGTTGTAGAAGCGGGTGGCCATGGCGTCGGCCGGCGAGCGCCAGGTGGCCGGGTCGTAGGCCTCGATGAAGGGCTTCAGGTCCTCGCTGATGCGGACGAAGCGCGGGTCGGACTTGGCGCGCTCGATGAGCTCGCCGCCGTTGTCGGCGTCGAAGTCCTGGAGGTGGAAGTAGAGGCCGCGGTAGGAAAACAGCTGGCGCCGGCGCGTCCCCATGAGATGCGGCATCTCGGAGGCGTCGAATTCGGCGAACAGCTTGGCGACGTCGGTGCTCGATCCGGGCTCCATGCGGGCCACGATCAGAGTGCTGTGCATGTGTTTCTCTCCTCACCGGAAGAAGTCCTGCGAAAGGACGTGCTGAAGAAGGCCGAGAAATGAGATGAAAGGGGGGAACGAATTCGTGTGCCCGGGTGCGGCCGCCTGAATTCAGTCCTTGATGTCGCAGAGGGCGGCGCCGGAGGTGACGGAGGCGCCGACCTCGGCGCTCAGGCCCTTGACGGTGCCGGAGCGGTGGGCGTTGAGGGGCTGTTCCATCTTCATGGCCTCCAGGACGACGATCAGGTCGCCCTCCTTGACCTCCTGGCCCTCCTCGACCGCGACCTTCACGATCGTGCCCTGCATCGGCGAGGCGAGGGTGTCGCCCGAGGCGGTCGGGCCGGACTTCTTCGCCGCGCGCCGCTTCGGCTTCGCACCGGCCGCCAGGCCGGTACGGGCCAGGGTCATGCCCAGCGAGGACGGCAGGGAGACCTCAAGACGCTTGCCGCCGACCTCGACGACGATCGTCTCGCGGCCCGCCTCGTCCTCCTCCGCCTCCGCGCCGGCCGGGGCGAACGGCTTGATCTCGTTGACGAACTCCGTCTCGATCCACCGCGTGTGGACCCGGAACGGGTCCGCGGTGAACGCCGGGTCGACCACGACCGCCTGGTGGAACGGAATGGCGGTGGCCATGCCCTCGACCTTGAACTCCGCGAGCGCGCGGGCCGCGCGCTGCAGGGCCTGCTCGCGGGTGGCGCCGGTGACGATCAGCTTGGCCAGGAGCGAGTCCCAGGCCGGGCCGATCACCGAGCCGGACTCCACGCCCGCGTCCAGACGGACACCAGGGCCGGTCGGCGGCTGGAAGAGGGTGACCGTGCCGGGCGCGGGCAGGAAGTTGCGGCCCGGGTCCTCGCCGTTGATACGGAACTCGAAGGAGTGACCCCTTATGGCCGGGTCGTCGTAGCCGAGCTCCTCGCCGTCCGCGATCCGGAACATCTCCCGGACCAGGTCGATGCCCGCGACCTCCTCGGTCACCGGGTGCTCGACCTGCAGACGCGTGTTGACCTCCAGGAAGGAGATCGTGCCGTCCGTGCCGACCAGGAACTCGACCGTGCCGGCGCCGACGTAGCCGGCCTCCTTCAGGATCGCCTTCGACGCCGCGTACAGCTCCGCGTTCTGCGCCTCGGTCAGGAACGGCGCCGGGGCCTCCTCGACCAGCTTCTGGTGGCGGCGCTGCAGCGAGCAGTCACGCGTCGAGACCACGACCACGTTGCCGTGCTGGTCGGCGAGGCACTGGGTCTCCACGTGGCGCGGCTTGTCGAGGTACCGCTCGACGAAGCACTCGCCCCGGCCGAAGGCCGCGACGGCCTCACGGACGGCGGAGTCGTACAGCTCCGGAACCTCTTCGAGTGTGCGGGCGACCTTCAGACCGCGACCGCCACCACCGAAGGCGGCCTTGATCGCGATCGGCAGGCCGTGCTCCTCGGCGAACGCCACGACCTCGTCCGCACCCGAGACCGGGTCCGGGGTGCCGGCGACCAGCGGCGCGCCGGCGCGCTGCGCGATGTGCCGGGCGGCGACCTTGTCACCCAGGTCCCGGATCGCCTGCGGCGGCGGACCGATCCACGTCAGACCCGCGTCCAGGACCGCCTGGGCGAACTCCGCGTTCTCGGAAAGGAAGCCGTAACCCGGGTGGACCGCGTCCGCACCGGAATCCTCGGCGGCCTGGAGCACCTTGGCCATGTCCAGGTAGCTGGTGGCCGGAGTGTCACCGCCCAGAGCGAACGCCTCGTCAGCCGCCCGGACATGCAGAGCATCCCGGTCCGGATCGGCGTACACGGCCACGCTGCCGATACCCGCGTCCCGGCACGCCCGGGCCACACGGACAGCGATTTCGCCACGGTTGGCGATGAGCACCTTGCGCACGACGGTTTCAACTCCTGATCGACTCGCCATCTCCATGCCCTTCGCCGATTTCCCGGAAAAGGGACCCGGGGACGCTGCACCGGACCTTGCCCACAAGCTTGTTGGTATTTCACCGGCCTTTCAAGACGCGCCGGTTCAGGGATCCGTCAGAATTCACAAGCCCTGGGCGGTTGTGTGGGAAAAGCGCCAGGCGAATGTCAGAACCGCGTCACAGGCCCCCGGTCAGAGGCCCGCCCCCCGGTGACACGAAAGCGGCCTGCCCCGGCCGGCACCTGGGGAGGTGCCGGCCGGGGCAGGCCGCTGGGGGAGGCGCCGGGCTCAGCCGCGCCCGAAGCGGAAGCCCACTCCCCGGATCGTGATCACCCAGTCGCTCGCGCCGAGCTTGTGGCGCAGGCTGCTGACATGGGTGTCGACGGTCCGCCGCGACCAGGAGTCGCCCCACACCTGCTGCATCAGCTGCTTGCGGGGGATGACCGTGTCGGGATGGGAGGCGAGCACGTTGAGGAGGTCGAACTCCTTGCGCGTGAGGTCGACATCCCTGCCGTCGAGGGTCACCCGCCGCGCCGCGACGTCGATGTGCAGTGGACCCCTGGTGACCGCACGGGCGGCGGAGGTGCTCGGCCGGGTCCTGCGCATGACGGCTTCCATACGGGCCATCAGTTCGCGGAAGCCGTAGGGCTTCACGAGGTAGTGGTCCGCGCCGGCCTGGAGTCCGAGGACGCGGTCGAGCTCGCTCCCCCGGCCCGTCACGGCGATCACCGGGACGTCGCAGGCGGCGCGGATTCCCCGGCAGACCTCCAGGCCGTCGAGGTCCGGCAGATCCAGGTCGATGAGGACGAGGTCGACCTCGTCGTAGACCTGGAGGGCGGCACCGCCGGTGGCCACCCTGCTGACCTCGTGACCGTGCCGCCGGAGCGCCTGGACGAGGCCTTCCGCTTCCGTCCCGCAGCTCTCCACGACCAGGACGCGCCACCCCGGCGTGACGGCCGGGCGGCCCCTTCCCGGTGTGTCGGCCGGGCGGCCTCTCCCCGATGTGTCGACGATCACGCCCGCCGCGCTCGCTCTACCCGCGATTCGCGGGGCAGGTATATGAGGCTCCTTCAGTTCCAATGAGGTCCGGCTCACGGTTCCCCCTAGCACCTAGGTCGCTCGGCCCCGGCGGCTGTGGGGAGCCCCGGGGTCGCCGGATCCGTAGGGAACCGGCAACGGAACGCTACAAACCGCTGAGCCGGTTTGTCAAAGGTCGCCCACTACCACGGCACGCGAAATCTTCCGAGCGTTTCGGATCAGAAAATTGACACCCGCTTGACATTGTGATGAACGAAATCGAGCGGATCGAGGATGTATGTCCACTTATTGAAGCAGCCGCCGGCGTCATGACTGCATACAGAAACGGATGCCGTACGAGGTGAGGCAGGCTTGACAAACCGCAGAGCCGGTTTGTTAATGGCCGCGTCACTTCCGGTTTACGGCGTCGAAGCGCCCGGACGGCATACCGAAACCTCGTACAATACCAAGCAGTCGGTTTAAAGTCGTCGGGTGGTGCGGCGCGAGGGGGCGCAGGCCGCTGCCGCTGAGACGCATGGTGCTACTGGAGCCATTGGTGACCAAACAAGAGCGGGCCACACGGACCCGCGACGCGCTGATCAAGTCGGCGGCCAGGGAATTCGACCGGCACGGCTACGCCCTGGCCAAATTGTCCGCGATCAGCTCGGGGGCGGGTGTGAGCCCCGGCGCGCTCCACTTCCACTTCGAGAACAAGGCGGCCGTCGCCGGTGCCGTCGAGGGCGCGGCCTGCACCGCCCTGCGCAGAACCGCCCGGATCGTGTACGGACAACGGTCGAACGCCCTGCAGAACCTCGCCGACACCTCGCACGCCCTGGCCCGGCTTCTCCGCGATGACATCGTCGTCCGCGCCGGCTTCCGGCTCAGCTGCGCCGACGACGCCCGTACGGAGCTCAACCTGCGCCAGGAGTGGCAGAGCTGCGTCCAGCAGCGGCTCGCGGAGGCGGCGGACGAGGGCCTGCTCGCCCCCGGCCTCGGGCGTCGGCAGGACCTCGCCCGCACGATCGTGGCGGCCACGATCGGTCTGGAGGCCCTGTGGCGGGACAACGGCGAATGGCTCGCGCCCAAGACCGTCACCGGTCTGTGGCGCACGTTGCTGCCGATGCTGGCGGGCCCCGAGGTGCTCGCCGGACTCGACCCGTCGGGCACCGCCGTGATCGTCACGACGCCCGCGCCCGTCGGCTGAGGCCACGGCGGGGCGCGGGGCGCGGGGCGTCAGAGCCGGCGGTCGCCGTGGGGGACGGACTCGGGGTGGGCGTGCCGCGTCACGACCGAGGGGATGGTGAGGATCAGGCCGCCGTCGCGGAGCCGGTCCGGGCCACGCTCACCGAGGATCAGCCCGCCAGGCGGCTGTCGAGGCCGGCCCCGGCCACGGCCAGGTCCCGGGAGGGGGAGGTGAGCGTGCAGAGGAAGACCGGCTGTCCGTCCTGGTGGCCGGTGACCCGGACGGTGGCCGCGTCGTCCGCGCGGCCGGACAGGATCTCCGCCTCGATCCAGCAGGGGCTGTCGAGTTCGACGTAGCGCAGGAAGGAGAGGTCCATGGCGGTGGGCACGTACGCCACGCTTCCCAGCGTCAGGGTGGCCGCCTGCCGTGCCGCTTCGAGGAGCAGCATGCCGGGCACGTGGTCGTTGGGACGCCGGAAGAGAGTGGGGTGGGCCGTGTTGAGGCGCAGCTGCCACTGACCGGGGCGGGCCCCCTGGGCCAGGACGACGTCCCTGGAGTGCTCGCGGCCGACCAGGTGCGGCGCCAGCCCGGGTATCAGCGGGACGGGTCGTTCGAGCGCGGCCATCCGCTCGCCCCTGATCCTGCGGTAGGCGAGGGCGGAGGTGCAGCGCGCCAGGCCTCCACCGGTGGCGAGATGCCGGCCGTCGCGGGTGAGCACCATGGTCGTGCGCAGGTTCCGGAGGCGGCCGCGGCGGCTGTCGAGATCGGAGCAGATGACGTCGACGGTGACGTCCGAGGAGAGGTCGCCGACGGCGAGCGCCGCGGCGTCGGCCGTGTACTGGAGGCCCCACATGACGAACTGATCCTCGACGGGTACCCCGAATTCGGCGTGAGCGACGAGCATGGCGGTCTGGCGTATCGTCTCGGCCACCAGTACGGGGTCGTGTCGGTCCCCTGCCACCGGAGAGAAGAAGGGATGAGCGGCAGGCCAGCGAGCGGAGACGGAGAACCGGTTCTCTGCCAACTGGGTCCACCCCGTGGGGATGATGTCCGCGGGATCCTCTCGGTGAACGAACTCCCCAGGGACGCGGGTCGACGTCGTTCCTCGATGGTTCTGCTCCATGGATCCCCCTACACATCCCCGCGCCCCTGGGCGGCGTGTTCGCCCGGCCTAGAATACGTACAGCCCGGTTTTCTTTTCAATGCTTCACGTCACACGACGAGCACAGACAGCGATACAGCGGGAGGCGCCTTGGCTCAGCAAGCGCGTGCAATCAAGACCCGGCGGGCGATCCTGGAGTCGGCCGCGGCCGTCTTCGCGGAGCGCGGCTACGAGCGGACGACCATCGGCGAGATCCTGGTGCGCGCGGGGGTGACCAAGGGAGCCCTCTATTTCCACTTTGCTTCCAAGGAGGACCTCGCCCTCGGCGTGCTCGACGCCCAGATGCTGGACGAGCCGATGGCGCCTCAGGCCATCAAGCTCCAGGAACTCGCGGACCAGGCCTTCCTGCTCACCCATCGACTGCAGCACGACGCACTCGTGCGCGCGAGCGTGGCACTGACCCTGGACAGCGGCGCCGTCAGCGTGGACCGTGCGGCACCCTTCCGGGCGTGGACGGATCAGGCCTCGGAGATCCTGACCGTCGCGAAGTCACGGGGGGAAGTCCTCGTCCACGTGGACGTGACGGACACGGCGGAGCTCTTCGCGGGCGCCTACGCGGGGATCCAGACGATGTCCCAGATCATGTGCGATCGCAACGATCTTCTCCACCGGGTCGCGGTCCTGCTGCAGTACCTGCTGCCCAGCATCTGCACGCCGGCCCTGCTGACCGGGCTCGACCTCACCGAGGGTCGCGCCCTGAAGCTGGCGGCGGAGTACGACGCGAGCAAGCTCCGCCGCGAGGACTGATCACCTCCCGTACATCCGCCGTCAACAAAACCGACCGAGCGGTTCCTGAGCGCCCCGACGCAGAACAGCGTCGGGGCGCTCTGGCGTCATGGCACTGAGTGTGTTTTGCTGAGGGTACTCAGTGCCACAAGCGTCTAGGGGAGCTCCACATCATGGGTAAGGACTTCGACCTGTACCGGCCTTCCGAGGAGCACGACATGCTCCGGGAGTCGGTGCGTGCCCTCGCGGAGGCGAAGATCGTGCCGTTCGCGGCGGCGGTGGACGAGGAGGGCCGCTTCCCGCAGGAGGCCCTGGACGCGCTGGTCGCCAACGACCTGCACGCCGTGCACGTCCCGGAGACCTACGGCGGCGCGGGCGCGGACGCCCTCGCGACGGTGATCGTGATCGAGGAGGTCGCGCGCGCGTGCGGCTCCTCCTCGCTGATCCCGGCGGTCAACAAGCTGGGCTCGCTGCCGGTGATCCTGTCCGGCTCGGAGGAGCTCAAGCACAAGTACCTCGGCCCGCTGGCCAAGGGCGACGCGATGTTCTCCTACGCCCTCTCCGAGCCCGACGCGGGCTCGGACGCGGCCGGCATGAAGACCCGCGCGGTGCGCGACGGCGACTTCTGGGTCCTCAACGGCGTCAAGCGGTGGATCACCAACGCCGGCGTCTCGGAGTACTACACGGTGATGGCCGTCACCGACCCGGAGAAGCGCTCCAAGGGCATCTCCGCGTTCGTGGTGGAGAAGTCCGACGAGGGCGTGTCCTTCGGCGCCCCGGAGAAGAAGCTCGGCATCAAGGGCTCCCCGACCCGCGAGGTCTACCTCGACAACGTCCGCATCCCCGCCGACCGCATGATCGGCGCCGAGGGCACCGGCTTCGCCACCGCCATGAAGACCCTCGACCACACCCGCATCACCATCGCCGCCCAGGCCATCGGCATCGCCCAGGGCGCCCTCGACTACGCCAAGGGCTACGTCAAGGAGCGCAAGCAGTTCGGCAAGCCGATCGCCGACTTCCAGGGCGTGCAGTTCATGCTCGC
The DNA here is from genome assembly GCF_041053105.1 of Streptomyces sp. R44. Classification (NCBI taxonomy): domain Bacteria; kingdom Bacillati; phylum Actinomycetota; class Actinomycetes; order Kitasatosporales; family Streptomycetaceae; genus Streptomyces; species Streptomyces sp. R44. The sequence continues at coordinate 6,732,401 of NZ_CP163444.1, read as the reverse complement.
CGACATGGCCATGAAGCTGGAGGCCGCCCGCCAGCTCACCTACGCCGCCGCCGCCAAGTCCGAGCGAGTCGACGGCGACCTCACCTTCTTCGGCGCCGCCGCCAAGTGCTTCGCCTCCGACGTCGCCATGGAGGTCACCACCGACGCCGTCCAGCTCCTCGGCGGCTACGGCTACACCCGCGACTACCCGGTCGAGCGCATGATGCGCGACGCCAAGATCACCCAGATCTACGAAGGCACCAACCAGGTCCAGCGCATCGTCATGGCCCGCAACCTCCCGTAACCACCAGCCTCTCGAAAGGAGACAGGCCGTGACCCTGAAGATCGCTGTCTGTGTGAAGTACGTTCCCGACGCGACCGGCGACCGCGGTTTCGCCGACGACCTGACGACCGACCGCGAGGCCGTCGACGGGCTGCTGTCGGAGCTCGACGAGTACGCCGTCGAGCAGGCGCTCCGCATCTCCGAGGAGTCCGACGACGCCGAGGTCACCGTCGTGACGGTCGGCCCGGACGACGCCAAGGACGCCCTGCGCAAGGCGCTGTCGATGGGCGCCGACAAGGCCGTCCACGTCAACGACGAGGACATCCACGGTTCCGACGTCATCGCCACCTCCGCGATCCTGGCCAAGGCCCTGGAGAAGACCGGCTTCGACCTGGTCGTCTGCGGCATGGCCTCGACCGACGGCACGATGGGCGTGCTGCCCGCGCTGCTCGCCGAGCGCCTGAGCCTGCCGCAGGTCACCCTGCTCTCGGAGCTCTCCGTCGAGGACGGTCTCGTGAAGGGCCGCCGTGACGGCGACGCCGCCACCGAGCACCTGGAGGCCCCGCTGCCGGCCGTCGTCTCGGTCACCGACCAGTCCGGCGAGGCCCGTTACCCCTCCTTCAAGGGGATCATGGCCGCCAAGAAGAAGCCGGTCGAGGAGCTCGACCTGGACGACCTGGACATCGACGCCGACGAGGTCGGCCTCGCCGGCTCGTGGACCCTGGTCGACTCGGCGGCCGCCCGCCCGGCCCGTACGCAGGGCACGATCGTCACGGACGAGGGCGACGGCGGCAAGCAGCTCGCCGCGTTCCTCGCCACCCAGAAGTTCATCTGACCCACCGTCACACCACCTCAGGAGCAAGGAATCATGGCTGAGATCCTGGTTCTCGTGGACCACGCCGACGGTGCGGTCCGCAAGCCGGCCCTCGAACTGCTGACGCTGGCCCGCCGTATCGGCGAGCCCACGGCCGTCGTCCTCGGCGCCGGCGAGTCCGCCGCCTCGATCGCCGCCACGGCCGGTGAGTACGGCGCGGCCACCGTGTACGTCGCGGACGGCGCCGAGTTCGCCGAGCAGCTCGTCGTCCCGAAGGTCGACGCGCTCACCCAGATCGCGAAGGACAAGGGGGCGGCCGCCGTCCTGGTGACCTCCTCCGGCGAGGGCAAGGAGATCGCGGCCCGCGTCGCGCTCCGCCTCGGCTCGGGTCTGATCACCGACGCGGTGGAGCTGGAGGCCGGCGAGAACGGCCCGGTCGCCACCCAGTCCGTCTTCGCCGCCTCGTACCAGGTGAAGTCGACGGTCTCGCACGGCGTCCCGGTCATCACGGTCAAGCCGAACTCCGCCGCCCCGGAGGCCGCCCCGGCCGCCGGCACGGTCGAGAGCGTCACCGTCGCCTTCACCGGCAACGCCGCCAAGGTCGTCTCCCGCACTCCGCGCGTCTCCACCGGCCGCCCCGAGCTGACCGAGTCCGCGATCGTGGTCTCCGGCGGCCGCGGTGTCGGCGCGGCCGAGGGCTTCGCGGTCGTCGAGAAGCTGGCCGACTCGCTCGGCGCGGCCGTCGGCGCCTCCCGCGCCGCCGTCGACGCCGGCTGGTACCCGCACTCCAACCAGGTCGGCCAGACCGGCAAGCAGGTCTCGCCGCAGCTGTACGTGGCGGCGGGCATCTCCGGCGCGATCCAGCACCGGGCCGGCATGCAGACCTCGAAGACGATCGTCGCGGTCAACAAGGACCCCGAGGCCCCGATCTTCGACCTGGTCGACTACGGCGTGGTCGGCGACCTCTTCGAGGTGCTGCCGCAGCTGACGGACGAGATCGGCGCGCGCTGAGCTCCCGCATGACGGGAAAGGGGCGGGTGGCACTCTGTGCCACCCGCCCCTTCGTCGTGTTCGCGCCCGGTACCGGCCGTCGCGCTCAGTACCAGCCGTCGAGGGGGACCTCCTCGCAGAGCCGGACGACCGGCCTGCGCCCGTTGACCGCGGTGCCGGAGACCTTGACCCTGACCCCGGGGCGCACCGCGTGCGGCGGTCCGTCGACGCGGCAGCGGACCACGAAGCCCTCGGTCATGTGGACCGGCCAGAGGTCGGCATCGGCGGCGGCGACCCCGCGGCGTACGGAGATCACGCCCTCGCCGTCGCTGAGTTCGGGCGCCAGGTCGGTCGACCCGCAGGTCGGACAGAGCAGGCGCTGGAAGGTGGTGGTGTGGCACCAGCGGCAGCGCTGGAAGTACAGCTCGGAGTCGGGGGCCGAATCCTCGGCCTGGACGGCGGTCCCGCTCCTCAGTCCCGTGTGGAACACGATGCCTTCTCCTTGCACTCGGCGGCTCGACCGTGCATGGAGCAAAGATATGGCACTGAGTGCCATCAAATAAAGACCTGAGTTCCCTCAATTCGAGATACTGAGAACCCTGTGGCCCTTCTGTGACCCCTCAGCCCTCACCGAGGCTCGACTCCACCTCGCGCACCACGCGCCACATGGGGGTGGACCGCTTGGTGATCACCACGACGACGTCCTCGTTCTCCTCGGCCGGCGCCTCCGCGACCTGCCCGCCGCCCCAGGTGCCGCGCACGTACTCCAGGGCTCCGTCGACCTCGGCCAGCGGGTCGCCCTCGCCGCCCGAGCGCAGCCAGTGCCGCAGGGCGTGGTTGTGGGCGGCGACCACGGCCGCCGCGACGACGTTGGCGCGCAGGGTGCCGTCCTTGCGGTCGGCCCAGCGGGTGCGCAGGTAGTCGCCGAGGGTCTTCTCGTACCGCCAGACCACCGACAGCTCGTAGGTGCGCAGCCCGGTCACCTCGCGGGTGAGCCGGTAGCGCTGCACGGAGAAGGTGGGGTTCTCGGCGTACATCCGCATGACGAGCCGGGCGGCGTCGCAGACGCGGACGACCGGGTCGTCGGAGTCGGCGCTCGCGGCGAGGAAGCGGGTCATGTCGGCGAGGCACTGCTCGTGGTCGGGGAAGACCACGTCCTCCTTCGACGGGAAGTAGCGGAAGAAGGACCGCCGGCCGACGCCCGCGAGCGTGACGATGTCGTCGACGGTGGTCTGCTCGTAGCCCCGCTCCAGGAAGAGCTGGAAGGCCGCGGCGATGAGGGAGTCCCGCATCGCGGGCTTCGTGGAGTTCGTCGACGCTGTTCCCATGGCCCGAACCTAACATCCGGACGCGGTCGGCGTGGAACTCGGTGCCGGAGAATTCCGGCACCGAGTGCTCTCACAGGGGTACGGAGGTTCAGCGGGCGGTCATGCGGAGGGCGCCGTCCATGCGGATGGTCTCGCCGTTGAGGTAGTCGTGCTCGGCGATCATCGTCACGAGCCGGGCGTACTCCTCGGGGCGCGCGAGGCGCTGGGGGAAGGTGACGCTCGCGGCGAGACCGGCCCGGACGTCCTCGCCGAACCCGGCCATCATCGGGGTGTCGACGATGCCGGGGGCGATGGTGACGACCCGGATGCCGAACTGCGCGAGGTCGCGCGCGGCGGTGACGGTCATCCCGGCGACGCCCGCCTTGGAGGCGGCGTACGCGATCTGCCCGACCTGGCCCTCGAAGGCCGCGATCGAGGCGGTGTTGACGACGAGGCCGCGCTGCCCGTGCTCGTCGGGCTCGTGGCGGGCGATGGCCTCGGCGGCGAGCCGCATCACGTTGAAGGTGCCGAGCAGGTTGACGTTGAGCACCGTACGGAACAGGTCGAGGTCGTGCGGTCCCTTGCGGCCCAGGATGCGGGCGGAGGGGGCGACGCCGGCGCAGTTCACGGCGAGCCGCAGCTCGGCGCCGTCGGCGTCGATCGCGGCGAGCGCCTCACGGACCTGGTCCTCGTCGGTGACGTCCGCGGCGAGCAACCGGACGCCCTCGGGCAGCGGGCCTGCGGCGGCCACCGCCTTGTCCAGGTCCAGGCCGTAGACGGTGGCGCCGCGGGCGGCGAGCGCGGCGGCCGTGGCGGCGCCGAGGCCGGAGGCGGCGCCGGTGACGAGAGCGGCGGAGCCGGCGATGTCCATGGAACTCCTCGTTCGTGTCGTGCGGGTGCGACCCTGCCGCCGGGTTGGCCGCCGGATCGGGCGCGTGTCCGCGGTGGACCGCGCGGTCCGCGCGATCTGCGCCGCCCACCATAGAACCGTGTGCGGCGCCCCCGGAAGCGGAGGCCGGGGCCTGTACGGCCCTGATCCGCCGGACCGGCCCCGACACCGTCCGGAAGGCAGTAGTCGACCGGTCGTACACTCTCGCCATGGGGCGAACGAGTGACGCGCGCGAGCGCATCCTGACCGCCGCGCGGACGCTGATGCTGGCGCGCGGCTACTCCGCCCTGGGCGTGGCCGAGATCTGTGCGGCGGCCGGTGTGCCGAAGGGCAGCTTCTACTACTTCTTCGCGTCGAAGGAGGAGCTGGCCCTCGCCGTCGTCGAGGAGCACTGGGCGGGGCAGCGCGCCGAGTGGACGCGCGCGCTCGCCGGGGACGTCCCTCCGCTGCGGCGGCTGCGGCGGCTGTACGAGTCGACGGAGGCCGAGCTGCGGGCCGGCCGGGAGAGCTGCGGCACGGTCACGGGCTGTCTCCTCGGGAACCTGGCCCTGGAGCTGAGCACCCGGACGGAGAGCGTCCGCGGGCGGCTGCGGGAGATCTTCGACGAGCAGGTCGCCCTGGTCGCGGAGACCGTCGCCGAGGCCCGCGCGCGCGGCGAGGTCGGGGTGACCGACACCGGCGCGGCGGCGCGGGCCCTGGTCGCCCTCCTGGAGGGCCGGGTCCTCTTCGCCAAGCTGTACGACGACCCGGGCCGCCTCGACGCCCTGTGGGCGGATTCCCTGGCTCTCCTCGGCGCCGAGGAGAGCCGGGCGGGAATCACTGACTGATCGCCCGTCAGAACGGCTTCGTCGGCAGGTACTTGCCGTCCAGGGTGATCACGGCACGCTCGCCGCCCTCCGGGTCGGCGACCTTCTTCACGTCCAGCTTGAAGTTGATCGCGGAGATGATGCCGTCGCCGAACTGCTCGTGGACGAGCTCCTTCAGCGTGGTGCCGTAGACCTGGAGCATCTCGTAGAAGCGGTAGATGGTCGGGTCGGTGGGGACGGCGCCGTCGAGCGAGCCGCGGGTGGGGATCGTCTGCAGCAGGCGCACCGCGTCCTCGTCCAGGCCGAGGAGCTCGGCGACGGCCTTCGCGGACTCCTCCGGCAGGGCGTGCTGGCCGAGGACGGCGGCGGTGGTGAAGGCGACGGAGAGGCCGGCGGCGTCCGCGATCCGCTGCCAGCTCAGGTCCTCGCGGATCTTGGCGTCGACGGCGGCGATCGCGAGGGCGCGGCGGGCGGTGGGGTCGAACTGGGCGTGCACCATGAGAGGTACGTCCTTTCCTGAAGGGTTCTTGCGGAGGGGGGTCAGGCGGCGAGCGGCGGGCGCGCCGTGGCGGGGAGCTCCTCGACGGTGCCGTCGGCGATGTCGAAGACCCAGCCGTGCAGCCGTACTTCGCCGGTGGCGAGGGCGCGGGCCACCGACGGGTGGGTGGCCAGGTTCGCGAGCTGTGCGGCGACGTTCTCGCGGACCAGGGCGGCCACGTCGACCGTCCCGCCGACGGCGGCGCGGGCGAGGGAGGCGTCGGCGTGCCGCAGCCAGGCGGCGACGGCGGGCGCGGCGCTCAGGTCGTGGCCCTCGGCGAGCGCGGTCATCGCGCCGCAGGCGGAGTGCCCGCAGACGACGATGTCCCGCACGCCCAGGACGCCGACGGCGTACTCGACACCGGCGGTGACGCCGTCGGTGCCCGGGGTGTGGGCGGGGACGAGGTTGCCGGCGGTGCGGATGACGAAGAGTTCGCCGGGATCGGTCTGGGTGATCAGTTCGGGTACGACGCGGGCGTCCGAGCAGCCGATGAACAGCGTGCCGGGCCGGTGGGCGGTGGCCAGGCGGGCGAAGAGGCCGGCCTTGGCAGGGAAGACCTCCCGCTGGAAGCGGGCGATTCCCTCGGCGAAGTGAGGCATGTCCCCACCGTGCACGACCAGTGCCTATAGCGTCCAAGACCTGCTGTCGATATCTGCCATAGATGGAAGCTATACCTCGCTCTATAGTCGGCCGTATGCAGCCGGAACTCCGTCATCTCCGCTATCTGCTCGCCGTCGCCGAGCACGCGAACTTCACCCGCGCCGCCGAGGAGCTGCGTATCGCCCAGCCCACGCTGTCCCAGCAGATCAAGCAGCTGGAGAAGGCCCTGGGGGCGCAGCTCCTGGACCGCACCGGCCGCACCGTGCGCCTCACCGACGCCGGGGAGACCTACGCCCGCTACGCCCGGCGCGCCCTGCGGGACCTGGCGGCGGGCGAGCGGGCGGTCCTCGACGTGCACGACCTGTCGCGCGGCCATCTGCGGCTGGCGGTCACCCCCACGTTCACCGCGTACCTCACCGGCCCCCTGGTCGCGGGCTTCCACACCCGTCATCCGGGCATCGGCGTGGAGGTGCGGGAGCTGCCGCAGGACCGCATCGAGGCCGAACTCCTCGCCGACCGGCTCGATCTCGGCATCGCCTTCCACGGGGAGCACCTTCCGGGCGTCGAGGCCACGGAGCTGTTCACGGAGACCCTCGGCCTCGTCGTGGGCCCGGGCCATCGCTTCGCGGGCCGGACGGAGCCGGTACGGGCCGACGAGTTGAACGAGCATCACCTGGCGCTCCTCAGCGCGGACTTCGCCACCCGGCTGCACATCGACGCGTACGTCTCCGAGCACCGTGTCCGTCCGGCGATCGCGGTGGAGGCCAACTCGGTGACCGCGCTCACCGAGATCGTCCGGCGCACCGCGCTGGCGACCGTCCTGCCCGACGCCGTCACCCGGGACCACCCCTGGCTGCGCCCGGTCCCGCTCTCCCCCGCGCTGCCGTCCCGGGGTGTCGCCCTGCTGCGGCGCGCGGCCGGCTACCGGAGCGCGGCGGCCGGGGCCTTCACCGAACTGGCCGTCTCCTGGGGAACTTCGTGGGGCCGGGAGTCGTGGGGTCAACCGATCGGATGACCCCGGGGTCCACCGTTGCGGGATCCGGGTGCAGCCGGGACGACGACGGACGGCCGCAGGGTACGGCACCAGGATGGGGAGCAGACCGGGCCGCGGCATCCCGACGGCCCCCGCGGTTCCCCGAGTTCACTGGAGCAGATCCCATGAAGCACGTGAAGAAGGCCTCCTCCCGCACCCGTGTCGTGACCGGTGGCGCGATCGTCGCCGCCCTCGCCCTCGGCGGCTTCGGGGCCTACTCCGCGAGCGCCACCGGCGAGGACACGGCGGCCGCGCCGGCCGCCGCCACCGCCGAGGCGGACGCCAAGAACAAGAACACGACCCGCTCCACGCACCTGACGATCGAGGCCGCCACGAAGGCCGCGCAGGCGACCCTGGACGCCGCCGAGAAGGAGAACCAGCGGGTCTCCGTGGCGGTCGTCGACCGCAACGGCAACACCCTCGTGACCCTGCGCGGCGACGGCGCCGGCCCGCAGTCCTACGAGTCGGCCCAGAAGAAGGCGTACACCGCCGTCTCCTGGAACGCCCCGACCTCCGAGCTCGCCAAGCGCCTCACCAACGCCCCGACCCTGCGCGACATCCCCGGCACCCTCTTCCTCGCCGGCGGCGCCCCCGTCACCGCCAAGGGCGCCCCGATCGCGGGCATCGGTGTCGCGGGTGCCCCCTCGGGCGACCTGGACGAGAAGTTCGCACAGGCCGGCGTCGCCACCCTCGCGAAGTAGTCCGCGAAAGCGGGACCCCGGCCCGCGTGCGGGCGGCGCCGTCCCGGAGGAGCATGGGAGGGGGTGGGAGTGCGCCGGTGGCGCGAACGGCCCAAGTCCGGGATGTGAGCAGGATGGTTGACCGCGCAACGAGCAGTCGGGGGAAGGCCCGGAAGGGGACGGCACACGACTCCCGTGACAGCCGTCGCCACGACGGCCCCCGGCACCGGGTCCGCATCCCCGGCTTCGCGCGTCCCGGCGGTGAGGGTACGGAGATCGGGCTGGGCGACGCCGTCGCCCGGGTGACCTCGGCGGTGGGCATCCGCCCCTGCGGCGGCTGCGGCCGTCGGGCCGAGGCGCTGAACCGGTGGATGACGATCGGTGGCGGGCCGGACCGCTGAGCCTCCGTGCCGGTGCCTCCGGGCACCGTGTGCAGCGCCTGCCCGATGCACGGTCCCCCTGAGCGCCCCCGCTCCTGACGGTCCGCCAGAGTGCGTGTGAGGAGTGACTGATGAACCCCGAGATCATCGACACCGCCCCCGCCGCGGGCCTCTCGACGGAGACCGGCGCCCCGCCCACTCCGCCCGACCCCGTGCTCGCGGCGGACGATCCCGGGCCCGTGCGCGATCCCGGCCCCGCGCAGGCCGACGATGCGACCGTCGTCCCGTCGTCCTGCGGCTGCACCGCGGCGGCCGCCCCCGGCGACGGAGGGGAGGCCGACGAGGGCGGCTACGTCTACGTGCTCGGCCGCGTCCGCGCCGTCTTCCCCAACGTCTCGATCCAGCACGAGTTCTTCCAGGTGGCGGGGGCCGGCGGGCATACCGACAGCACCGACGCCGACGCGATGTACCGCGTGCTCTCCGCCCCGGAGAACCGCTATCTCGCCCGGCAGATGTGCTTCGTCCTGTCCGTCCAGGGCGTCGACACCTACATCCTGGAGGCCACGGACCCCACCGGTCTCGACGAGCTGGTGGACGCGCTCCGTCCGGTGAACTACGGGCGCGACCTCGCCGTGGTGGTCGGCGCGCTCGGCCCGGTCGCGCCCCCGAGTGCCTGCCAGGGACTCTCCGTTCCCGTCGTCAGCGTGGTGAAGACCTGGGGCTTCGACCGCAAGGAACTCATCCGCGCGATCGACCGCCCCCAGGGCACCTCCCGCAAGGAGTTCGAGAAGGTCGTCGGATCGCTGCTCGACCGGCTGCTCCAGCTCAGCGACAACGCCGGCACCGACCCGGTCGGCCGGGTCCTCAACTACCTGACGGTGCGGTGCCAGGAGATGTACCAGAAGACCAACGAGAAGCGCGCGGAGGGCTCCGTCCTCACCTCGGTGGAAGCCGGTCCCTCCCGGCTCAGCACCCGGTCGCAGGCCGTCGTCACGGTCGTGTTCTCGTACACCGACCTCCAGACCAACGTGGTCGAGAAGTACTTCGTCCGCGTGGGTCTCGCCGGGTACTTCCCCTTCCCGGTGACACCGTTCCAGGAGTACTTCGCCCGCTGACCCGGGCAACGCCGGCCCGGGCGGCAGTGAGAAGGAAGAGAAAGAGGAGAGAAGGAGGCGAACGGACATGAGCATCCCCGGATTCGCCGTCGAACCACAGACGCGCGACACACGGACCGGCGATCTGATCCGCCCTCAGGACGCGCTCTGCGAGCTGGAGTTGGGCCCGGTCTGCCGCAACAACTGCAAGGGAAGCCATGACTACCGCACGTGCGTGAGGAAGTGCCTGAAGGCATTCTGCTCGGAGGATCCGTGGTGGTGACGTCCGACGGCCGTCCCCGGCTTCGGACCCGCGCACGAGAGTGACCACGAGAACGCTCGCCCGGCCCTGGCAACGCCGGGCGACCGGCTCCTTCCCCCCGCCGGAGTCGCGATGAGCCTGCCTGCCCCCCGGCAGGGGCGGAGAGAGGTACGCATGGACCCCCTGGACCTGGTCGGGCTCACGCCGCTGATGGCGCGTACCTCCGGCCGGTCCTCGGTCGTGGTCTGCGTCGTCGACGGCCGTGTGGCCCCGAACCACCCCGCCTTCGCGGGCCGTCCGGTCCGCGAACTGCGTCCGGCCGCGGGGGCGGCCGCCGGCACGGGAACCTGCGCCCACCCGGACGTGTGCTGCGCCCACGGCACCGCCGTCGCCGCGCTCCTCGCCGGGGACCGGGGCGTGTGCCCGCACTGCACGCTGCTGTCCAGGCCCCTCTTCGCGGATCATCCGGCCGACGGCGGCCCCGCGACCTGTCTGGCCGGCGTACGCGTCGCGGAGTTGGCGGAGGCGATCACGGAGGCCGTCGACGCGGGCGCCCACGTGCTGAACCTGAGTCTGGCCCAGCCCGCGCCCTCCGGCGTCCGCGACCGCGCGCTGGACGCGGCGCTCGGTCACGCCGCCGACCGGGGCGTGATCGTCGTGGTGGCCGCCGGGAACCAGGGCCGGACGGGCTCCTCCCCGCTCACCGACCACCCCTGGGTCATCCCGGTCGTCGCGTACGACCACGCCGGACGCCCCCTGCCCCACTCCAATCGGGGCATCTCGATCGGCCGCAACGGAGTCGGCGCGCCCGGCGACCGCGTCCCCGGTGTGGGCCTCGACGGCCGCCCCGTCCTCCTGAGCGGTACGAGCGCCGCCGCGCCCTTCGTCACCGGGGCGGTCGCCCTGCTCCGCTCGGCGTTCCCGGACGCCACCCCGGCGGCCGTACGGTACGCGGTGACGCACGGGCCCGGACGCCGGCGGTCGGCGATGCCGCCGCTCCTGGACGCCTGGGCCGCGTACACGACGCTGCGGACGGCTACCGCGCGCCCTTCTCGGCCGTCGCCAGGCCACGGCTGATGACGAGCCGCTGGATCTGGTTCGTGCCCTCGAAGATCTGCATGATCTTCGCCTCGCGCATGTACCGCTCGACCGGGAAGTCCCGGGTGTAGCCGTAGCCGCCGAAGACCTGCACGGCGTCCGTGGTCACCTTCATCGCCGTGTCCGTGGCGATGAGCTTGGCCGCGCTGGCCTGGCGGCTGAACGGGCGGCCGAGGTCGCGGCGCCGCGCCGCGTCCAGGTACGTGGCACGGGCCGCGTCGACGGCGGCGGCCATGTCGGCGAGCAGGAAGCCGAGGCCCTGGTGGTCCACGATCCGGCGGCCGAAGGTGGTGCGCTCGTTGGCGTACGCCACGGCGGCGTCGAGCGCGGCCTGGGCGAGCCCGGTGGCGCAGGCGGCGATGCCGAGGCGGCCGCTGTCGAGCGCGCTGAAGGCGATCTGGAGGCCCTGGCCCTCGTCCCCGATGCGCCGGTCCTCCTCGATGAGGGCGCCGTCCCAGTACGCGGCCGTCGTCGGCACGGCCTGGAGGCCCATCTTGCGCTCCGGCGCGCCGAAGCTCAGGCCTTCGGTGGCGCCGGGGGCGAGGAAGCAGGAGATGCCGTGGCTGCCGGGGGCGGTGCGCGCGAAGAGGGCGTAGAAGCCGGCCTTGCCGCCGTGCGTGATCCAGGCCTTCGTGCCGGTGACGCGGTAACCGCTGCCGTCGTCCTGGCGCTCGGCCTTGCAGCTGAGGGCGGCGGCGTCGGAACCGGCCTGCGGCTCGGAGAGGCTGTAGCCGCCGATGGTCCGGCCCTCCAGCATCGCGGGCAGCCGGCGCTCCTTCTGCTCCGGGGTGCCGAAGGTGTGGAGGGGGTGGCAGGCGAGCGTGTGGACGCTGGTGGCGACGGCGACGGCGGCCCAGCGCGCGGCGAGCTCCTCCAGGACCTGGAGGTAGACCTCGTAGGGCTGGCCTCCGCCGCCGAACTCCTCCGGGTACGGAAGGCCGAGGAGCCCGGCCTCGCCGAGGGTCGCGAAGAGCCCTTCGGGATAGGTCTCGGCGGCCTCGTGCTCGTCCACCCGCGGAGAGAGCTCCTTGTCGGCGATCTCCCGGGTGAGGGCGATGAGGTCCGCTGCCTCGGGGGTGGGAAGCAGGCGGTCGACATCCATGGCGACTCCAGCGGCGCGCAAAGTGGTACTGGGGAAGGTACTGCAGTACCGCTGAGAGTAGCGCAGAAGGGTGCCGCCGTAACCCCCCGCAGGGGCGGCCTGGAATACTGGCGGGGTGATCGAGACCTCCGCCGCCGACGCCCCCAAGCTGACGGGCCGCGGAGCGGCGCGCCGCTCCGCCCTCTTCGAGGAGCTCGTCGCCCTCCTCGTCGGGGAGGGCTTCGCCCGGCTGACGCTCGACGATCTCGCCGCGCGGCTGCGCTGCTCGAAGCGGACCCTGTACGGCCTGGCCGGCAGCAAGGAGCAGCTGGTCCGGGCGGCGGTCGTGCACTTCTTCCGGCGCGCGACCGCCCGGGTCGAGGCGGTGCTCGCCGCCGCGACGGACCCGGCCGAGCGGCTCGCCGCCTATCTGCGGGCGGTTTCGGCCGAGCTGGCGCCGGTCTCCCCTGCGTTCTTCGACGACGTGGCGGCCTTCGAGCCGGCGGCCGAGGTGTACGAGCGGAACACCCGCGCGGCGGCGGGCCGGGTGCAGCAGCTCATCGAGGAGGGCGTGCGGGCCGGGGTGTTCCGCGAGGTGCACGTGACCTTCGCGGCCGACGTCATCTCCTCGGTGATGGTCCGGATCCAGCGCCGCCAGGTGGCCGCGGCGACGGGTCTCGCCGACGCCGAGGCGTACGAGCAGCTGGCCGAACTACTGCTCAGCGGCCTCCGCAAGGCCTGAACGGCCCCGAACCCCACGGCGAGACGTCTGGCCGGAATCCATCCCGCGTTCGATCACTCTGCGCAGATGATCCACTACTGTGTGCCGCGCCACTGACCACCCCCACCCCAGGGAGCCTCCGCGTGGAGCGCAGCCGTACCGTCCTCAGGATCCGTGCCGTCCTCGCCGCCATGGGCGTCACCGCCGCCCTCGCCGCGGCCCCCGCGGCGCAGGCCGCCCCGGCCGAGAAGCCCGCCGCCGCTCCCCCGGCCCCCTGCACCGGGGAGTTCGAGGGCGACAAGCGGCTCGGCCCGAAGTTCCTGCCGAAGAAGTGGCAGGACCCGGTCGGCCCGCTCCTCAACCGCTACCACCGGACCGGGCAGCTCTCCTCCGCCGACTTCCTCAAGAAGTACTGGGAGGGCCCGGCCGACACCGGCAGCTGGAAGTACCCGCCGAACGACGGCTTCGCCGAGGTCAACGGCACCGTCGACAAGGCGCCGGAGCTCCTGGAGCAGGGCGAGCGCCTGGACCGCTTCGGCTCGGAGTACGGCGGCTACCTGGCCCCCGCCGGCGACGCCTACGCCAAGCGGGCGCTGCCCCCGCAGAACCTCAACACCCGTGACACGGCCTTCCCCTGCGACTACCACCTGTACGAGGTGACGAAGAGCTTCGTCGTCTGGGAGGGCTCCATCGCGCCCTGGTTCGAACAGCCGGGCGGTGGCCGCCAGATCAAGCTGGACCCGGCGTTCCTGAACCCGGGCGAGGGCCAGCGCCTCAACGTGAAGTGGCTGCTCGACAACGGCTACCTGGTGCGCGTCCCCGCGTGACCGACCGCCGCGCGCTGGAACGGGCACTCCGGGAGGCCGGGGTGCCCGCCGCGTACTACTGGATCGAGGGCGTCCACGAACCGGCGCCCACCCCGCCCGACTTCGTCTATCTGCGGACGAGGCCGGACGGGCCCGGCTGGGAGACCGGGGTGTACGAGCGGGGCGCGTACGAGCCGGTCGCCACGCACGACACGGAGGCGGCCGCCTGCGCCCATCTCCGGGGCCTGCTGGGCGTCTAGGCCGCCGCCCTGGTGGTCACCATCAGGCCCGCGACGAGCCCCGCGAGCAGCAGGACGACGATCGCCCACCAGGGCGGCCCGCCGTAGCCGACGACGGCTGCCGCGCCGAAGTCCTTGCCCAGCGTCTGGGCCGTGACGACCGCGGCGGCCGCCGCTCCCGTGTGCCGGCCGAGGCCGGCGGCGACCACCGTGGCGAAGAGCGGCATGAAGGCCAGACCGACCCCGAGACCCGCGAGGACCGTGGCCGGGAGCAGAACCGCGTATCCGGCGCCGTTCTCGATCCCGACGATGGTCAGGGTCACGCCGAGCGGGGTGAGCACCAGGCCCGCCACGACGAGGACGCGGGGCGCGACGCCCCGGCGCAGCAGGCGCGGGGCGACCTGGACGGCGGCGACGGCGAGCGCGGCGACCATGGGCAGCAGGGCGAGACCGGCCTGGGACGGGGAGTACCCGAGGTCCCACGTCAGGATCGACGCCAGGGGCGGCAGCAGGGCGAGGATGCCGGCGCCGGCGAGGAGCATGGCGAGGAGGCCGCCGAGCCTGTTGCGGTCCTTGAACACGTACGGGGGCAGCAGTGGGTTCGTCCCGCTGCCCAGCTGCGCCAGGAAGGCCCCGAGCAGGGCCATGCCTCCGGTGAGCAGGCTCATGGCCAGGGGGGTGCCCCAGCCGTGCGTCGCCTTGGTGGAGCCGTACAGGAGCAGGGCGATCGCGAAGGTGCCGAGCAGGACTCCGGGCAGGTCGAAGCGGGTGCCGGTGCGGTCCGGGCGGTCGTGCGGCAGGGCGCGCGTCCCGGCCAGGGCGATCAGGGCGAGGAGGGCGGCGATGCCCAGGACCGGGCCCCAGGCCAGCCCCGCGAGCTGGAGCGCGACGACGGGCGCGCCGATGCCGGCCGTGGCGTAGACGCCGAAGGCCCTGGCCCGTGCACCCGGTTCGGGGAAGGCGGTGGCCACCAGGGTCAGCGCCGCCGCCGTCACCAGGGCGCCGAACCCGCCCTGGAGGACGCGGGCCGTGATCAGCGCGGCGGGGGTGGGGGCGATCGCGGTGGCCGAGCCTCCCAGCACACAGGCAGCCACGAGTCCCGTCAGACCGACGAACAGCGTCCGTCTGCCGCCCAGCCGGTCGGCGAGGTGCCCGCCGAGCAGCAGGAAGGCCGCGAAGGGGACGGCGAAGGAGTACAGCTCCGGGCTCTCCCGGTCGAAGCCGAAGGGGTCCTGCGCCGCCCCGAGCAGCACCGCCAGTTGAGCGAGCACGATCACCGCCAGGCCCCGTCCGCGGCCGGGCGAGGGTGCGGGGACCTCGTGGGCCGGAGCCGTCGGGGTGTAGGCGGATGCCGGTGCGGGCCTGGGTGCCGAGTCGCGGGGAGCCGTCTCGGTCACGGGCTGAGCGGAGGGCCGCACCACGGGCCGATCAGCCGGCGCCTCCGCGCGCGCCGCCGGTACGTAGTCCAGCAACTGCGCCGCGTGTCGCCCCAGTTGGACCAGGACCTCGCCCGGCAGCCAGACCCCGCCGGCGTCCCCCTCGGTGAGGGCGGCGATCCGCTCGGGCGCGGGCCGCGCGGCCGGGTCCTTCTCCAGGCAGGCGCGGACGAGGCCGAGCAGTGATGCGGGTACGCCCGTGAGGTCGGGTTCCTCCTCGGCGACCCGGAAGAGGTGGGCGTTCAGACCGGTGTCGGTGGCGCCGAAGAGGAGGCGGCCGGTGGCGGCGTACACGAGGACGGCACCCAGGCAGAACACATCGCTGGCGGGGGTGAGTTCGAGGCCGCGGACCTGCTCCGGGGACATGAAGCCGGGCGAGCCGATCAGCATGCCGGTGCGGGTGTGCAGGCTGTCCCCGGCCAGGCTGTCCATGGCGCGGGCGATGCCGAAGTCGATGACGCGGGGCCCGTCCACCGTGACCAGGACGTTGGACGGTTTGAGGTCGCGGTGGATCAGGCCGGCGTCGTGCACGACCCGCAGCGCGAGGGCGAGGCGGTTGGCGAGGACGCGGACGGAGTGCTCGGGCAGCGGGCCGAAGTCCCGGGCGACGACGGTGGTCAGGTCGGGCCCGGCGATGTACTGGGTGGCGACCCAGGGCACCGCGACGCCGGTGTCGGTGTCCGCGTCGAGGACGTCCGCGGTCCAGCTGCCGCCCACTCTTCGGGCGGCCGCGACCTCGCGGGCGAAGCGTCTGCGGAATTCCGGCTGGGAGGCGTACTCGGACTGGACGACCTTGACGGCGACCGTACGGCCGACGTCGTCGCGACCGAGGTAGACGAGGCCCATACCGCCCGCCCCGAGTCGGGCGATGAGACGGTACGGGCCCACGTGTGTCGGGTCTTCGGCGGTGAGCTGGTCCACATCGGGAATCTATCCGCCGGCAGGGGCGCGGTCCGGTGAACGGAGCTATGCGACCGAACCTATGCGTCCGTCCGGTTCGCGGGGTCCGTCGTGGTGGATGGGGGTGTGGGCGCCCGTGAGGGAGACGCCGCTGCCGCCGCGGCGGTTGGCGACGATCTCGGCGCCGATCGAGAGGGCGGTCTCCTCGGGCGTGCGCGCGCCGAGGTCCAGGCCGATCGGGGAGCGGAGGCGGGCGAGTTCGAGTTCGGTGACGCCGACCTCGCGGAGGCGCTCGTTGCGGTCCTCGTGGGTGCGGCGGGAGCCCATCGCGCCGATGTAGGCGACGGGAAGCTTCAGGGCGGTCTGGAGGAGGGGCACGTCGAACTTGGCGTCGTGCGTGAGGACGCAGAGCACGGTCCGGCCGTCGACCTCGGTCGACTCCAGGTAGCGGTGGGGCCAGTCGACGACGATCTCGTCGGCCTCGGGGAAACGGGCGGGCGTCGCGAAGACCGGCCGGGCGTCGCAGACGGTGACGTGGTAGCCGAGGAACTTGCCGACCCGGACGAGGGCGGAGGCGAAGTCGATGGCGCCGAAGACGATCATGCGGGGGGCGGGGACGGAGGACTCGACCAGGAGGGTCAGCGGCTGTCCGCAGCGGCTGCCGTCCTCGCCGATCTCCGCGGTGCCGGTGCGGCCGGCGTCGAGCATGGCCCCGGCCTCGGCGGCCGCGGTGCGGTCCAGCTCGGGGTGGCCGCCGAGCTTTCCCTCGTACGAGCCGTCGGGACGGACCAACAGCGCCTGCCCCAACAGGTCCGCCGGTCCGTCCACGATCCTCGCCAGGGCCGCCGCCTCCCCGGAGACGGCGGCGGCCAGCGCGGCGGGGAAGACCCCGCCGCGGACCGGGGTGACGAGGATGTCGATGATGCCGCCGCAGGTCAGGCCGACCGCGAAGGCGTCCTCGTCGCTGTAGCCGAAGCGCTCGACGACGGTCCTGCCGTCTTCGAGGGCCTGGACGCACAGGTCGTAGACCGCGCCCTCCACACACCCGCCGGAGACCGACCCGATCGCCGTGCCGTCGCTGTCGACGGCGAGTGCGGCTCCCGGCTGCCGGGGCGCGCTGCCGCCGACGGCCACCACGGTGGCGACGGCGAAGGTGCGTCCCTGCTCGACCCACCGGTGCAGCTCTTCGGCGATGTCCAGCATGTCGGTCTCCTTGGGTGTGTACGGAGGGTGATTGTCGGGCGTCAGCTGACGCCCAGCCAACCCTCGATCGGGTGAAGGGCGAAGAACACGATGAAGATCGCGGTCAGGGCCCACATGAAGGCTCCGACCTCGCGCGCCTTGCCCTGCGCCACCTTGATGACGGTGTAGGCGATGACGCCGGCCGCGACACCCGGGGTGATGCTGTAGGTGAAGGGCATCAGGACGACGGTCAGGAAGACCGGGATCGCGACGGAGCTGTCGCCCCAGTTCACGTGCTTGGCGTTCATCATCATCATCGCGCCGATGACGACCAGGGCGGCGGAGCCGACCTCACGGGGCACGATCTGGGTGATCGGCGTGAAGAAGAGGCAGGCCGCGAAGAACAGGCCGGTGACGGTCGAGGAGAGGCCTGTGCGAGCTCCCTCGCCGACGCCGGTGGCGGACTCGACGAACACGGTCTGGCCGGAGGCGCCGGAGACGCCGCCGATCGCGCCGCCCGCGCCGTCGATGAACAGCGCCTTGGAGAGGCCGGGCATGCGGCCCTTGTCGTCGGCGAGGTTGGCCTCGGTGCCGACGCCGATGATGGTGGCCATGGCGTCGAAGAAGCCGGCGAGGACGAGGGTGAAGACGATGACGCCGACGGTGATGTAGCCGACGTCGCCCCAGCCGCCGAAGGAGACGTCGCCGAAGAGCGAGAAGTCCGGCTTGGAGACCGCGCTGCCCTTGAGCTCGGGAGCGCCGTTGGCCCAGGCGCCCGGGCCCTTGGCCGGGATGTCGGCGACCGCGTTGACGATCAGCGAGATGACGGTGCCGGCGACGATGCCGATGAGGATCGCGCCCGGGATCTTGCGGGCCTGGAGGGCGAAGATCGCGAGGAGGGTGACCGCGAAGATCAGTACCGGCCAGCCGACGAGCTCGCCGCCGGACCCGAGGGTGATGGGCGGGCCGAACTGGGGGCCGGCGCCGACGAAGCCGGCCTTGTTGAAGCCGATCAGCGCGATGAAGAGGCCGATGCCGATGGTGATGCCGTGCTTGAGCGGCAGCGGGATCGCGTTCATGATCATCTCGCGGAGGCCGGTGACCACCAGGAGACAGATCACGACACCGTAGACGACGCACATGCCCATGGCCTGCGGCCAGGTCATCTGCGGCACGACCTGGGTCGCGAGCACACCGGAGACGCTGAGTCCCGCCGCGAGGACGAGCGGGACCTTGCCGACGAAGCCCATCAGCAGGGTGGTCACCGCCGCCGCGAAGGCGGTCGCCGTGATGACGGCGGAGGTGGCGAGGACGTGCTTGTCGACGTCCGGGCCACCGAGGAGGATCGGGTTGAGCAGGAGAATGTACGCCATCGCCATGAAGGTGGTGACGCCGCCGCGGATCTCCGTCGCGACGGTGGATCCTCTCTCCGAGATGTGAAAGTACCGGTCGAGCCAAGAGCGCCCGGCGGGGGTGCGCGAGCCGGAGCCCGCGTCCTCAGCGGTGGTCTTGGGCTCCACAGACGACTGGGTCATGGGGCCTACTCCCAAGGTTCAAAGGGGCACCCGCATCAGACTTCTCAAGCTCTGACGTGAAGCTGCGGGATTTGGGATATTTCGTTGGCTGCACGACCCGGGGGACGGCCCGAGACGAACGGGTTACTGCCGTGATGCGGGTACTGCGGTGATGCGGGTACTCCGGGAGGGAGTGCTCCGGGCGGTGCGGGCGGTGGAAGTGTGACGTTCCGGGGAGGCACGCACCGCCCGGAGAGTCCTACAGGGTGCCGGTGAGCGCCTCGGGGCGGACCGGTGTCTTGTTGAGCTCCAGGCCCGTCGCCGCCCGGATCGCCGCGAGGACGGCCGGGGTGGACGACAGGGTGGGGGCCTCGCCGATGCCCCGGACGCCGTACGGCGCGTTGGGGTCGGCCAGTTCGAGGTAGTCGACCGGGATGGTCGGCGTGTCGAGGATCGTCGGGATCAGGTAGTCCGTGAAGGAGGGGTTGCGCACCTTCGCGGTCTTCGGGTCGACGATGATCTCCTCCATCACCGCGACGCCCAGGCCCTGGGTGGTACCACCCTGGATCTGGCCGACCACGGAGAGCGGGTTGACCGCCTTGCCGACGTCCTGGGCGCAGGCCAGCTCGATGACCTTGACGAGACCGAGCTCGGTGTCCACCTCGACGACCGCGCGGTGCGCGGCGAAGGCGTACTGGACGTGGCCGTCGCCCTGGCCGGTGACGAGGTCGAAGGCCTGGGTCGGACGGTGCCGCCACTCCTCCTCGACCTCCACGGCCTGGTCCTCCAGGACGTCCGCGATGGAGGCGAGGGCCTCGCCGCCGTCGGTGACGACCTTGCCGCCCTCCAGCAGGAGTTCGGCGTTGGCCCAGGCCGGGTGGTACGAGCCGAACTTGCGCCGGCCGATCTCCAGGACCTTCTCGCGGACGATCTCGCAGGAGTTCTTGATGGCGCCGCCGGTCATGTACGTCTGGCGGCCCGCGGAGGTCGAACCGGCCGAGCCCACCTGGGTGTCGGCGGGGTGGATGGTGACCTGCTGGACGCCGAGCTCGGTACGGGCGATCTGGGCGTGGATGGTGACGCCGCCCTGGCCGACCTCCGCCATGGCGGTGTGGACCGTGGCGACGGCCTCGCCGTTGATGACCTCGATGCGGATCTTGGCGGTCGAGTAGTCGTCGAAGCCCTCGGAGAAGCCGACGTTCTTGATGCCGACGGCGTAGCCGATGCCCCGGACGACGCCCTCGCCGTGCGAGGTGTTGGACAGGCCGCCCGGCAGCGCGCGGACGTCCGCGCCCTCGCCGGCGGTCTCCCACTGGCGCTCCGGCGGGAGCGGGCGGGCCTTGACCCGGCGGAGGAGCTCGGCGACCGGGGCCGGCGAGTCCACGACCTGGCCGGTCGGCATGATCGTGCCCTGCTCCATGGCGTTGAGCTGGCGCAGCTCCACCGGGTCCATGCCCAGCTTGGCCGCGAGCTTGTCCATCTGCGCCTCGTAGGCGAAGCAGGCCTGGACCGCGCCGAAGCCGCGCATGGCGCCGCAGGGCGGGTTGTTGGTGTAGAGGCCGATCGCCTCGATCTCGACGTCCTCGATGACGTACGGGCCGACCGAGAGGGAGGAGGCGTTGCCGACGACCGAGGCCGTGGACGACGCGTACGCGCCGCCGTCGAGCACGATCTTGCACTTCATGTGCGTGAGCTTGCCGTCCTTGGTGGCGCCGTGCTCGTAGTAGAGCTTCGCCGGGTGACGGTGGACGTGCCCGAAGAAGGACTCGTACCGGTTGTAGACCATCTTCACCGGCTTGCCGGTGCGCAGCGCGAGGATGGAGGCGAGGATCTGCATGGAGATGTCCTCGCGGCCGCCGAAGGCGCCGCCGACACCGGCCATGGTCATCCGGACCTTCTCCTCGGGCAGGCCGAGGCAGGGGGCGATCTGCTTGAGGTCCGAGTGCAGCCACTGGGTGGCGACGTACAGGTCGACGCCGCCGTCCTCGGCCGGTACGGCGAGGCCGGACTCGGGGCCGAGGAAGGCCTGGTCCTGCATGCCGAAGGTGTACTCGCCCTTGACGATGACGTCGGCGCGCTTGGCGGCCTCGTCGGCGTTGCCGCGGATGATCGGCTGGCGGTGCACGATGTTCGGGTGCGGGACGTGGCCGGAGTGGTGGTCGTCGCGGTTCTCGTGGACCAGGATCGCGTCGGGGGCGAGGGCGGAGGCCTCGTCCGTGATGAGCGGGAGCTCCCGGTACTCGATCTTGATCTTGGCGGCGGCGCGGCGGGCGGTCTCCGGGTGGTCGGCGGCCACGAGGGCGACCGGCTCACCGTGGTGACGGACCTTGCCGTAGGCGAGGACCGGGGTGTCCTGGAACTCCATGCCGTAGTTCTTCGCGGCCGGCAGGTCCTCGTGGGTCAGTACGGCGTAGACGCCGTCCATCGTGAGGGCCTCGGAGGTGTCGATGGACACGATCTCGGCGTGCGCGACGGTGGAGCGCAGGATCTGGCCCCAGAGCATGTCCTCGTGCCACATGTCCGAGGAGTAGGCGAACTCGCCGGTGACCTTGAGGGTGCCGTCCGGGCGGAGCGTGGACTCGCCGATGCCGCCCTTGACGTGGTTCTGGGTGACGTCGGTGGGCGTACCCACCGGCAGTGTGTTCTGAGCCATCGTCAGACCGCCTCTCCCTGACGCTCCTGGCGAGCGGCCGCGAGGCGGACCGCGTCGAGGATCTTCTCGTAACCGGTGCAGCGGCAGAGGTTGCCGGAGAGCGCCTCGCGGATGTCCGCGTCCGTCGGGGACGGGTTGCGCTCCAGCATCTCGTCGGCCGCGACGAGCAGACCGGGGGTGCAGAAGCCGCACTGGACCGCGCCGGCGTCGATGAACGCCTGCTGGATCGGGGAGAGTTCGATGCCCTCACCGGTCTGCGAGTCCTGGGGCTTGGCCTCCCACTTCTTGGCGGCGTCGACCGAGGTCCCGCCGCAGGCGCCGGTGGCGCAACCGCCGTGCGCCTCGCGCTCCTTGGCGTACTCCGCCAGGCCCTCGACGGTGACGACCTCGCGGCCCTCGACCTGGCCGGCGGCGACCAGACACGAGCAGACCGGCACGCCGTCGAGACGGACGGTGCAGGAACCGCACTCGCCCTGCTCGCACGCGTTCTTGGAGCCGGGCAGACCCAGGCGCTCACGCAGAACGTAGAGGAGGGACTCGCCCTCCCAGACGTCGTCGGCTTCCTGCGGACGACCGTTGACCGTGAAATTGACGCGCATGGTTATGCAGCTCCCTCAAGCGTGCGGCCGGCGCCGCGGTACTGCTCCCAGGTCCAGCCGAGCTGACGGCGGGCCATGATGCCGACGGCGTGGCGCCGGTACTTGGCGGTGCCGCGGACGTCGTCGATCGGGTTGGCGGCGGCCGAGCAGAGGTCGGCGAACTGCTTCGCGATCGAAGGAGTGATGATCTTGCCGTTGTCCCAGAAGCCGCCCTCTTCCAGAGCCGCGTTCAGGAAGGCCTCGGCCTCCTTGGCGCGGATCGGGGTGGGCGCGGCGGATCCGATGCCGGTGCGCACGGTCCGGGTCTCCGGGTGCAGGGCCAGGCCGAAGGCGCAGACGGCGATGACCATCGCGTTGCGGGTGCCGACCTTGGAGTACTGCTGGGGGCCGTCCGCCTTCTTGATGTGGACGGTCTTGATGAGCTCGTCGGGCTGGAGCGCGTTGCGCTTCACGCCGGTGTAGAACTCGTCGATCGGGATGAAGCGGTTGCCGCGCACCGACTCGACCTCGACCTCGGCGCCCGCGGCGAGCAGGGCCGGGTGGGCGTCGCCGGCGGGCGACGCGGTGCCGAGGTTGCCGCCCACGCCGCCGCGGTTGCGGATCTGCGGGGAGGCGACCGTGTGCGAGGCCAGTGCCAGACCCGGGAGCTCTGCGCGCAGGTTCTCCATGATCTGCGTGTACGGGACGGAGGCGCCGAGGCGGACGTTCTCCTCGCCGACCTCCCACTCGCGCAGCAGCTCGATACGGTTCAGGTCCAGGAGGTACTCGGGGCGCCGGTGGTCGAAGTTGATCTCGACCATGACGTCGGTACCACCGGCGATGGGCACGGCCGTGGGGTGCTCGGCCTTGGCGGCGAGCGCCTCCTCCCAGCTGGCGGGGCGAAGGAAGTCCATGGTGGCTCTCTTCTAGTGATTCTGGATCGGGGGTCGAGCTAGTGGGTCCGGGGGGACGGCCGGCCCTCGACATCGTGTTCATGTGCTGTTCACGCGGTGTGTGGCCTAGTACACAAGCCACGATCGCCCGGGTGCAGTCACCGAAAACATGAAGGAGTTGGCTGGTGCCCGTCGTCGTCTTGTAGATTCGAACGAAAGGCGGGGAACAGAAACCTCGCCGTTTTCCCCTGGAAACGGTGGCACCACCCCACCGTCGACAACGCGACACTCACCATCACCGAACGAAGGAACGGCGGCGACACGATGCGGCTGCGCGCACTGCTGGAGAACGACGCGCTCGGGCTGCGCCTGCTCGGCGGCGACGACGAGCTGGACCGAACCGTCCGAGGCGTCATGACGACGGACCTCAAGGACCCCAGCCGGTACCTGTCCGGCGGCGAGCTGGTGCTGACCGGGCTCGCCTGGCGGACGGACCCGGCCGACGCCGAGCCCTTCGTCCGGATCCTGGCCTCGGCCGGAGTGGCCGCCCTCGCCGCCGGCGAGGCCGAGCTCGGCGACATCCCCGACGATCTCGTGGCGGCGTGTTTGCGCCACCGGCTTCCGCTGTTCGCTGTGAACGAGTCCGTTGCGTTCGCGACGATCACCGAGCATGTTGTTCGACAGGTCTCCGGCGAGCGGGCCGGCGACCTGGCGGCCGTCGTCGACCGCCACCGGCGGCTCATGACCTCCGGTCCCGCGGGCGGCGGCCCCGAGGTCGTCCTCGACCTCCTCGGCTCCGACCTGGACCTGCGGGCCTGGGTCCTCTCCCCCACCGGCCGCCAGATCGCGGGCGCGGGCGAGCCGCTGGAGGCCGCGCTCGCCGCCACCCTGGCCGGTGAGCACCTGGCCGCCACCCGCACCGGCCGGCGCGGCCCGCACCGGCTGAGCGTCGCCGGGGCCACGTACTCGCTCTTCCCGATCCGCAACACCGGCCGGGGCGCCGCGCCCGCCTCCCGGGACGTGCGCGAGACGGTCCTGTCGGACTGGCTGCTGGCCGTGGAGGCGGACGCCGGGGACTGGCCCGCCGCCCGGCTCGACCTGCTCCAGGGCGTCACCCAGCTGATCGCCGTCGAGCGGGACCGGCGCGACGCGGCCCGCACGGTACGGCGCCGGCTCGCCCAGGAGGTCCTGGAGCTGGTGCAGACGGGCGCCGCGCCCGCCGAGATCGCCGCCAGGCTGCGGGTCGCCGCCCCGGTGCTGCTGCCCGGGCTCGGCACGGCCCCGCACTGGCAGGTGGTCGTCGCCCGCGTGGAGTGGGAGCAGGAGGCCGGTCAGGCCCCCGTGGACAGCGGGCCGGTCGCGCAGGCGCTCCTGGAGGAGATCCTCGTCGACCCGGCGGCCATCGGCGCCGAGTCGGCGGACCGGATCGCGGTCGCGCACAGCGGTGACGAGGCGATCGCCCTGGTCCCACTGGCCGCGGGCCCGCTGCCGGAGAGCGAGGACGACGGCCCGGCGCCCGCCCTGGGGCTGCACGCGGACGCGCTGCTCGCCTCCGTACGGGCTCCGCTCTCCTCGGGCCTCGACGGCGACGGGCGCGTCACGCTGGGCGTCAGCGCGGCCGTGGCGTCGGCGGAGGGCCTGCGCGGGGCCCTGGAGGAGGCCCGGCACGCCCGCCGGGTGGCCGCCGCCCGTCCGGGCCGGGTCTGCGCCGCCGGGCACCACGAGCTGGCCTCGCACGTGCTGCTGCTGCCCTTCGTCCCGGACGACGTGCGGCGGGCCTTCACGGCCCGGCTGCTCGACCCGCTGCGCGACTACGACCGGCGCCACCGGGCGGAGCTCATCCCGACCCTGGAGGCGTTCCTGGACTGCGACGGCTCCTGGACCCGCTGCGCGACCCGCCTCCACCTGCACGTGAACACGCTGCGCTACCGGGTGGGCCGGATCGAGCAGCTCACCGGCCGTGATCTCTCCCGTCTGGAGGACAAGCTCGACTTCTTCCTCGCGCTGCGGATGAGCTGAGCCGCGCGAGCCGGTTCGAACGGTTCGGGGCCCCGGCGATTCACTCCTTCGGGCGAGTCCGGAGGAGTGGCGCCGGGGCCTTCGGCATCCCCCGCGCGCCGCGTCCCGCGGACCGGGTCCGGGGCTGATCACCGGCTTGATCACGGGCCGGTCGGCCGTCCGGCGGCCCGTCGCGCCGGGTCGGGGCGGGGCTCTCCACCCCGGCGCGAGTTTGTGAAATTTTTCACCCGACCCCTTGGCCGGGTGCTCCCGTTCGTGCTGAGATGCCGTCCTACTCAACAGCTCGATGGCGCGCTCGGGGAGGGCAATGTGGCGGATACCGCCATGTCTGGTTCCGAATCAAGGGGTGGCGAAGATCCGTCCCTCGCCTACGGCAAGGAGACACCCGTGGAGACCGCCATATGGCGGCTCCGCTCCCGAGGTTGCTGGACGGACGCGGCGGCGCTGCTCGCGCCGCACGCGGCCGAACCGGCAGCCGCACTCGAACGGGCCGCGCTGCTCATCGAGCGCTGCCTCTACACCGAGAAGGGCTGGGCCGACGCCGAGGACGCGCTCCGGGCGGCCGAGGCGGTGGCCGGCACCGACGAGGAACGCGGGGCCGCGGCCTGCGAACGCGGCTATCTCGCCTACGCCTCCACGCTGTTGGGCGTACGTGACCGGGCCGACGAGGCCCGGATGGCGCTCGGCCGGGCGGCGGCGCTGATCGGCCCCTCCGCCGGCGGGCGGCCGCTCCTGGACTTCCGGCGCGGGCTCATCGCCCAGAACCTCGGCGACTCCCCGCAGGCGGCCCGCGCCGCGTACCGCAGGGCGCACGCCGGGGCGACCGCGCAGGGGGACTCGCTCCTGCTCTCCTTCACCTGGCGGCACCTCGCCGGACTCGCCCTGCGCGAGGGGGAGTTGGCGGAGGCACGGCACGGTTTCGCGGAGTCCCTGCGGATCCGTGAGGAGCTGGGCTATCTGGTCGGCACGGCCCCGGCGCTCACGGCCCTGGCGACCACGGAGACCGAGCCGGAGGCGGGCCGCCTGCGGGCCGAGGCGAGACGCCTCTTCCAGCTCCTGGGCGGCGTCCCGACCTGGCTGTCGGCCCAGCTGACACCTCGGGCGGCGACCTGAAGTCTCCTGCGCTGAATCATTGGTGACGCCTCGTCACCGCGAGGTGGGTGCGAGGCAGACCAGGCTGTCGTCGGTGCCGACGAGCAGGGAGCCGGCGCCGGTGACCGCGACCGCGCGGACCGGGGGGCCCGGGCGGAAGGAGAGCGTCGGGCCGCCCTCCGGCCGGTGGAGTTCGACGAGGCCGTCGGCCCAGGCCGCGGCGACCAGCGGTCCGTACGGGGTCTCGGTCGCGTGCAGGGAGACGACCGGCGAGGGGCGTTCGGCGAGGGGCTCGGGGCGCGTGGCGCGGCCGGGGGTCCAGAGCCGGACGCTCCCGTCGGCACCGCCGGAGCAGACGAACGGGGTCTCGGACTCGACCGCCGCGACGGCGGTGACCCGGCCGCTGTGCGAGGCCGACTGGTGAAGGCCCGTCAGGCCGAAGGCGTGGACGGAGCCCAGCCGGTCCCCCACCACCACCGAGCCGGCGATCGCCGCGAGCGCCGTGCCCGGGTGGCGGGCCAGGGTCGCCGAGACCGCCTCGGTGAGCCGCTCCAGATACGGGGGCCGGGGCGCCGTTCCCCGTACGGCGTGCAGCCGCCCCCGGTCGTCCAGGAGCAGCACCGTGCCGTCGGGTGCGGGCGCGAGCGCGGTGATCCGGCCGGGGACGCTGTGCGCGAGGCGCCCGCCGGGGCTCGCGTCGGCCTCGTGGAGCAGCCGTACGGTGCCGGTGGGGTCGCCGACGAAGAGGGTGCCCTCCAGGGGGCCGCCCGCCGCGCCGAGCACGGCGACCGGGCCCGGCCAGGGCGGGTTGAGGTCGCCGCGGTGACGGGCCCACCGGACCCGCCAGGGCGCGCCCTCCGCGAGTGCGGCGAGGGCGGGCCGGAGCCGGGGGTCGGCGCCGTCGCCGAGCGCGGCCAGGAGGACCAACGCACGTTCCGCCGGGGTCTGTTCACGGCAGAGCGACTGTCCGGCGCGCATCCAGGCGGCCCTCAGGCCGCCGTGCTCGTCGGCGGTGCCCTCGCCGGGCCGGCCGGACGGCTCGGGCCCGTCGAGGGTGCCGGGCACCCCGGCGAGCGCGGCGCCCGTCACGTACGCCGTGGTGACGAGCAGCGGGTCGGCCGCGCAGACGGCCGCGGGGTCGGAGAGGTCCGGCAGCGGCGGCGCCGGCTCCACGGCGGCGCCGTCGGCGGTCTCGGGCGCGCCGTCGAGGTCGACGACGGTGACCCGGCGTTCGGCGCGCAGCACGGCGGGGGCCGGGGTGCCGCTCCGGGCCTCGACCACGAGCCGGATCCGGCCGACGCCGGCGAGCTCCGCGATGAGCCGGGTGAGCGCGGCGGGTTCGGCGGAGGCGTGGAGGTCCGTGAGGAGGAGGACGGCCCGGCCGGCGGGGCGCGCCTCGCTGGTCGCGAGGGCGTGGACGAGGTCGCCGGGCGAGCGGGCCACCACGCCGAGGCGGTCGGCGATCGTCCAGGCCGCGCCGAGCGCGCTCTGCCCGGCGAGCGGGACGAGCAGCCGGGCCGTGCGGCGGCGGGCCCGGCCGGAGCGCGGGCCGTACGCGGCGAGCCAGCCGAGGAGGGCCGTCTTGCCGCTGCCGGGGGCGCCGGTGACGAGACAGAGGCGGGGTGCCTCGGGATCGGTGAGCCAGCCGAGCAGCTCGGCGGCCTCGGCTTCCGTGCCGTCCCAGGCCGGGGACGAGGTCGCGTACGTCATGGGGCACCTCACGGGCGACGCGGTACGGACGGCTGACGCCTTCGACCTTAGTCGTCCGGGGCGGCCACGACCCCGGTCCTGGGAACTGCTCTCCGAACCGGCTCGGAGAGCACCGCACCGGCCCGGAGGCCCGAGCGGGTCCCGGGACCCGCGCGCTGCGACGTTCTCCGCACCCCGCTCCGGGACCCGCTCAGGCCTCGGATCCGGTGAAGTGCTCGCGCACCAGGGCCTGGACGACCGGCAGGTCCTGGGCGATCAGGGCGTCGAGCAGGGCCGTGTGCTCGGCCGCGTCGGCGACGAGGACGCCGTGCCGGAGGGCGGGGGCGCTGATCAGGGGCCACTGGGAGCGGCGGTGCAGGTCGTCGGCGACGGCGAGCAGCTGCTCGTTCCCCGCGAGGGAGAGGACGGCCCGGTGGAAGGCCCGGTCGGCCTCGGCGTAGTGGGCGCGGTCGCCCCGGGCCGCGGCGGCCGCGGTCGCCTCGGCGAGCGGCCGGAGCTCGGCCCAGCGGGCGGCCGGGATCGTGCGGGCGAGCCGCAGCATGACGGGGACCTCGATGAGCGCGCGGACCTCGGCGAGTTCGGCGAGCTCCCGGGGGGTGCGCTCGGTGACGCGGAAGCCGCGGTTCGGCACGACCTCGACGGCGCCCTCGACGGCGAGGCGCTGCATGGCCTCGCGGACGGGGGTGGCGGAGACGCCGAAGCGCTCGGCGAGGGCGGGGGCCGAGTAGACCTCGCCGGGGCGGAGCTCGCCGCCGACGAGGGCGGTGCGGAGGGCTTCGAGGACCTGGCCGCGGACGGAGTGCCGCTGCACGGTCCGGGGGCCGCGGGGCACCGGCTCGTCGTGGGTGTGCTCACCCCGCGCCCCTTCCGTGCCGCGTGCCTGCTCGGGCACCCGTACGGACGCGCCGGGACGACCCGCGGCGTCACCGAAGGGCGGGGACGGTCTCTCCGTCGCCCGCTCGCGCGCTGCGCCCTGCTCCACCCGGGTCCTCCTGCGGCCTCGTGCCGGGCCCGGCTCGCGTCGCCCGGGTCCCCTGTGCACCATAGGCGAACGGACCGACATCCGGGGCATACGGGCTGCCCCGCAGGTGGGAGGGGGTCTGCGGTGGTGAGAGGCCACCCCGAATCGGGTAAGGTAAGGCTTACCTGCCAACGCTCGCGATTCGGTGGTCCGCATGACCGTCCCCGCCCTGTTGCCCACGCCCCTCACCTCGCCCGTCGCGGCCTCCTACGCCCGGCTCGCCGAGGTCTTCCCCGGCCTTCGGATAGAGGAGCCCTCCCGGGGCGAGCGGCTGCCGCGGGGAGCCGGCTGGGTCGGCGCGGAGGAGCTCGCGGCCGGCGGCCCCGCCCTCGACGCCTTCCTCGCCTGGGACGACGCACAGGTGCTGCGGGACTACGGCGCCCGGGCCCGCCCCGACGTCGTCGCCGGATTCGGACTGCACCGGTACGCCTGGCCCGCCTGTCTCCTCGTCACCGTCCCCTGGTTCCTGGACCGCCGGGTGCCCCGACTGCCCGTCCGCCACGTGGCCTTCCAGCGGGCGCTGGGCCGTCTGTCGGTCCGCGTGGAGGAGTTCGCCTGCCTGCCGGACGACCCCGCGGCCGCCCTGCCCGGCGCCCGGGTCGTCGCCGACGAGGAGGCGCTCCGGGCCGAGGTGCGCGCCTCGCTCGCCGAGCACTTCGAGGCCGTCCTCGGCGGCTTCGGGCCCCGGCTGCGGCGCGGCCGCCGGGCCCTGTGGGGAATGGCCACGGACGAGATCGTCGAGGGCCTCTGGTACGTCGCGGCCCTGCTCGGCGAGGAGCCGCGGGCGATGACCGAGCTGGAACTGCTCCTGCCGCGGACCCCCAAGCCGTACAAGCCGTACGCGGGCGGGGCGGGCTTCCGCGAGCTCGCGGGGTCCGAGGGGCCGGACGGCGCGCCGCGCGCCACCCGCGACCGGGCCACCTGCTGCTTCTTCTACACCCTGCGCCCCGAGGACACCTGCCTCACCTGCCCCCGCACCTGTGACGCCGAGCGGGTCCGCCGGCTGACCGCGACCGCCTGAGGGTCCGGAGGGATTACGCCACCCGTCCGGGTGGCGTAAATCGAACGCAAATCCCCTTCCCTGTATGTGCGTTCGACCAGATCGCACCTATTCGTATGCCCCGTGACCCCGATGGCGTGCTCTTGCCCGGAAACCCCTTGAGCGCCCCACGAGGTCGGCCAGTATGGGCCGCCAAACGCCCTACTGCGATGCAAGGGACACCGCATGAGACTGACCGACATATCGCTGGACTGGCTGCTTCCGGGTGGCGTGATGGTGGCCGGAGTCCTGACGGCGGTGGCGGTGCTCGCGCGCGGGAAGCGCGCCGGTGACCAGGCCGCGGCCGACGACTCCTGGGAACGCAGCGAGGAGCGTCGCAGACGCAAGGAGGCCGTCTACGGATTCGCCTCGTACGGGCTGCTCTTCCTCTGCGCGGCCGTCGCGGCGGCGCTCTCCTTCCACGGCCTCGTCGGCTTCGGCCGGCAGAACCTGAACCTCGCCGGGGGCTGGGAGTACCTCGTCCCCTTCGGCCTCGACGGCGCCGCCATGTTCTGCTCGGTGCTCGCGGTCCGCGAGGCCAGCCACGGCGACGCGGCCCTCGGCTCGCGCCTGCTCGTCTGGCTGTTCGCGGGCGCGGCGGCCTGGTTCAACTGGGTGCACGCACCGCGCGGCATGGGCCACGACGGGGCTCCGCACTTCTTCGCGGGCATGTCCCTCTCGGCGGCGGTCCTCTTCGACCGGGCGCTGAAGCAGACCCGCAGGGCCGCGCTGCGCGAGCAGGGCCTGGTGCCCCGTCCGCTGCCGCAGATCCGGATCGTGCGGTGGCTGAGGGCGCCCCGGGAGACCTTCGCGGCCTGGTCGCTGATGCTCCTGGAGGGCGTACGGACCCTGGACGAGGCGGTCGACGAGGTGCGCGAGGACCGGCGGGAGAAGGAGCAGAACAGGCTCCGCCGGCGCGACCAGGTCAAGCTGGACCGGGCGAGACTCAAGGCGATCAACCGTCAGCACCGGGCCTTCGGGCTCGGCCGCGGCGGCGGACGCCAGGTCGAGATGGCGGCGCTGGGCGCCGCTTCCGGCACCGGCCAGGGCCCGGGTGCGGGCAGTGGTTCGGGCTCCGTGACGGCCGCCGTGCAGGCGGCCGTCGCGGAGCCCGCCATAGCGGACCCCGGACAGCTGCCGCTTCGACCCCGGCCCTCCCTGCAAGCCGTCAGGGGCGATGAGCCCCGCCCCGGCGAGTCCCGGACGGTGGACCTCACCGCCGAGGACGACACCCAGGCGCTGCCGCGTCTCGACTCCCTGGAGCGCAAGCTCAAGGATCTGGAGCAGCAGTTCGGCTGAGGCATCACGGAAATCCGGCGGGGCCGCACAGGGCAAGCCCTAGGCGGCCCCGCCGTTCAGTTCGAACCAGACCACCTTGCCCACCCCGTGGTCCTCGACCCCCCAGGAGTCGGCGAGGGCCTGGACGAGGACGAGGCCCCGGCCGTGCGTACCGTCGTCGGCGGGCGGTACGGGCGGCCGCTCCAGTCCGGACACGAAGTCCCGGACCTCGACCCTCAACTGCTCGGGGACGACCGTCGCGGTCACGACGGCCCCGTGCTCGGTGTGGACCAGGGCGTTCGTCACCAGTTCGCTGGTGAGCAGTTCGGCCACGTCGGAGGCGCCCGGTCCGCCCCACTTCCGCAGCAGTTCACGCAGGGCATGTCGCACCTCCGGCACCGCGGTGAGATCCGCGCATCCCACCTTTCTGAGCAGTTGAGTCGGCTGTCGTGCCTCCCCGGCCATATCCCCCACCCACAGGTCGCGTCGAACAGGCTCACGGGGATGCATGCCCCGTGTCACCGTCCGCATTCATGAGGTGGTGGCAGACGGTCAGGGTCTGGGCACGTTGCGCAGGTTGGATCGGGCCATCTGGAGCATCCGGCCCACTCCCCCGTCCAGGACGATCTTGCTGGCGGAGAGCGCGAAGCCGGTCACCATGTCGGCGCTGATCTTCGGCGGGATGGAGAGCGCGTTGGGGTCGGTGACGACGTCGACCAGGGCGGGTCCCTTGTGCTTGAAGGCGTCCTTGAGCGCGCCCGCGAGCTGCTTGGGCTTCTCGACCCGCACGCCGTAGGCCCCGGCGGCGCGGGCGATCGCGGCGAAGTCCGGGTTCTTGTTCGTCGTCCCGTACGAGGGGAGCCCGGCGACCAGCATCTCCAGCTCGACCATGCTGAGCGAGGAGTTGTTGAAGACGATCACCTTCACGGGCAGGTCGTACTGGACGAGGGTCAGGAAGTCGCCCATCAGCATCGAGAAGCCGCCGTCGCCGGAGAGCGAGACGACCTGGCGGCCCGGGTCGCTGAACTGGGCGCCGATCGCCTGCGGCAGGGCGTTCGCCATGGAGCCGTGGCTGAACGAGCCGATGATCCTGCGCCGCCCGTTGGGCGAGAGGTAGCGGGCCGCCCAGACGTTGCACATGCCGGTGTCGACCGTGAAGACCGCGTCGTCGTCGGCCAGTTCGTCGATGACGGAGGCCACGTACTCGGGGTGCACCGGGACGTGCTTCTCGACCTTGCGGGTGTACGCCTTGACGACGCCCTCCAGCGCGTCGGCGTGCTTCTTCAGCATCTTGTCGAGGAAGCGGCGGTCGGTCTTGGCGCGGACCCGCGGGATCACACAGCGCAGGGTCTCGCGGACGTCGCCCCAGACGGCCAGGTCGAGCCGGGAGCGGCGGCCGAGATGCTCGGGCCGGACGTCCACCTGCACGATCGTCACGTCGTCGGGCAGGAAGGCGTTGTACGGGAAGTCGGTGCCGAGCAGGATCAGCAGATCGCACTCGTGGGTGGCCTCGTAGGCGGCGCCGTACCCGAGCAGACCGCTCATGCCGACGTCGTACGGATTGTCGTACTGGATCCACTCCTTGCCCCGCAGGGCGTGGCCGACCGGTGATTTGATCCGCTCGGCGAACTGCATCACCTCGGGGTGCGCCCCCGCCGTGCCGCTGCCGCAGAAGAGCGTCACGCGGTCGGCCTCGTCGATCATCCGGACGAGGGCGTCGATCTCGGCGTCCCCGGGACGGACGGTGGGCCGGGTGGTGACGAGCGCGGTCTCCGCCGACTTCTCGGGGGCCGGCTGGGAGGCGATGTCGCCGGGCAGCGAGACGACGCTGACGCCGCGGCCGCCGACGGCGTGCTGGATCGCCGTGTGGAGCAGCCGGGGCATCTGCTTCGGGTTCGAGATGAGTTCGCTGTAGTGGCTGCACTCGCGGAACAGCTGGTCCGGGTGGGTCTCCTGGAAGTAGGAGAGGCCGATCTCGCTGGACGGGATGTGCGAGGCGAGCGCGAGGACCGGGGCCATCGAGCGGTGGGCGTCGTACAGGCCGTTGATGAGGTGGAGGTTGCCGGGCCCGCAGGAGCCGGCGCAGGCGGCGAGGCTGCCGGTGATCTGGGCCTCGGCGCCCGCGGCGAAGGCGGCGGTCTCCTCGTGCCGCACCTGGATCCAGTCGATCGCCCGGGTGCGGCGGATCGCGTCGACGACCGGGTTGAGGCTGTCGCCGACCACTCCGTAGAGGCGCCGGACGCCCGCGCGGACGAGGATGTCGACGAACTGTTCCGCCACGTTCTGTTTGGCCATGGCTCCATCAACACACGGCCCGGCGGGTTACGCCTCCCAGACGGCCACCCCCGTACGGTCGTCGGCGTAACCCGTCACCCTCAGCTGGGTGTCGGCGAGGAAGGCGGCGAGGCCCGGCGGCTCGGCGTCGGCCCAGCGGGCGGCGAGCTCGTGGGCGAGGGCCGGTTCGCCGCGCATCGGCTCGGCGAGGCCGGGCGAGGCGAGGAGGAGGGTGTCGCCGGCGCGGGCCACGGAGGCGCGGAAGCGGAAGGGCTCGGCGGGCGGGGGTACGGGCTCCTCGATGAGCGGCGGGGCGGTGGTGATGCCGAGGTCCATGGTGAACCTGTCCCCCTCCTCGGTGGCTTCCGGCACCGGGGGCGGCGAGCCGAAGCCGACGACGGGGGCGCCGGTGACGGCGGCCGGTTCGGGCAGGAGCGGTTCGAGGTCCTGCCAGGAGCCGTCGCGGAGCCGGAAGAGCCCGCCGCCGCCGATGCCGAAGAAGACGCGCGTGCGGCATTCGGGGTCGGCGGGGACGAGGAGGCAGCGGAGCGTCGCGGTGTACTCGTCGGGGGCGAGGTCCCGCTCGGCGGCGCGGGCCCGCAGCTTGCCGTAGGTCCTGTCGGTGAGCCGGTGCAGTCCGGACTTGAGGTCGCCGCGGCGGCCGGACCTGATGTCCTCGGAGAGCCGGGCGTGGCTGCGGCAGACGGCCTCGGCGATCCACTGGCAGGCGTCGGCGGCGGCGAGGTGGGCGCCCTCGGCGGCGCGGGAGCCGGCGGCGACGGCGACGAGGACGAGCGCGGTCTCGTCGTGGCCGAAGCGGGCGGTGAGCAGGGCGTCGCGCCGGGGTTCGCCCCGGTAGCGGGCGGAGTCGCCGCGTACGGAGGCGGCGCGCAGGGTGCAGGTGCCGTAGCGCGCGCCGTCGAGGACGGTGTCGGCGACGAGTTCGGCGAGCTCACCGGGCCGGGCGACGGGCAGCGCGGTGGGCTCGGCCTCGTAGGTGGGCGGCCGGCTCCCGACGAAGCCGGTCCTGGGCCGGGGCACGGACACCGCGACGGTGAGGTCGGGGTCGTGGGCGGGCCCGGTGTCGGCCTGCGGCTCCTCGGGGGCGTCCGGTTCCCGGAGCACGGGCACCCGGACGGTGGGCGTCTCGACGGGAGGGGCGGCCGGGGGCGGGGGCGGGCCCGGGAAGGTCCGCGGCCCGAGATCCCGGGGCGCCTCCCAGGGCGCGGGTCCGGACACGGGGGCCGGTGGCGGCGCGAGCGGGGGCGTCGCCGGGACCTGCGGCACCGGGTCGTACGCGACCGGGTCGTACGCGACCGGGTGGTACGGGACCGGGACCTGGGGCAGCGGGTCCCGCGGCATGGGGTCCTGCGGCACGGGGTCCTGCGCCGTCACCGGGCTCGGCACCGCGCGCGGTGTCGTGTCGAAGTGGTCGTCGAGTGTGTCACCCGAGGCCGTCGGTGCCGCGTCCGGCTCCGCGTCGTCGTAGAGCTTGTCCCACCAGTTGTCCCCCTGCTGAGTCATGCCCTTATTGTCCACCGCGCACGGCGTCCGAAAACGGGACATCAGGAAAACCGTTGCTGCAAATGGGTGGTCCGCCGGGCGACCCCACCCCCCACGGGAAGGACGCCCGGCGGACCGGCGTGGTCAGCGCACGTCGTAAGCGCGGACCACGGTCTGGGTGACGGAGTTGCCGTTGGCGTCCGTCAGTTCGGTCTTCAGGGTGACCTGCCTGCCGGTCGCGCCCGCGTGGTTCACGGTCGCGGTCCAGCCGTCGCCCTGCTGGGAGACCTGCGCTTCGGTCCAGGTCGTGCCCCCGTCGTAGGAGTACGAGAGCTTCGCCGAGGTGAGCGCTGCGGGGGTGTAGCCCGCGTGACCCGTCGCGGTGAGGCCGATGTGCTGGCCGTCGGTCGCGGCGAGGGTCTTCAGTCCGTCCACCGGAAGGTTGTACCGGGGGAAGAGAATCGGGATGCCCTGAGAATAGACGCTCTCGTCAAGCTTGGAGGTGAATTTCCACACCGAGTTGACGGATGTGGAGCGGGCCCACACCTTGCTGCCTATCTTCATGGTGTTCTGTTCCAGCGTGTACGTCCCGGCTTCGGCCGGTACCTCGAAGACGCCGAACGGCCAGCCGGACTCGCCGAGGACCTCGCCGTCACGGCTCAGGCGCACGTTGCCGATGTCGCCGAAGGAGCCGGGCTCGGCGTGGTGGGTGGAGTCGCCCCACATGGCGTCGGCGAAGCCGATGAGGTTGCCCTGCCGCTCGGCGACGAGGACCGGCTTCCCGGTGGTGTCGCGCGGCGCGGTGGGGGCGATGACGCCGTCGTACCACTTCTCGGTGCGCCGCTCGCCGGGCGCGTACGCGTGGCGGACGCCCATCATGATCTCCCCGAACGGGAAGCTGCTGTTGACCATCTGCTGCCAGGCGGTGTCACCGGCGGAGTAGTACTCGGTGCGGGTGCCGGGCGCGGGGACGGTCTCCAGGGAGCCGAAGGAGATGCCGAGGCCGTTGGGGCGGTAGGCGGCCGGGAAGTCCGTGAAGTCGGTGGTGATGCCGGCCGAGCCGTAGGTCGATTCCGTCCGGCCGAGGCGGGCGTCGTGGACCCGGTACTCCTCGTCGTCACGGATCGCGCCGGTCTCGGGGAAGGCGAGGTTGTAGAGGTAGGGGCTCTTCGCGGTGGCGTTCCAGGCGAGGGTGACCTCGCCCGCCGCGAGCCTGCCGAGGAGCGCGGTCGCCTCCGTGGAGGGGACGGCGAGGACGGGGAGACCGAGGCCGGTGAAGCCGCCGGTGGGGTACCAGCGGCCGGGGGCCGAGTGGTACGTGACGACGGCGACGGCGCCGGCGGCCTTGGCGTTGCGGGCGAGGGTGCCCGCGGCGGTGGAGCCGTCCGGGAGCCGGACGAGGGCGACGCGGCCCTGGACTCCGGCGGCCTTGAGCTCGTCCGGCGTGCCGGTTCCGGCGTCGACGAGGCGGGCGGAGCCGGTGCCGTCGAGGTTGTCGGAGCCGAGGGAGGCGGTGAGCGGGTGCAGGGCCAGTCCGTCGCCGGTGGTCAGCGAGGTGATCTGCGGGGCGGCGGCCCGCCAGTAGCTGCCGAACTCGAAGTCGCCCTCGTCGGCACGGCCTTCGACCGAGGCGTAGTAGCCGCGGAGGGTGCGCGGGCCGGTGGCGGTTCCGGCGTGCAGCCAGAAGTCGTCCCAGGACCGGGCGAACGCGAGGGTGGCGCCGCGGAGTTCGGAGGGCTTGTCGGTCTTCACCGACAGCCGGTGGGCCGTGCGGGCGTCGAGGACGACGGTGGTGTCCTTCTTCAGCTCGACCTGCGGGCGGCCGAGGTAGCTGAGCGAGTCGTTCAGCGTGGCGCCCTCGCCCGCGTCGGGCGTGGTGACGAAGGAGGAGAGGAAGTAGCTGCCGGGGCGCAGGCGGTAGACCTGGTCGGCGGCTCCTTCGTTGAAGCGGCGCTCGCCGGTGGCGGTGTCGGTGCCGATGACGTCGAGGGAGGAGGCGCCGGAGGCCGGGTTGCCGTGACGGTCGATCAGCTTGACGCGCAGGGTGACCGTCTCGGGCTCCACGTACAGCGAGAACGGGGTGGAGACGTGGATGCCGCCGGGGCCGGTGGCGACGACGCGGCCGGTGACGTCGCCGTACTGGGCGCGCTCCAGGCGGGCGTCGGGGGCGAGGTCGAGCGGGACCTCGACGGTGGCGCCGGCGGGGACGGTGACGGTGCGCCTGCCGAGGCGGGCGACCGAGGACCGGACGGCGGAGCCGTCGTTGCCGGTGACCTTCTCGACGGCCAGGTCGAGGGTGACCGGGGCGCCGGAGGTGTTGGTGTACGGCACGGAGACCGTGGTGCGGTCGCTCTTGTCCTGCGGCCAGTCGAAGGTGCCGCCCTGGACGGCGGGGGCGCTCAGGACCGTCTGGTCGACGGCGGCCTTGACGTCGAGGCGGCCGCCGCCGACCTCGCGGACGTCGCCGGGGACCGAGCTGTCGGCGGAGGCGACGAGCGCGGACTTGATCTGCTGCGCGGTCCAGTCGGGGTGGCGCTGCTTGACGATGGCGGCGGCGCCCGCGACGTGCGGGGTCGCCATCGACGTACCGGACATGGACTGGTACGCGTACACGCCCCGGCCGCCGGCCGCCGCGGCGGAGATGCCGACGCCGGGCGCGGCGATCTCGGGCTTGAGGGTGTGGTTCACGATCGTCGGGCCGCGGCTGGAGAACCAGGCGGTGGAGTCGTCGCGGTCGGTGGCGCCGACGGTGAGCACGCCGGGCGCGCAGCCGGGCGAGGAGACGGTGTTGTGCGTGGGGCCCGAGTTGCCCGCGGCGATGACGAAGAGCGTGCCCTTGTTCTGGGCGAGTTCCTCGGCGGCGACGCTCATCGGGTCGGTGCAGTCGGTGGGTTCGGGGCTGCCGAGGCTCATGGAGACGACGTCGGCGCCCTGGGCGACGGCCCATTCCATGCCGGCGATGATCCAGGAGGCGGCGCCGGAGCCGGAGTCGTTGAGGACCTTGCCGTTGAGGAGGTCGGCGCCGGGGGCGACGCCCTTCTTCCTGCCGTCGCTCGCGGCGCCGGAGCCGCCGACGGTGGAGATGGTGTGGGTGCCGTGGCCCTGGTGGTCGCCGGTGGTGTCGGAGTCGGTGAAGTTCTCCGAGGCGACGATGCGGCCCTTGAGGTCGGGGTGCTCGGCGTCGGCGCCGGTGTCGAGGACGGCGACCTTGGTGCCCTTGCCGTCGTAGCCGGCGGCCCAGGCCTCGGGGGCGTGGATCTGCTTCGTCGACTGCTCCAGGGTGGCCTGGACCTTGCGGTCGAGCCAGAGCTTCTTCAGGCCGGAGGCGGAGCGGGCGTTCGGGGCGCTGATCTCCGCCCAGAAGGTGGCGGCCTGCTTCTTCTCGGCCGTGAGCGCGACGCCGTCGACGGCCTTGAGGACCTTGCCGCGCCTGGCGCCGCGGGGGGCGGCGGGGACGGAGCGGGCGAGGTCGGAGCCGTAGACCGCGATGAGGGGCAGCGTGGTGGTGGCGGAGTCGTCGTAGCCCTGGCGGATCAGGCCCGTGACGTTGAAGAGCTGCTCGTCGACGCGTCCGGCGGCGAGCGCGGCGGTGGCGTCCTCGGGGTAGACGTACAGGTCCTGGCCGGAGCGGCGGGTCTGCACCAGGGGGACGGTCCCGTCCTCGCGGGGCAGGGCCGTGGCCGCCGGGTTGCCTTCGGCGTCGCGGGTGACCAGGACGCGGTCGCCGGTGACCAGGGTGACCGTGGCGGTCCTGGCTCCGTCGCCGGAGCGGGCCGCGGCCTCGCTGCCGACCAGCGGTCGCTTGCCGGTCGTGTCGTCCTTCGGCTCATCGGCCATGGACGGCGCGACCGCGGTGACGGCCAGGACGACGGCGGTCGCCACCCCCAGGGCCGTACGCGAAATCGGGCGCATCGCTCTCCCCATCTGAATCCGGAAAATGGGCACAAATCACCCTTCGCCGGAGGCTGTTGGTGCTGCGGTGGCGCCACATTGGCAGAGGTGAGGGCGGTGCAGGGATGATGGGTGAGGCGGGAATACGCCGTGGCCGTTTCCCGCCAGGTCACCAACGGAACGAATGCCTCCGGTGAACGTCCCCGGAAGATCCGGGACGCCGGCCGGAGGTGCGGCGAGGGGTGGGGCATCCATGCTGGGAGCGATAGGTCTCGACGAGCGCCAGGAGTCCGCGTACCGCGCCCTGGTCGCGCTGGGCGCGGCCGAGGTCACCGATCTCGCGCACCGGCTCGCCCTGCCCGAGCAGGACACCGAGCGGGCGCTGCGCCGCCTGGAGTCGCAGGGCCTCGCGGCCCAGTCCTCGGCGCGCACCGGCCGCTGGGTCGCGGCGCCGCCCGGGGTCGCGCTGGGCGCGCTCCTCACCCAGCAGCGCCACGAGCTGGAGCAGGCCGAGCTGGCGGCCAAGCTGCTCGCCGAGGAGTACCGGGCCGAGGCCGAGGAGGCGGCCGTGCACGACCTGGTGGAGGTGGTGACCGGCGCGAGCGCCGTGACGCACCGCTTCCTCCAGCTCCAGCTGGGCGCCCAGGAGGAGGTCTGCGCCCTGGTCACGGGCAAGCCGATCGCGGTCTCCGGGATGGAGAACGACGCGGAGGAACAGGCGGCGGGCCGGGGCGTCCGCTACCGGGTGGTCCTGGAGCGCGAGGTGCTCAGCCTCCCGACCGGGCTGCTCGAACTGTCGGCGGCGCTCGGCCGGGAGGAGAAGGTCCGCGTCGCCGACCGGGTCCCCACGAAGCTCGTCGTCGCCGACCGGTCCCTGGCCATGGTGCCGCTGACCGGGCGGGGCGCCGAGCCCGCGGCGATCGTCGTGCACGCGAGCGGGCTCCTGGAATCGCTGATGGGCCTCTTCGAGTCGGTGTGGCGGGAGGCCCTGCCGCTGCGGCTCGGGGCGGGCGCGCAGATCACCGAGGACGAGGCGCCGGGCCCGGACGTGATGGACCTGGAGATCCTGTCGCTGCTGCTCGCCGGGATGACCGACGCGAGCGTGGCGAAGCAGCTGGACCTGGGGCTGCGGACCGTGCAGCGGCGGGTGAAGGGGCTGATGGAGCTGACCGGGGTGACGACCCGGCTGCAGCTCGGCTGGCACGCGTACGAGAAGGGCTGGGTCGCCCGCGGCTGATCTCGGACGGTATGGGAAGGTGAGCGGCTGGTTCCGCTTGCACCCTCATCCTCAGGAGCTCCCGCCCCCATGAACGGACGACGCCGTCGCGCCCTGCTGGCCACCGTGACCCCCATGCTGGAGCCCGGTGAGCGGGTCGAGGTGACGTGCGTCGTCGGCCTGAACACGGTCTCCGTGCGCCGGACCGCCGCCTTCGGCGTGGCGTCCGCCGTCCTCAGCGGTGGCGCGATGGCCGTGATACCGACGCCGGTCCCGATGTACCTGGCGATGACCGACCGCCGGCTCTTCGTCTTCCGGGCCGATCCGGTGTTCGCGAAGCCGGTCGAGCACACCATGACGATCGCGCGCGACGGCCTGTTCCGCTCGGCCATCAAGGAACGGATCCTGAACTCCTCCTTCGTCCTCTCCTCGCCGAACAGCGAGCACGCCCTCAAGCTGATCTTCCCGCTGATCAGCCGCAGGGAGCGGAACCTCGTGGCCGCCGCCCTGCCCCTGGCGCCCTGACCGCTCGCGTACCCGTACCCCGTACCCCGTACGCCCCGCGCGACCTGCGGGAATCCGCGCGGTCGTGCACCCTGGGCAGCGTGGGTGTGTGGCAGCTCCTGATGATCGCGACGGTGATGCTGCTCGGTCTGTTCGGGGTGCTCGCGCCCGGCGTGCCGGGAACGTGGCTGGTGTGGGCGGCGATGCTCTGGTGGTCGCTGCACGAGCGGACGGACCTCGCCTGGATCCTCCTCGCCTCCTCGACCGGCCTGCTGCTCCTCACCCAGGTGATCGTCTGGCAGCTGCCGCCGCGCCGCTTCCGGGGCGTCGGCATCACCCGGCGCATGGTGACGTACGCGGGGGTGGGCGCCGTCCTGGGCTTCGTCCTGCTCCCGGTGGTCGGCGCGATCCCCGGCTTCGTCGGCGGGATCTACCTCTCGGAGCGGCTCCGCCTCGGCGGCCACGGCCAGGCGAGGGCGGCGACCCGGACCGTGATGCGGGCGGCCGGCACGAGCGTGCTCGTCGAGCTCTTCGCCTGCCTGCTGATCGTGGGCGCGTGGGCGGGGGCGGTGATCTGGGGCTGAGGA
The DNA here is from genome assembly GCF_041053105.1 of Streptomyces sp. R44. Taxonomy (NCBI): domain Bacteria; kingdom Bacillati; phylum Actinomycetota; class Actinomycetes; order Kitasatosporales; family Streptomycetaceae; genus Streptomyces; species Streptomyces sp. R44. Next base: position 6,691,511 of record NZ_CP163444.1, on the reverse strand, counting down.
CGGGACGTCGCCGGGCGTCGCGGCCCGGGCGGGACTTTCCGGAGGGGTCCTAGGTCGGACGGCGGAGCCCGGACCCGTCGCGGTGCCGATCCGCAGGGGCCGGGACCGCGCGAAGCTGGAGGCATGAGGGATTTCGATGGCTTCAGCGAGGTCGAGCGCGCCTATCTCACGGAGAGCCGGCGGCTCGGCCGGCTGGCGACCGTCGACCCGTCCGGCCAGCCGCAGGCCAACCCGGTGGTCTTCTTCCCGCAGGACGACGACACGGTCCTGGTGGGCGGGATCGCCATGGGCCGGACGAAGAAGTGGCGCAACCTGTGGCAGAACCCGAAGCTGGCGCTGGTCGTCGACGACCTCGCGAGCGTCCGCCCCTGGCACGTGCGGGGCGTCGAGATCCGCGGCGAGGCGGAACTCCTCGTGGGCCCGCACACCCTGGGGCCGCACTTCAGCGAGGAGGTCATCCGGATCCACCCGCGCCGGGTGCACAGCTGGGGCCTGGAGGACTACGTCCCGGGGAGCGCCGGGGCAAGGTAGCGGGCGGCGTACGAGCGCCAGGGACGCCACTCCTCCGCCTCCCGCCCGTCCGCGAGGGCGACGTCCGGGTCGCCGAGGGCCCGCATCCGGATCAGCGCGGCGGCCTCGGGGGTCACGCCGGGGACGGCGAGCAGGGCGCGCTCGGCCTCGTCGCGGTCGGCGCCGGGGTCGAGGCGTACGGCTCCGTCGGCGAGGGCCCGGGCCAGCGGCCCCGCGACGGGGTGGCCGGTCAGGGCGGCCGGCTCGGGGAAGACATGGGTGAGGGTGCCGCAGGCGGTGGCCAGCGGGGTGCCGTGGAGCTCGACGGCCCGGGCCGACTCCTCGGCCCCGAGGACCGTCCGCAGCGCGAACTCCTCGGGCTCGGCCGTCCCCGGGGAGCGCACGCCCGGCCGGGCGGCCACCTCGGCGGCGAGCCCGGGGGCCGCCCCGAGCCGCTCGGCGACCGCGTACGGGTCGGCGTCGAGGTCGAAGAGGCGACGCAGCCGGTGCACGGCGGTGGTCAGGTCGCGCAGCTCGGTGAGGTGGATGCGGGCTTCGAGCCAGCGGCCGCCGGAGCGTTCGTCGACGGAGACGACGCCGGTGCCGTACGGGAGGCGGAGCGTGCGCCGGTAGGTGCGGGAGCCGGGGGCACCGACGACCTCCTCGACCCTGGGCACGGCCTCGGCGGCGAGCAGGTCGAAGACCTCGCCGGCCGCGTACGGGCCCCGGTGGGCCAGCCGCAGCGGCACCCCGGCGGCGAGCGCGGTACGGGCTCCCGCGCCGCTGCCCGCCTCGGCGCGCAGGGCGGTGGGGGTGCGGGCGTACACCGCGCGGATGGTCTCGTTGAACTGGCGGACGCTGGCGAATCCGGCCGCGAAGGCGATCTCGGTGACGGGCAGCCCGGTGGTCTGGAGCAGCAGCCGCGCGGTGTGGGCCCGCTGGGCGCGGGCGAGGGCGACGGGTCCGGCGCCCAGTTCGGCGGTGAGCTGGCGCTGCACCTGCCGGGCGCTGTAGCCGAGGCGCCCGGCGAGCCCGGGCACGCCCTCGCGGTCGACGACGCCGTCGCCGATCATCCGCATGGCGCGCCCGACGACATCGGCCCGGACGTTCCACTCGGCGGAGCCGGGCACGGCGTCGGGGCGGCAGCGGCGGCAGGCGCGGAAGCCGTGGCCCTGGGCGGCGGCGGCCGTCGGGTAGAAGGAGACGTTCTGCCGTTTGGGGGTGACGGCGGGGCAGCTGGGGCGGCAGTAGATCCCGGTGGTCCGGACGGCGAAGAAGAACTCTCCGTCGAACCGCGCGTCCCTGCTGCTGACCGCCTCGTAGCGGGTGTCGTCGTCCCTCATGGCTCCCAGTGTGCGGGAGCCGCCCGACCCCGGCTCGCGGTTTTCGGACACCACGATCGGGGCCGGGTCGGCGGGGCCCGAGGCCGGCCCTAACGGCCGCGGCCACCCCGCTTGATCTCCATGGCCGTACGCCCTTCCCGACCCATGCGCTTCCACTCCTTGAGCATCTCGGAGCGGACCCGGGCGTCGGTCTTGGCCACGATCCGCCGGTTCTCGCGGATCAGCTTGTGGTAGCTCTCCAGACGGCGCACGGGCAGCGAGCCCTCCTCGATGGCCGCGGCCACGGCGCAGCCGGGCTCGGCCTCGTGGGCGCAGTCGTGGAAGCGGCACTCCGCGGCCAGCTCCTCGATCTCCGAGAAGACCTGGCCGACGCCGGCCTCGGCGTCCCAGAGTCCGACGCCGCGCAGTCCGGGGGTGTCGATGAGGACTCCCCCGCCGGGCAGCACGAAGAGGTTGCGGGTGGTCGTCGTGTGCCGGCCCTTGCCGTCGACGTCACGGGCGGCCTGGACGTCCATGACGTCCTCGCCGACCAGCGCGTTGGCGAGGGTCGACTTGCCGGCGCCGGAGGCGCCGAGCAGCACGGTGGTGCCGCCCGCGACGGTCGCGGCGAGCACGTCGATCCCTTCTCCGGTGGAGGAGCTGACGGGCAGCACCTGGACGCCGGGCGCGACCGTCTCCACGTCCTCGACGAGGTAGGAGAGCCCGACCGGGTCGGGCACGAGGTCGGCCTTGCTGAGGACGACGGTCGGCTGGGCGCCGGACTCCCAGGCCAGGGCGAGGAAGCGTTCGATCCGGCCGAGGTCGAGCTCGACGGCGAGCGAGACCGTGATGACGGCGTGGTCGACGTTGGCAGCGAGGATCTGCCCCTCGGACCGCTTGGAGGAAGTGGACCGCGCGAAGGCCGTACGCCGCGGCAGGCACGCCCGTACGTATCGCGGGTCACTGGCCCCCTCGGGGTCGATGGCGGCCCAGTCGCCGGTGCAGACGACCCGCAGCGGGTCGTGCGGGGTCACGAACGCCGTGTCGGCGCGGACGACCCCTTCGGCGGTGGCGACGTCGCACTGACCGCGGTCGACACGGATGACCCGTCCCGGGAGCAGTCCCTGGGCGGCGTACGGGGCGAACTCGGCCTCCCAGCGCTCGTCCCAGCCGTGGTCGGCGAGCGGGTGCTGGGCAGCGTGGAGGGAAGACGGGTGGAGCGAAGCGTTGAACAAGGGGAACCCTTCGAAGGGCGGCCCCGGCGGCGCGCTCCGAGCGCGCGGATCGAGTGGGTGTCAGCCGGAGGCCACAGAGGTGGGAACGATGAACTCGTGAATGCGGGCAGAGCCCGTCACCGTGACAGTCATCACTGTCCTCACCTCCTGCTTCTCAACGAACCGACACCGCCCCTCGGGAGCGGACGAGCAGAACGATAGCCCCACCCGAAGGCGCGGCACCACCGATTAAATCCGGCGGGCACGCGCCGAGCACCGGTCGGATCAACTGCCTTGGCGCAGTGGGGTCAAGGCTATGGTCGTGTGCGACGACCGGTTGTCTGTCTGATACTGCGAGGTTCTCATGCCGCCGTCCGTTCCGGACCGCCACAACGAGTTGGCCGAGCACTTCGGCCGTGAGGGTCTTCGTCGGTTCGAGCGGGCGAGCCTGCTCGGAGCGCGCCTGCCCGACACGGCGCGCACTCTTCTGGAGGAGACCGGTGTGCCTCGCGGGGTGGCCTCCTACTTCCGGGCTCCGGGCGACCTGGATCCGGTGGCTCTCGGCGTCACGGCGGCGCGTTCCTCGTTGCCGAGGCCGCATGAGGCGATGGCGAACTGGCCCCGCGTCGGCGGGGACGGTCTGGCCCATCTGTGTGTGCGTCCCGACGGAGCCGTCCAGGCCGTGTTCCTGCGGGCTGTCGCACAGGACATGTTCGTCGACACGGATGTGTCGACGCTGAACGCGGCTCTGCTCTCCCTGGATCGGGCGCTGCCGCTGATCGCGGCGGCTTCGGGTCTCGCGGAGGCCGCGGCGGTCCTGCGTGATCTGACCGCGGAGCTGCGCCGGATCGATCCGGCGGCCTTCGACGCGCGGGAGTCGTGGTGGCCCCGGGTCCTGGACGATGTGCGGCACACCCTGAACTTCCCGTTCTCCGCGGCGTTCGAGTACGTGGACGCGGCGGGGGCGAAGCAGGTCGTCACCGACGCCACGGGGCCCGGCCGGGCGCACCCGGAGGAGATCGTCTGGCGGGGCCTGTCCGCACAGGGCGTGAAGCCGGAGCAGGTGCTGCGTGTCCACTGCGAGCTGGAGCCGTGTCTGATGCCCGGTCACTACTGCGCCGTGTGGATGCAGGAGACGTTCCCTCGGGCCGAGTTCACCCACAGCTTCGACTACGGCGGTTCCGCCGAGTCCCGCGAGGAGGGCCTGAAGGAGTTGATCATCCACTCCGCCACGCGGGCGAGGCAGGGCTGATGCGCTGGGAACGGCCCGCCGCGGGGCGGGAGCCGGCGGCGGCGGCGCTGTTGGGCTGGCTGGCCGACCCGCACGCTCCCCGTCTGTGTCTGGTGTCCGGATCGGCGGGGTGCGGGAAGTCGGGGCTGCTGGCCTGGCTCGTGCACCACGGCACTCGGTCCGGTACGGCGGCCGAGCGCGCCGTTCACGCCGTGGTGCCCTCGGCCGGCCGCAGTGCGGCGGGCACGGTGTGGGCGCTCGCCGACCAGCTCGGCGTGGCGGCCCGGTCGCGGGGTGAGCTGGTACGGGCCGTGAGCAGTGACCCGCGGCGGACGGTGATCGTGCTGCCCGACCTTCACGAGGAGGAGGCGGCCGGACTGGTCCTGGATCTGGCCCGGGTGGCGCATGTCCGCCTGGTCGTGGAGTCCCGCACCGGGAGCGGGGCGCATCGGCTTCTGGCCGGGAGCGGTTGCGCGGAGCTGGATCTGGACCTGGAGCGGTGGCGGGACCCGGAGAGCTTCGAGCAGTGGCGGGCGTCCGCACCCGAGGGGGTGGCTGTCGCCGCCTCCTCGCCGCCCGCGGGGGAGGTGGACCTGTCCGACGCCACGGCCGTCTGCGCGGCGGATCCGTGGTCGGTCACCGCCGGCTACGAGAAGGACGGGGCCGGGGAGCACGGGGGCTTGCGCGACGCGTGGCTGAGCGCCGGGCAGGCCCTGTGCGCGGAACCGTCGCCCGCGACAAGGGCCTTGATCCTGCTCGGCGCCCTGGGCGACCGTGCGGATCCGCGGTACGCCCCCGCCTTGAGGGCGCTGGCCGGCGGTGCCGCCTGGGACCTGGAGTGGAGTCGGGTCCGCGGAGATGTGACGCCGCCCTGGCCGGGTCCTGTCACCGCCGTGGCGAGGGGACGGGGGCCGCTGGCCGGCTGTCTGCTGGTCGCCGGAGTGGACGCGACCGTGCGGGCGGTCGGGGCCTCGGACGCGGCGGCGCGTGGCCGTGTGCCGCTGTCAGGGGACCGGCCCGTGTCGCTGGTGGGCCTCCCCGACGGCACGGTGCTGTTCGTCGACGAGCACGGTCATGTCCACCGGGAGTCGGCGCGGCCGGCGGAGCCGGAGCGTTCGGGGATCGCGGGGCTCCTCGACGACACCCCCACCGGCGCGCAGCGTCTGGCGGAGCTCCTGCGGGGCCGGAGGGGGACGGACCTCGCGTACGCCGAGGGCGGCGCCCTGGGGACCGTTGTACTGGGGGACGCCACTGGTGCGGTACGGGCCTTCGGCGACATCACCGATTCCGCCTCCTTGCACGAGGGGGTGGTGACCGGTCTGGCCGCTCTCGGCCTCCCGGTCGGGGACGGCGCGGCCACTCTGCCGCTCGTCTACAGCGGCGGGGCGGACGGCACTGTGCGGGCCTGGTCTCCGGGAAGCGCGCCCATGGCGGGCGTACTGATGCGACGGTCCTGCCCCGTGGTCTCCCTGGACGCCGCCATGACCGCGAGCGGGCCGACCGCCGTGGTGGCGTGGGCCGACGGGCTCGTGGAGTGGATCGACTGGGCATCGGGGGCGCGGCGGACCGTGCGGCCGGGCCCGCCCGTGCGCGCGGTGGCTCTCGACGCGCGGGGTCGCGTCTTCGTCGGCACGGACCATGCCCTGATGTGCTTCGCCCCGCGGCCGTAGACGCGCCGACGTCGATTCCGGGCCACGGTGCGCCGGGAACGGGCCAGTTTTCCGCCGTCCTCGCGTCCGCGAAGTTGACGCTCCCTCAGATGCTATGGAGGGTGGGGCAGTTGGCTCGCAACGGGGGTAATCATGGGGATGACACTGCCTGATGACCTGGTGGAGGTCCTGGATCTGGTCGGCGTCGACTGGCCGCAGATAGACGAGGACGAGGTCAAGGCCTCGGCCAAGGACTTCCGCAAGCTGGCCGACGGCATCCGCGACGCGGTCAAGGAGGGCAACAACGCCTGCTCCCACATCGTCGCCGGCAAGAGCAAGGGCGAGACGGTCAAGGCCATCGACCGTCACTGGGGCAAGCTCACCACGAAGGACCTCGCCACCTTCGCGAAGGGCTGCGACGACCTGGCCGGCGCGCTGGACGACTGCGCCGGACTGATCGTCACCTGCAAAGTCGCGGTCATCGCCAAACTGACCGCGACGGCGGCCACCGCCACCGCGGGCATCATCGGCATGTTCTTCACCGCCGGGCTCAGCGGTCTGCTGTCCGCCGCCGCCATCGCGGCCGCGCGACTGGTCATCCAGGAAGCGATCGACTACGCCATCGAGCAGATCACCTCGATCGCCGGCGAGAAGATCGAGGGGATGATCCTCGCCGAGATCGAGGAGCTGTTCTCCGGCCATCTCGGCGGCGACAGCTCCTCCGAGGGGATGCCGGCGGGCTCCGCGGACATGGCGCAGGACCTCGTCATCGAGTTCGACGAGTTCGACCGCGCGGCGGGCGGCTACCGGAAGACGGCCACCAACTTCGACAAGAAGAAGGGTGAGTTCACGGTCGGCGGAGCGGGACGCAAGTCCTCGGTGAAGAAGGACAGCAGGTTCCACAAGCTCGCCGCCGTCATGGACAAGGCCGAGGACGCGGTCGAGAAGAAGGCCGACGAGATGGTCAAGACCCTTGAGGACCACGGCGGCAAGATCGACAAGAGCAAGGACAGCCACAAGGACCACGACGACGACGTCAAGGACAAGTTCGAGAAGTGCGACGAGGACGACGACGACGCCGTCCCGATGTACCTCCTGAACGCCGACGGCTCCGTACAGGTCCTCAACTCGGACGGGAGCAGGGATCCGGTCTCCAAGACGGACAAGTCGGGGATCTGGAACATCCTGGAGACGGACGGGACCGTCTGGCGGCCGCCGGGGCGCAACAACCCGTACCCCGTCCCGAAGGGAAGCACGAGCTCCGCGGTCACCTCGACCAAGATCCAGCCCGGAACGACCGACCTGTCGCGCGCGACGGAGATCGCGCGGTTCGCGAAGAAGGACTACGGCGGCACCAACTTCGCCGCGGCGGAGTACGTGAACCCCAAGACCGGCAAACCCATCATCCTCGTCGGCGACAGCGAAGGGCCCCACTCCGAACGGCTCATCGGCTATCCGGTCCTGAAGCACGGCGAGGAGGCGAACATCACCAAGATCTACACCGAACGAGAACCCTGCCAGAAGACCCCGAAATGCGACCAGTGGTTAGAGATCTACTTCAAACCGAAGAACCCGAAGCTGGAGGTCGAGTACGCCAACAGCTACGACCAGTCGATCACGGGGAGCAGCCGGGACAAGGAACACCGTGACTACATGACAGACTTGGAAAAGCGTCACAAGCTCCAGCAGCATCCATAGCAGGGAAGACCCATGCTGACCGACATCAACTCGTCCGACGTCGTGGACACGTTCGGGCTGACGGCCATCACGTACTTTCCCCATGTGCGGGGCGCCCACCTGCACGGCCCGACCGCGGACTTCCTGGCCGGCGTAGGACTGCCCGAGAACAGGTTCTTCTCCCCCCGGCTCGACCTGGAGGACGAGAGCCTCCACCGCCTGGACTTCGGCGCGAGCCTCAAGGCCTCCTTCGAGCGGGACGGGGCGAAGTGCCCGCCCGAGGCGACGGCGTGGGAGGAGCTCGGCGGGTTCCAGTACGCGACGGTCGCGATCGACCCCGCGGACGGCAGGATCTACGCCTTCTCGGAGGGCGAGGTCGACTACCTGCCCCTGCACGCCGACGTCTCCTCCCTCGTGCATTCCCTGACGGTCCTGGAGAAGGGCAAGTCCCGGTACAAGGGCATCGACCGGGACGACGACGAAGCGCGCGACAGGGTCGTGCAGCAGATGCGCGACGAGATCACGGCCGTCGACGAGACCCCCTTCGCCGACGACGAAGGCGAGTGGCCCAGCCTCTTCGAAGAGATCGGTCTCGGAATGTGGGGATGAGCGCAGCGGCCTGACGACATTCCCGGGGGATTTCGTCAGGCCACGGCGAGCAGGGTCACCAGGGCCGCCGTGAACACCCCGGTGAGCAGCAGGGCCGGGGATCCCGGGGGCGGGGACCAGAGGTACGGGGCGGGGGCCGGGGGCTCCGTGCGGGCGGCGGCGCGGGCTCGGGCCAGGTCGGCGGCGGGCGGGTCCTGCGGCAGGTCGACCAGCCAGGGGCGGCGGGGGTCGTGGCGGACGAGGGCCGCGCGGTGGACGCGGACGTCCTGGAGGTCGAGCGGGTGCTCGACCTCGATGCGGTACGGGGCGCCCCGCTCGGGCCGCACGGTCAGGTCGAAGACGAAGGCGGTCCCCCGGGTGCCGAGGCCGTTCAGGCGGGCGGGCGCGTGGGCGGCCCGCTCGGCCGGGACGGGGCCCTGGGCGACGCCGGGGCGGTGCTTCAGCCGGGCCGAGCCGAGCGCCACGAGCAGGGCGACGGTGCCGTTGAGGCCGAGCATCATGATCCAGCGCGGCCCGTCGAGGGCGCCGTGCACGAGTCCGGTGGCGGCGAGGGTGCCGGGGACGGCCGCGAGCAGGGTGGCCGGTGCGACCAGCAGGCGCAGCAGGGCGAGGACCTGCGGGCGGCCACGCGGACGCGGGGGCCGGTCGTCCTCCTCGGCCGCCGGCCCGCGGCGTACGGCCCGTACCGCTCCGGCCATGACGAGGACGACGCCGAGCGCGGCGAGGCCGTACGCGGCCAGGAGCGCGTGGTCGTCCTCGCGGCGCACGAGGAGCCCGAAGGCGGCGAGGAGCGCCCCGACACCCGCGCCGCCGAGGCCCAGGTACGGGGCCGCGAGCACGGCGGCGGCGACCGCCGAGATCGCCCCGAAGGGGATCGCCGGGCCCGCGAGGTCGTTCGTGCCGCAGCCCTCCGAGTCGCAGTCCCAGCGCACGCCCGAGTTCTCGGTGGCGTACACGTGGAAGAGGAACCAGGTCTGCCAGAACAGCAGGACGGCCGCCGCGGCCCAGGGCCAGGACGTCCGTCCGTACGCGCGCGTGGTCATGGCCCGACCGTAGCCGCCCGGCCGGACGGTGCGGGAGGCCCCCCGGGGCCCGCGTCCGATTCGTACAAGACCGGCCGCGAGCACCCTGCCTAGCGTGACCGCATGGACACCACACCCCGCGGCACCCCCCGCGTCACGCCCCGTTTCGACCTCGTCGGTCTCGTCGTCTCCGACATGGCCGCCTCGCTCGCCTTCTACCGGCGGCTCGGCCTGGACGTCCCGGCCGGGGCCGGGTCCGCCCCGCACGTGGAGGCGGTGCTGCCCGGCGGGCTGCGGATCGCCTGGGACACGGAGGACGTCGTCCGCTCCTTCGATCCCGGCTGGACGCGCCCCGAGGGCGGCAACCGGGTCGAGCTCGCCTTCCGCTGCGGTGCGCCGGAGGAGGTGGACGCCGTGTACGAGGAGCTGGTCGCCGCCGGGTACCGGGGGCATCTGAAGCCCTGGGACGCCGTGTGGGGGCAGCGCTACGCGGTGGTCCTCGACCCGGACGGCAGCGGGGTCTCGCTCTTCGCGGACACGGAAGCCGTGTAGGCGCTCAGCGTCGTGCCCGCGAGGGCCCTGGTCTCCCGGGCGAGGTGGGCCTGGTCGGCGCAGCCCGCGCGCAGGGCGGCCTCCGCGTACGGGACCCCGGCCCGGACCAGGGCGAGCGCGCGCTGGAGGCGCAGCACGCGCGCGAGGGTCTTGGGGCCGTAGCCGAAGGCGTCCAGGGAACGCCGGTGCAGCTGCCGGGCGCCGAGCCCGACCGCCTCGGCCGTCTCGGCGACCGCCCGGCCCGCGGCGAGGCGCGCCACGACGGCCCGCAGCAGCGGATCGGGCGCGAGGACGTCGGCGGCCCGGCGCAGGACCAGCTCCTCCAGGGCGGCGGCCGGGTCGGGGGCGTCCGTGATCCGCTCGCCGAGCCGCCGCGCCTCCGCCTCGCCCCACAGCGCGCCGAGGGCGACCCGCCGGTCGCGGAGTTCATGGGCGGGGACGCCGAGGAAGCCGGGGGCGTCCCCGGGGGCGAAGCGGATGCCCGCGTACCGTGCGGCGAACTCCCCGGGCACGTACGCGCGTGTGTCGGGTCCGGCGACCAGGAGGCTGCCGTCGGCCCAGATCAGGTCCATGCAGCCGTCGGGCAGGACGGCCCGTTCCGCCGTGGGGCCCGCGGCGGCGCTCCGGGTCCACAGCACGGCCCCGTCGAGCAGGGCGGGACGCTCCTCGTACATCCTTCGAGCCTAGGCGCCCCCGGGGTGTCAGTCCTTCTCCCAGCCCGAGTGGAGGCGGGACTTCACGTCGTCCGGGGGCAGGAACTTGGACCAGCGCTCGGGGAACTCGGACGGCATGTCCGGGTCGTCCTCGTCGACGTCCTCGGCCTCGGCCCGCACACGGGCGACGAGCTCGGCGGCCTGGACGGCGCGGGCCCGTTCGTTGGCCTCGCGGGCGGCGGCGGTGGCGACCGAGGGCCAGACGCGGTCGATGGCGGCGTTCACGGCGGCGCCGACGAGGACCGCGAAGGCCGAGATGCCGATCCAGAGGAGGACGGCGATGGGGGCGGCGAGGGAGCCGTAGATGGTCGGTCCCTCGACCTGGCTGGTCAGGTAGATGCGCAGCAGGAAGCTGCCGAGGACCCACATCCCGAGCGCGACGAGGGCGCCGGGGATGTCCTCGATCCACGGCGATCTGACGGGCACGGACACGTGGTAGAGCGTGGTGAGGAAGGCGATGGAGAGGAGGATGACGACCGGCCAGTAGAGGACGGCGACGACCTCGGTGCCCCAGGGGACGAGTTCGACGACCCGGTCGGGGCCGACGACCGCGAGGGGCAGCACGACGGCTCCGATGAGCAGCGCGATGATGTAGAGGAGCAGGGCGAGGAGCCGGGTCTTGACGATGCCGCGGCGCCCGTCGAGTCCGTACATGACGGTGATGGTGTCGATGAAGACGTTCACCGCGCGCGATCCCGACCAGAGGGCGATGGCGAAGCCGAGGGAGATCAGCTCGGGCCGTTTGCCCTGGGTGATGTCGTCGAGGAGGGGCTCGGCGATCTCGTGGACGCCCCGGTCGGAGAGGACCGTGCCGGCCGCGTGGAGGATGTTCTCCCGGATGCTGGCGACGGTGTCGGTGTTGGTCCAGTCGTCGGCGTAGCCGAGGACGGCGATCAGGCCGAGCAGCAGCGGTGGCAGGGACAGCAGGGTGAAGAACGCGGCCTCGGCGGCGAGGCCGAGGATCCGGTACTCGATGCACGAGTTGACGGTGTCCTTGAGGAGCAGCCAGACCATCTTCCGCTTCGAGACGTTGCGGTAGAGGACGCGCGCGCGGTGGAGTCTGCTCCAGGGCCGCCGCTCGGGCCGTTCGGGTGTTTCGCTTGCTGCCTGCACCTGCTTACCGTATCGGCACGGCAGCGAGCACCCACACTGTGACCAATCAGGCCCCTCCCCTGGTCGGATATGACGTCTTCACGAGCGATCGGGCGCTCTCGGAGGCGGTCGAGCGGCACCTCGCGCCGGAGCTCCTGGCCCAGGCGCGCGAGGAGCTGGGCCTGCTCGGCCGGGCGACCGGTTCGGCGCAGGTACGGGAGTGGGGCGAGCAGGCGAACGCGCATCCGCCCCGGCTGCTGACCCACGACCGGTACGGCCACCGGATCGACGAGGTCGAGTTCCATCCGTCCTGGCACCGGCTCCTCGGCCGGTCCGTGTCGGCCGGGCTCACGCACGCGTGGGGCCGTCCGGGTGGTCATGTGCGGCGGGCCGCCGGGTTCCTGGTGGCCTCGCAGGCGGAGGCGGGGCACGGCTGCCCGGTGTCGATGACGCACGCCGCGGTGCCCGCGCTGCGCGCCGAGCCGGAGCTCGCGGCGGTGTGGGAGCCGGCGGCGCTCTCGCACGTGTACGAGCGGGGGCTGCGTCCGGTCGCGGAGAAGCCGGGGGCGCTGCTCGGCATGGCGATGACGGAGAAGCAGGGCGGCAGCGACGTCCGGGCGAACACGACGGAGGCACGGCCGCTCGCGGCCGACGGGGAGTACGTCCTGACGGGGCACAAGTGGTTCTGTTCGGCGCCGATGTCGGACGCCTTCCTGGTCCTCGCGCAGGCCCCGGCGGGGCTGACCTGCTTCCTGGTCCCCCGGGTGCTCGCGGACGGCTCGCGCAACGCCTTCGCGATCCAGCGGCTCAAGGACAAGCTGGGCAACCGGTCGAACGCCTCGGCCGAGGTGGAGTTCGACGGGACGACCTGGGCGCACCGCGTCGGCGAGGAGGGGCGCGGGATCCGGACCATCATGGGCATGGTCGCGGCGACCCGGCTCGACTGTGTGCTCGGCTCGGCGGCGCTGATGCGGCAGGCGGTGGCGCAGGCGGTGCACCACGCCTCGTACCGCTCGGCCTTCGGCGGGCTGCTCGTCGACAAGCCCCTGATGCGCAACGTCCTGGCCGATCTGGCCCTGGAGTCGGAGGCCGCCACGACCCTGGGCATGCGGCTGGCGGCGGCCTACGACGCCGGCGACTCCGACGGCGGCGGCGACTCCGAGCAGGAGCGGGCCTTGCTCCGTATCGCCGTTCCGGCGGCGAAGTACTGGGTGACGAAGCGGTGTACGCCGATGGTGGCGGAGGCGCTCGAATGTCTGGGCGGCAACGGGTACGTGGAGGAGTCGGGGATGCCCCGGCTGCTGCGGGAGTCGCCGCTCAACTCGGTCTGGGAGGGCTCGGGGAACGTGCAGGCGCTCGACGTGGTGCGGGCGCTGCGGACCGAGCCCGCCGCGCTCGACGCGCTGCTCCGGGAGGTGGGGGCGGTGCGTGGCGCCGACCACCGGCTCGACCGGGCGATCCGGGGTCTGCTCGTCGAACTTGCGGACCTGGAGGGGATCGAGGCACGGGCGCGGCGGCTCACGGAGCGCCTCGCGCTGGTGCTCCAGGGTGCGCTGCTCGTGCGGTGGGCCCCGCCGGAGGTGGCGGACGCGTTCTGCGCGGCGCGGCTCGGCGGGGACGGTGGCGCCGCCTTCGGGACGCTGCCGCACACGCTCGACCTGCGGGCGCTGGTGGAGCGGGCGCGGGTGGTGTGCTGAGCCGGGAAGTGCTGTGCCGCGCGTACCAGGGGTGGACCTGAGGGGGTGTCTCATCAGGCCGGCACGCGCGGAAAAGCGGGGGTGGTGCTGCGCCGACACGGCACCACCCGCCGCTGTCACCACCCTCGCCCAGGAGGCCGGTCGGTCGCCAGAGTTGCAAAGGGTTGCAGGATTACCCGAACCGGGCCTCACCGGGGGGTCCCGGACGGCACGATGGGCACCGACACTCCGGACATCTGCCCTGTGCAGAACCGATACAGCACCCCGGGTGGCTGGGAGAGACCGATGAACAACACGCAGCTCGACATGAAGCGGCTCGCCTCCATGGACGCCGCCCAGGCCACCCGGCTGCTGCACCGGGTGCGCGAGGAGACCCTGGCGGGCCGCAGGCCCCCGATCGCGCCCCGCCCGGTGATCGACGCGTCCTGGCAGCGGATGGCCCGGCTCGGCCTCGACCCGGACCAGAGCACGAGCAGCGTGCTGCTCCAGCGCGACGAGCTGGAGCAGCGGCGCAGGACCACGCTCCTCTCCGAGGTGATGCGGACGCTGAGCGGCGGGCTCGCCGGCATCGCCGACGCCTCCCTCCAGATCATGGTGGTCACCGACGAGCACGGCCGGGTGCTGTGGCGCCAGGGAAACCTCTCGGTGCTGCGCCAGGCGCACAGCATCTGCCTGGAGGAGGGCGCGGCCTGGGCCGAGGACGCCACCGGGACGAACGCGGTCGGCACGGCGCTCGCCATGGGCCGGGCGGTGCAGGTGCACTCCGCCGAGCACTACGTGCAGTCGCTGCACAACTGGACCTGCGCGGCCGCGCCCGTGCACGATCCGCGCGACCAGCGGCTCCTGGGGATCCTGGACGTGAGCGGTCCCGCGTCCAGCTTCCATCCGGCGATGCTGGCCCTGGTGGGCTCGGTGGCGCAGCTGGCCGAGGCGGAGATGCGGGAGCGGCACCGCCGGTCGATCGAGCGGCTGCGGGCGGTGGCGGCCCCGATCCTGTGCCGGGTGGGCGGCCGGGCCGTCGCGGTGGACGCCCACGGCTGGACGGCGGCGGTGACCGGGCTCGCGCCGGCGGACCGGATCCCGCTGCCCAAGTCGTTCCGGGCCGGCCGGGTCTGGCTGCCCTCGCTCGGCGTGTGCGCGGTGGAGCCGCTGCCGGGCGGCTGGCTGCTGCGGGTCGAGGAGGAGACGCGGCCCGAGGAGCCGGGCTCGGAGGAGGCGGCGAGCCGGGTGGTGCTCGACCTGAGCCGGCCGCGCCGCTGGACGGTGGCCGTCTCGGGGGTGGCGGGCAGCTGGCAGCAGGAGCTCAGCCCCCGGCACGCGGAGCTCCTCTATGTACTGGCGCTGCACCGCGACGGACGGACGGCGGCGGAGCTCGCCGAGGACGTGTTCGGGGACCGTACGAGGACGGTGACCGTGCGGGCCGAGATGTCCCGGGTCCGGCGGAACCTGGCGGGGGTCCTGGCACACCGCCCGTACCGCTTCCGCGAGGAGGTCGCGGTGGAGGTCCTGCGCCCGCAGCGGCCGGGCGACCTGCTGCCGCACTCCACCGCCCCCGCCGTCCGCACGGCGAGCCCCGCCTGATCCGCCTGATCCGCCTGATCCGCCTAGGAGGCGAGCTTCTGGAAGAGGGTGCCGATCTCGGCCTGGGTCGCGACCAGCGGCAGGGTGTCGAAGTACAGCTCCCACTCCCCGCCGGGGCCGAAGCGCTCCACGATCCCGAAGGGGATGCCGGTACGGAGCTTGTCGCCGTCGCGCACGGAGGCGGTCCCGTGCCACTCCACGTAGGTGGTGGTCTCGCCGACGGCGACCTGGCCCGCCCTGAGGTCGAGGTCGGCGGTGGCGAAGAGGCGCTCCAGGTAGGCGCGCTTGCCGGCCTCGGAGACGAGCGGGGCGGCCAGTCCGGGTCCGCCGAGCCGCGCACCGCGGGTGCGGGCGAGGAGGGCGTCGGTGTCCCCGGCGTTCCAGGCGGCGAGCCGCTCCGGAACCTCTTCGGCCCGGGCCCGGAAGCCGACCTGGGCGGGGAGACCGGCCTCGGCGGGGACACCGGCCTGGGCCGCGAGACCGGCCTCGGCAGGGAGACCGGCCTCGGCAGGGAGACCGGCCCGGGACCGCTCGCCGTCCCCCGGCGCTCCCCTGTCCGTGATGCCCGCGAAGAGCGGGGTGGGCGCCGCCTCCGGCAGGGTGTCGCGGAAGAGGACCGCCCGGTCGTAGTAGCGGCGGGCCTGGAGGGTGCGTCCCTCGTCGCCGAGGACGTTCCGCGCGATCTGCGGATAGGCGACGGTGCGGCCCTTGAGGGTGACCTCGTTCCACTGCCCGAACATCACGGTGCTGCCGTCGGCGACCACGTCCGTGCCCCGGTAGCTGAGGCTGGGCGCGAGGCCCAGGGAGCCGGTGATGGAGGTGCCGATCGCGGTGCGACCGCGCTGCGCGGCGCTCCCCGCCTCCCAGAGCGTGGCCTCGGGGTCGAAGATGTCGAGGTAGGCACGGACCCGGGGGTGGGCGAGGTCGCCGTACGCGGGCGGCGTGCCGGTCGGCATCTCGCCGAACGTGATCTGCCTCTCCATGAAGGCGCAGGCATTGGGGGTGATGCGGCCCTCCAGCCGCTCGACCTTCTCCCGCGCCGCCGGGCAGTCGCCCCGCGCGATGGTGGCCGCCCCGCCCGGCACCGCCTCCGCCGTCGTCACGGTGACCGCCGCTCCCGCGACGATCGCCGTCGCCATCGCGATGCCCGCCAGACCACGCCGACCCGTACCCATGTCGTACCCCTCATGTCGTCGATCACCGGGTGCGGCCGTGTGCCGCCCCGGTGCGCTCACCCTGCCGGGAGGGCGGTGCGGGGGTCGATTACCTCTGAGGTCATGCGCCTCGGCGGACAGGTGCCGGGGCCCGGGGGGACACCTCCTCGCCGGAGCGCGGGGGCACCCTTGTCCGCATGGCGGACAGTCTGTCCGCCGGTACCGAACAGGGTGGGAATCCTGCGCTCCGCATGATGCGATGACCCTATGAGCATCACTCTCACCACCTGGTCCCTCGAACAGACCTCACCGTCCGACCTCCGTCCCGCCACCCCGCCGGAGGGCGACGACGTGGTGATCCGGCGCGCCGAGGTGCCCTCGGCGGAGTTCAGCCGCTTCCTCTACACGGCGGTCGGCGGCGACATCCGCTGGTCGGACCGGCTGTCGCTGACGTACAAGCAGTGGCAGGAGATCGTGGAGAAGCCGGGCGCCGAGATCTGGGTGGCGTACGACAAGGGGACGCCGGCCGGGTACGTGGAGCTGGACCCGCAGGACGACGGCGTGGTGGAGATCGTCTACTTCGGCCTGATCCCGGCCTTCCGGGGCCGTCGGATCGGCGGCCACCTGCTCTCCTACGGGGCGGCGCGCGCCTGGGACCTGGCGGAGCGCTGGCCCGAGCGGGAGGCCACGAAGCGGGTCTGGCTGCACACCTGCTCGCTCGACGGGCCGCACGCCATGGCCAACTACGAGCGCCGCGGCTTCCGGCTCTTCGACACCAAGGTCGAGGAGGCCGAGGAGGCGGAGACCCCCGGCCCGTGGCCGGGCGCGTACGCCTGAGCCGTACGGAAGACCGATCCATGTGAAGGGGCCCTGCTCAGGGCCCCTTTTGCGTGACCCACACCACACCGTCTTGATCTGCGAGACGACTATGTCCAAATCCTGGACGATGCTGGACTGGGTCCAAAGTCCCGTGACACGCTTCCGTCATGTCTGGAACTGGAATTGCCTTGGTGAGTCGGCGGCACGTCGACCTCGGCCGCATGTCCAGCGCCATCTGTTCGGCGCGCTGAGAGAACCAGCACCGCCGCGCATTCTTTCATTCCCGACTCTGCCCCACCCTGCTGCGCACTGACGCGCCACCCTCTGACCTGAGCGCGAGTGTGCAGGTCAGAGCCGCCCTCTCGCAGTCCCGAAGGACGAAACGCCATGGCCGCCACTCCGGAAAACCCCACTCCCGCCGCCGCCCGCCGCAAGGTCGGGCGCCACCGTGGCGAGGGTCAGTGGGCCGTGGGGCACTTCACCCCCCTGAACGGCAATGAGCAGTTCAAGAAGGACGACGACGGTCTCAATGTGCGGACACGTATTGAGACGGTCTACTCGAAGCGCGGCTTCGACTCCATCGACCCCAACGACCTGCGCGGACGCATGCGCTGGTGGGGCCTCTACACCCAGCGCAAGCAGGGTCTGGACGGCACCAAGACGGGCGTTCTGGAGCCGGAGGAGCTGGACGACGAGTACTTCATGCTCCGCGTCCGCATCGACGGCGGCCGTCTGACCACCGAGCAGCTGCGTGTCATCGGCGAGATCTCCGAGGAGTTCGCCCGCGGCACCGCCGACATCACGGACCGGCAGAACGTCCAGTACCACTGGATCCGCATCGAGGACGTCCCCGAGATCTGGAACCGCCTGGAGGCGGTCGGCCTGTCCACCACCGAGGCCTGCGGCGACACCCCGCGTGTCATCCTCGGCTCGCCGGTCGCCGGCATCGCCGCGGACGAGATCATCGACGGCACCCCCGCCATCGAGGAGATCTACCGCCGCATCGTCGGCAACAAGGACTTCTCCAACCTGCCCCGGAAGTTCAAGTCCGCGGTCTCCGGCTCGCCGCTGCTCGACGTGGCGCACGAGATCAACGACATCGCCTTCGTCGGCGTGGAGCACCCGGAGCACGGCCCCGGCTTCGACGTGTGGGTCGGTGGCGGTCTGTCGACCAACCCCAAGCTCGGGGTCCGCCTCGGCACCTGGGTCTCCCTCGCCGAGGTCCCCGACGTCTACGAGGGCGTCATCTCGATCTTCCGCGACTACGGCTACCGCCGGCTGCGCAACCGCGCCCGCCTGAAGTTCCTCGTCGCCGACTGGGGCCCGGAGAAGTTCCGCCAGGTCCTGGAGGACGAGTACCTGAAGCGCAAGCTGACGGACGGTCCCGCCCCCGAGCAGCCCGCGGGCCGCTGGCGCGACCACGTCGGCGTCCACCGGCAGAAGGACGGCAAGTTCTACGTCGGTTTCGCGCCGCGCGTCGGCCGGGTCGACGGCGCCACCCTGACGAAGATCGCCGCGGTCGCCGAGGCGCACGGCTCCGGCCGGGTCCGCACCACCGCCGAGCAGAAGATGCTCGTCCTCGACGTCGAGGAGGCGCAGGTCGACTCGATCGTCTCCGCCCTGGAGGCGCTGGACCTGCGCGTCACCCCCTCGCCGTTCCGGCGCGGCACGATGGCCTGCACCGGCATCGAGTTCTGCAAGCTCGCGATCGTCGAGACGAAGGGCCGCGGCTCCTCGCTCATCGACGAACTGGAGCGCCGCATCCCGGAGTTCGACGAGCCGCTGACGATCAACATCAACGGCTGCCCGAACGCCTGCGCCCGCATCCAGGTCGCGGACATCGGCCTCAAGGGCCAGCTGGTCCTGGACGACGAGGGCAACCGCGTCGAGGGCTACCAGGTGCACCTGGGCGGCGCGCTCGGTCTTGAGGCCGGCTTCGGCCGCAAGGTCCGCGGCCTCAAGGTCACGGCGGCCGAGCTCCCGGACTACGTGGAGCGGGTCCTCAAGCGCTTCCAGGCGGAGCGCGAGACCGGCGAGCGCTTCGCGACCTGGGCGGCCCGGGCCTCCGAGGAGGCGCTGTCGTGAGCGACGCACGCGCGGTCGCCGGGCCGCAGCCGACGACGAAGGCCGCACCTCTGCGCCGCGTGGGCGGAGAAGCGAACAAGGAGGCACTGTGAGCGAGCGCGCCGCACCGTTCCACTGCCCCTACTGCGGGGACGAGGACCTGCGTCCCAACGAGCAGGGCCATGGCGCATGGGAATGCGCCGCGTGCAGTCGAGCCTTCCAGCTGAAGTTCCTGGGGCTCCTCGCCCCGGCGACTTCGGACAACACCACTGGGAGGAAAGACATATGACGGTCACTCAGGACACGACCGCGGCCGACCTCAAGGCACTCGCCGAGCAGGCCGGCCGTGATCTGGAGGACGCCTCCGCCCTGGAGATCCTCCGCTGGGCCGTGGACACCTTCGGCGACGGCTTCTGCGTCACCTCCTCCATGGAGGACGCGGTCGTCGCCCACCTGGCCTCCCGGGTCAAGCCCGGCGTGGACGTCGTCTTCCTCGACACGGGCTACCACTTCGAGGAGACCATCGGCACCCGCGACGCCGTGGACGCCGTCATGGACGTCAACGTCATCACCCTGACCCCGCGTCAGACGGTGGCCGAGCAGGACGCCGAGTACGGTCCGAAGCTCCACGACCGCGACCCCGACCTGTGCTGCGCGCTGCGCAAGGTCAAGCCGCTGGAGGAGGGCCTCACCGCCTACGGCGCGTGGGCCACCGGCCTGCGCCGCGACGAGTCCCCCACCCGGGCGAACACCCCGGTCGTCGGCTGGGACGAGAAGCGGCAGAAGGTCAAGGTCTCCCCCATCGCCCGCTGGACGCAGGACGACGTCGACGCGTACGTCACGGAGCACGGTGTCCTCACCAACCCGCTCCTCATGGACGGATACGCCTCCGTCGGCTGCGCGCCCTGCACCCGCCGCGTCCTGGAGGGCGAGGACGCCCGGGCCGGCCGCTGGGCCGGACGCGCCAAGACCGAATGCGGGCTGCACGGATGACGGACACTCAGACACCCCAGGAGAACCACGTGACCGGTGCCACCATCTGGCTCACCGGCCTGCCGAGCGCCGGAAAGACCACCATCGCGTACGAGCTGGCCGGCCGCCTCCGCGAGGAGGGCCACGCCGTGGAGATCCTCGACGGCGACGAGATCCGCGAGTTCCTCTCGGCGGGCCTCGGCTTCACCCGCGAGGACCGGCACACCAACGTGCAGCGGATCGGCTTCGTCGCCGAGCTGCTCGCCTCGCACGGCGTGAAGGTCCTGGTCCCGGTCATCGCCCCGTACAACGACAGCCGCGAGGCGGTCCGCAAGCGCCACCAGGCCGAGGGCACCGCCTTCGTCGAGGTGCACGTGGCCACCCCCGTGGAGGTCTGCTCCGTCCGCGACGTGAAGGGCCTCTACGCCAAGCAGGCCGCCGGCGAGATCTCCGGCCTCACCGGCGTCGACGACCCGTACGAGGCGCCCGAGAACCCCGATCTGCGGATCGAGTCCCAGAACCAGACCGTGCAGGAGTCCGCGGCGCAGCTGCACGCGCTGCTCACCGAGAGGGGGCTGTTGTGAGCGACGCACGCGCGGCCGCCGGGTCGCAGACAACAACGAAAGCCGCACCTCTGCGCCGCACGGGCGGAGAAGCGAACGAGGAGGCACTGTGACCACCGTCGCCCATGCTCACGACACCACGGACAGTCCGTTCGCGCTGTCGCACCTCGACTCCCTGGAGTCCGAGGCCGTCCACATCTTCCGTGAGGTGGCGGGCGAGTTCGAGCGGCCGGTGATCCTCTTCTCCGGCGGCAAGGACTCCATCGTCATGCTGCACCTGGCGCTGAAGGCCTTCGCCCCGGCGCCGGTCCCCTTCACGCTCCTCCACGTCGACACGGGGCACAACTTCCCCGAGGTCATCGAGTACCGCGACCGCGTCGTCGCCCAGCACGGGCTGCGGCTGCACGTGGCCTCGGTGCAGGAGTACATCGACGCCGGCAAGCTCCGCGAGCGCCCCGACGGCACCCGCAACCCGCTGCAGACCGTCCCGCTGACCGAGGCGATCCAGCAGCACCGCTTCGACGCCGTCTTCGGCGGCGGCCGCCGCGACGAGGAGAAGGCCCGCGCCAAGGAGCGGGTGTTCTCGCTGCGCGACGAGTTCTCGCAGTGGGACCCGCGCCGGCAGCGCCCCGAGCTGTGGCAGCTCTACAACGGCCGGCACGCCCCCGGCGAGCACGTCCGGGTCTTCCCGCTCTCCAACTGGACCGAGCTGGACGTCTGGCAGTACATCGCCCGTGAGGGCATCGAGCTGCCGGAGATCTACTTCGCCCACGAGCGTGAGGTCTTCGCCCGCAACGGCATGTGGCTGACCGCCGGCGAGTGGGGCGGCCCCAAGGACACCGAGACGGTCGAGAAGCGGCTCATCCGCTACCGCACCGTCGGCGACATGTCCTGCACGGGTGCCGTCGACTCCGACGCCACCACGCTGGACGCCGTCATCGCCGAGATCGCCGCCTCCCGCCTCACCGAGCGGGGCGCGACCCGCGCCGACGACAAGATGTCCGAGGCCGCGATGGAAGACCGCAAGCGCGAAGGGTACTTCTAATGAGCACGTCCACCGAGCAGTTCGCCGACGTCTCGGCCACCACCCTGCTGCGTTTCGCCACCGCCGGCTCCGTCGACGACGGCAAGTCCACCCTGGTGGGCCGTCTCCTGCACGACTCCAAGTCGGTCCTCACGGACCAGCTGGAGGCCGTGGAGCACGCCTCGCGCTCCCGCGGCCAGGAGGCGCCCGACCTGGCGCTGCTCACCGACGGTCTGCGGGCCGAGCGCGAGCAGGGCATCACGATCGACGTGGCCTACCGCTACTTCGCGACCCCGCGCCGGCGCTTCATCCTCGCCGACACCCCCGGGCACGTGCAGTACACCCGGAACATGGTCACCGGCGCCTCCACCGCCGAGCTGGCCGTGGTCCTCGTCGACGCCCGCAACGGCGTCGTCGAGCAGACCCGCCGGCACGCGGCCGTCGCCGCCCTGCTCCGCGTCCCGCACGTGGTCCTCGCCGTGAACAAGATGGACCTGGTCGACTACCAGGAGCCCGTCTTCGCCGCGATCGCCGAGGAGTTCACGACGTACGCCTCCGAGCTCGGCGTCCCGGAGATCACCGCGATCCCGATCTCGGCGCTCGCCGGCGACAACGTCGTGGAGCCGTCCGCGAACATGGACTGGTACGGCGGCCCGACGGTCCTGGAGCACCTGGAGACCGTCCCGGTCAGCCACGACCTGACGGCCTGCCACGCCCGGTTCCCCGTGCAGTACGTGATCCGCCCGCAGACCGCCGAGCACCCCGACTACCGGGGCTACGCCGGTCAGATCGCCGCCGGTGCCTTCCGCGTCGGCGAGGAGATCACCGTCCTGCCGTCGGGCAGGAAGTCGACGATCACCGGCATCGACGCGCTGGGCGAGTCCGTGGACATCGCCTGGGCCCCGCAGTCGGTGACGATCCGGCTCGCCGACGACATCGACATCTCGCGCGGCGACCTGCTCGCCCCGAGCGGCGACGCCCCGGCCACCAGCCAGGACGTCGAGGCGACCGTCTGCCACGTGGCGGACCAGCCGCTCGCCGTCGGCCAGCGGGTCCTGCTCAAGCACACCACGCGCACGGTCAAGGCGATCGTCAAGGACATCCCCTCGCGGCTGACCCTCGACGACCTGTCCCAGCACCCGAACCCGGGTCAGCTGGTCGCCAACGACATCGGCCGGGTCGTGGTCCGCACCGCCGAGCCGCTCGCGCTCGACGCGTACGCGGACTCCCGCCGTACGGGATCGTTCCTGCTGATCGACCCCGCGGACGGCACCACGCTCGCGGCCGGCATGGCGGGCGAGTCCTTCGCCACGACCAAGGCCGTCGCCGCGGTCGACGAGGAAGAAGGGTGGGATTTCTGAGATGAGCCAGAACGTCTACGCCACCTTCGCGAAGGAGGGCGGCCGGGTCGGCTCCGGCGCCCTCGGTGCGGGCATGGGAGGTGTCGCGCGATGTGCGTGCTGACCTCGATGCGCCGCGCCAGCGGTGCGACACGGCTCCACCCGCTCCACCCCGAACGACATAGACGCAGACTTCGCTGAGAAGTTGAACCGAGGGGAACACCACCCGTGCCTGCCACCACCCGTACCACCCTGCGCCGCGGCCTGGCCGCCGCCGCCGCCCTGCCGCTGCTGATCGGCGCTCTCGCCTCCTGCGGCTACGGCTCCGAGTCCAAGAACGACGACGACTCCACGAAGAAGGTGGCCGCCGAGGGCGAGAAGCTCTCCGCCGACACCGTACGGCTCGGGTACTTCCCCAACCTCACGCACGCCACCGCCCTCGTCGGTGACCAGGAGGGCATCCTCCAGAAGGAGCTGGGCGGCACCAAGCTGGTTCCCACCACCTTCAACGCGGGCCCGTCCGAGATCGAGGCGCTGAACGCCGGCTCCATCGACATCGGCTTCATCGGCCCCTCGCCGTCCATCAACGGCTACGTCAAGACCAAGGGCACCAACCTCCGCATCGTCGGCGGCGCCGCCTCCGGTGGCGTGAAGCTCGTGGTGAACCCGGCGAAGATCAAGACCCTGGACGACCTCAAGGGCAAGAAGATCGCCACCCCGCAGCTCGGCAACACGCAGGACGTGGCCTTCCTCAACTGGATCTCCGAGAAGGGCTGGAAGGTCGACGCCCAGAGCGGCAAGGGCGACGTCTCCGTGGTCCGCACGGACAACAAGGTCACCCCGAACGCCTACGCCTCCGGCGCCATCGACGGCGCCTGGGTGCCCGAGCCGACCGCGTCGAAGCTGGTCAGCGACGGCGCGAAGGTGCTGCTCGACGAGTCCGACCTGTGGCCGGACAAGAAGTTCGTCATCACGAACATCATCGTGTCGCAGAAGTTCCTGAAGGAGCACCCGGACGTCGTCGAGGCGTTCCTGCGCGGTTCGGTGAAGACCAACGAGTGGATCAACGCCAACCAGGACAAGGCGAAGGCCTCGGCCAACGCCAAGCTGAAGGCCCTCTCGGGCAAGGCGCTCGGTGCCAAGGTCATCGACGCCGCGTGGCCGTCCATCGCCTTCACCAACGACCCGCTGGCGGCCACCCTCCAGGCCCAGGCCGACCACGCGGTGAAGGCCGGTCTCCTGAAGCAGCCCGAGCTGTCCGGCATCTACGACCTGAAGCCGCTCAACAAGGTCCTGAAGGCCGCGGGTCAGCCCGAGGTCTCCGACGCCGGTCTCGGCGCGAAGTAACAGCCCGCAGCTGATCCCCAGGAGGTGACGACCATGGCCACGACCACGACGCTCGCCAAGGCCGAGGACCGTGCGGCGGTGACCCATGCCGCCCGCATCGAGCATGTCTCCAAGTCCTTCGGCGGACCCGCCGGCGGGCAGCTCGTCCTCGACGACATCTCGCTCGATGTCGCCCCCGGCGAGTTCGTCACCCTCCTGGGCGCCTCGGGCTGCGGCAAGTCCACGCTGCTCAACCTGGTCGCCGGGCTCGACCGGCCGTCCGCGGGGTCCATCGAGACCCCCGGCGGCCGGCCGGCCCTGATGTTCCAGGAGCACGCCCTCTTCCCGTGGCTCACCGCGGGCAAGAACATCGAACTGGCCCTGCGGCTGCGCGGGGTGCCCAAGGCCGAGCGGCGCGAGGAGGCCGAGCGCCTCCTGACCCTCGTCCGGCTCGGCGGCTCGTACGACAAGCGGGTCCACGAGCTGTCCGGCGGCATGCGCCAGCGCGTCGCGCTGGCCCGCGCGCTCGCCCAGGACAGCGACCTGCTCCTGATGGACGAGCCGTTCGCCGCGCTCGACGCCATCACCCGGGACGTGCTGCACGACGAGCTGACCCGGATCTGGCGGGAGACGAAGCTGTCGGTGCTCTTCGTCACCCACAACGTGCGCGAGGCCGTACGCCTCGCCGAGCGTGTCGTCCTCCTCTCGTCCCGGCCCGGCCGGATCGCGCACGAGTGGACCATCGACATCCCTCAGCCGCGCCGCATCGAGGACGCCGCCGTCGCGGAGCTGTCCCTCGAGATCACCGAGCACCTGCGTGGGGAGATCCGCCGTCATGGCCAGCACTGACATCAGCCCGAACACCGACGACCTCGCCGGCCTCGAAGCCGGTCTCGACGCCCTCGACACCGTGAACGTCTCGCGGACCCCGGTCCGCGAGGTGCTGGTCAAGAAGGTGCTTCCGCCGGTCGTCGCCATCGTCCTCGTCCTGGTCGCGTGGCAGCTCCTGGTGTCCCTGAAGGTCACCGACGAGTACAAGCTGCCCGCGCCGTCCGCCGTCTGGGACAGCCTGACCACCATGTGGCTGGAGGGCACGCTCCTCCAGGTCCTGTGGACCAGCGTCTCCCGCGCCCTGTTCGGCTTCCTCCTGGCGCTCGCCATCGGCACCCCGCTGGGCCTGCTCGTCTCCCGCGTGAAGTTCGTGCGTGCGGCGATCGGCCCGATCCTCGCGGGACTCCAGTCGCTGCCCTCGGTGGCCTGGGTCGCGCCGGCCGTCCTGTGGCTCGGCCTCAACGACAGCATGATGTACGCGGTGATCCTGCTCGGCGCCGTCCCCTCGATCGCCAACGGCCTGGTGGCCGGCGTCGACCAGGTCCCGCCGCTCTTCCTGCGGGCCGGCCAGACGCTCGGCGCGACGGGGCTCAAGGGCGCCTGGCACATCGTGATGCCGGCCGCGCTCCCCGGCTACCTCGCGGGCCTCAAGCAGGGCTGGGCGTTCTCCTGGCGCTCGCTGATGGCCGCGGAGATCATCGCCTCCTCGCCGGACCTGGGCCTCGGCCTCGGCCAGCTCCTGGAGAACGGCCGCAACAACATCGACATGGCCGGGATCTTCCTGGCGATCATCCTGATCCTGATCGTCGGCATCGCCATCGACCTGCTCATCTTCAGCCCGCTGGAGCGCGCGGTCCTCCGCCGCCGCGGTCTGCTCACGAAGGCCTGACCATGAACCGCTCCGTGCTCCTCGTCGTCGCCCACGGCAGCCGCGATCCGCGGCACGCGGCGACCGTCCAGGCGCTGGTGCGCCGGGCCGGTGCGCTGCGGCCGGGGCTGCGCGTGGAGACGGCGTTCCTGGACTTCAACCTGCCCTCGGTGCCGGGAGTGCTCGACCGGCTCGCCGCGGACGGGGTACGGGACGTGGTGGCCCTGCCGCTCCTCCTCACCCGGGCCTTCCACGCGAAGACCGACATCCCCGCCGTACTGCGCCAGGCGCCGCCCTCCCTGAACATCCGCCAGGCGGAGGTCCTCGGTCCCTCGCCGCTGCTGATCGCGGCGGTGGAGCGGCGGTTGTACGAGGCCGGGCTCGGGCCCGGCGACAAGAGCACGACCGGGGTCGTCCTGGCCTCGGCGGGCTCCACAGACCCGGAGGCGATCGCGGTGATCGCAGAAACGGCGCGGGAGCTGCGGCGCACCGGTTGGTGCTCCGTGCGGCCCGCGTTCGCCTCCGCTGTAAATGCCGGGGGCTTCCCGCGCACGGAGGACGCCGTACGTGCGCTCCGCGCCGAGCCGGGCGTCCGGCGGGTGGCGGTGGCGCCGTACGTCATCGCCCCGGGCCGCCTCCCCGACCGCATCGCGGCGGGCGCGGCCGAGGCCGACGTCCTGGCGGACGTCCTGGGCCCCTCCCCCGAACTGGCCCGCCTGCTCCTGGAGCGCTACGACGGCGCCCACGCGGCGCGGCGCCCGGTCGCCAGGACCGCCTGACGCTAGCTGAAGTCGAGCCCGCCCGTGCGGGTGCGCTTCAGCTCGAAGAGGTCGGGGTGGGAGGCGAGGACCCGGAAGCTGTCGAAGAGTTCGGCCGCCTTCTCGCCGCGCGGGATCGCCCGCAGGACCGGGCCGAACCAGACGGTGCCGTCCACGTGGATCGTCGGGGTGCCGACGTACCCCTCCGCCTCGGGGTCCTTGCCCGCGTCGTGGCTGCGGCGGACCGCCTCGTCGTGGGCCGGGTCGTGCGCGGCGGCGGCCAGCTCCGGCGGGAGGCCGAGCTCGGTGAGCGATTCGGCGATGACCGCGTCGAAGTCCTTCTGCTTCTTCTCGTGGATGCGGGTGCCGTACGCGGTGTAGAGCGGGCGCAGGATCTCCTCGCCGTGCTGTTCGGCGGCGGCCGCCGCCACCCGGACCGGGCCGATGGAGGCGTCGACGAGCTCGCGGTACCAGTCGGGGAGTTCGTTGCCCTCGTTGTGGAAGTACAGGCTCATGACCTTGAAGCGGAGGTCGATGTCCCGGTGGCGCTCGACCTCCAGGATCCAGCGGGAGGTGATCCAGGCGAAGGGGCAGGCGGGGTCGAACCAGAAGTCGACGGTGGGGCGGGAAGCGGTGTGCTCGGTGCTCGTCATGACATCGAATCTAGCGGGGAGTTGGCCCGTGATCACGGGCCATTCCTCACCCTTCCGACTGGGCCACTTCAGGGTCAGTCCCCGCGCGTCATCTCGACGAGCTTGACCACCGTGTTCCAGTTCCGGCCGGTGGCGACGAGGCCCTTCACCACGGACGGGCGGGAGACCGCCTCGCCGAGCTTGGACTTCCCGAGGCCTTCGGGGGCGTAGAGGTAGAGCACGCGGTCGCCGAGGGCGAAGTCCTCGGGGAGGAAGGCCTCGCGGTCGATCGCGGCGAAGCGCCCGGGGTCGGCGGCCTCCGAGTAGTAGATGGCGTGGAGCTGCTTGCCCTCCAGTTCGGCGGCCGGGAAGGGGCAGGCGTCGGCGACGGCGGCGAGGTAGTCGCCGTCGCGGACGAGGCAGTCGACGCGGAAGCCGAAGCGCTCCTCGATCGCGTCTTCGAGGGAGGCCCTGAGCTCGTCCTCGCCGGCGCCGGAGTCGGTGGTGAAGACGGCGTTCCCGCTCTGGAGGTAGGTGCGGACGCCGGTGTGTCCGAGCTCTTCGAGGAGCTTCCGGAGTTCCGCCATGGGGACCTTGCGGCGCCCGCTCACGTTGATGCCGCGGAGCAGGGCCGCGTAGGTCTTCGTCATGGGCTCAATCTAGACGGCCACCGTGCCGCGTGGGGGGCGGCACGGTGGCCGGTTCGAACCCTGTCGGATGGAGGAGTTCCGGAGAAGACCCTTCACCCATCTGTGACTTATTCAACAAGGTTTCGTAATCACGAATCCGTCATCTGCGCTGATAGCGGGCGAGGACCCGGTTGCCGTCCTCGACCAGGCGCCTGCGCAGTTCGGCGCCGTCGATGGCGCCGCTGTAGTACTCCTGGAAGGCCGGGGTGGCCACTTTGTCCTTCCACTCCGGGTAGCCGCGCACCGACTGCGCGGGCGCGGGCCGTAGATATTCGGCCACCGCCGCCCCGGTCGCCCAGCCGTCCCGCGCGGTGTGCAGGGAGGGGTCGGCGAGCGCGGCGGTGCCGGTGGGCAGCATCCAGTCGCCCCGCGCGAGCCGCACCATGTTCGCCGGACGCAGGAAGAAGTCGAGGAAGCGGGCCGCCTCCTTCTTGTGGGGGCTGTCCTCGGCGATCGACAGGGTCTGCGGGGAGACGCCCTGGGCGAGCCCTTCGCCGCCGGCGGGCGCGGGCAGCACCGTCCATGCGAAGCCCTCGGGCGCCTGCTGCGCGATCTGCTGCCGGTAGGCGAAACCCAGCGGGACCATGGCGTACTTGCCGGCGAAGAAGCCGGGCAGGGTGTCGGAGCCGCCGCTGCCGAGCGTGGTGCGCGGGGCGGTCCGGTCACTGACGACCTGGTCGTGGACGGTGCCGGGGACGATGCCGTCGGACGCGGTGAAGTCGACGGTCACCCGGCCGTCCGGATCCCGGTGGAAGAGCCGGCCCCCGGCCGAGACCCCGAGGTTGAGACTGACGGAGACGGGCTCCTTGAGGGGCCAGGCGACCGCGTACCGGCCGCTTCCCATGGTCCGGGTGAGGTCCTGGGTGATCTGCCGGAACTCGCTCCAGCTCCAGGGCTTCTCCGGGGTGGGGACGCGGACGCCGGAGGACTCCAGGATCTTCCGGTTGGCGATGAGGACGCGGGGTTCCTGGAGGAACGGCACGCCGTAGACGCCCTCGCCGAAGGTGGTGGTCTCCCAGCTGCGGGCGGGGATGTCGGCGCGCAGCCGCTCGGAGAGCAGCGGGCGGAGGTCGGCGAGCCGGCCGCCGTAGGCGAAGTCGGACAGGTCGTCGGAGGCGTCGTGGATGATGTCGGGCGCCTCGCCGCCCTCGAAGGAGGTGAGGAGCTGGTCGTGGACGGAGTCCCAGCTGCCCTGGACGTACTCCACCTGGATGTCGGGGTGGGCGGCGTTCCACTCCTTCACCAGCTGCCGGTTGGCGTCGACGGACTCCTTCTGCCAGGCGAGGGACTGGAAGCGGAGCCGTACGACGCCGTCGTCGGGTCCGTCTCCCCCGGCGGTGCAGCCGCTGAGGAGCAGGGCGAGCGCGGCGGCGAGGGCGAGGATCCGTCTCATGACTTCACCGCCCCGGTGAGCGTCCCGCCCGTGATCCGTCTCTGGAGGAGGCCGAAGACGAGGAGGGACGGCAGGGTGGCGAGGAAGGCCGCGGCGGCGAGCGGGCCGAGGTCGGCGACGCCCTCGGCACCGAGGAAGTGGGTGAGGACGACCGGGAGGGTCTGCTTCTCGGGGGTCTTGAGGAGGACGAGCGCGAAGAAGAACTCGTTCCAGGCGGTGACGAAGGCGAAGAGCGCGGTGGCGACGATGCCCGGGGCGAGCAGCGGGGCGGTGACCGAGACGAGGGTACGGATCCGGCCGGCGCCGTCGACGGCCGCGGCCTCTTCCAGTTCGGCCGGGACGGCCCTGGCGTACCCCATGAGCATCCAGAGGGCGAAGGGCAGCGACCACACCACGTACACCAGGACGAGCCCGGCGACGCTGTTGATCAGGTGCAGGTTCTTGAGGACGAGGAAGAGCGGGATGATCACGAGGACGAAGGGGAACGCCTGGCTGATCACCACCCAGCCGGTGGCGGCCCCGGCGAGCCGGCCGCGGTGGCGGACCGTCACATAGGCGAGCGGGGTCGCGACGGCCACCGCGATGACGGCGGCGGACACGGCGGCGAGCAGGCTGTTCGCGGCGGCCCTGAGCAGTGGCTGCTCGTCGAAGGCCTGCCGGAAGTTGTCGAGGGTGGGGTTCTCCGGGATCCAGGTGGGATGCAGCGAGGCCAGCTCGGGGGCGGGCTTGAAGGCGGTGGAGAGCAGCCAGAGGAAGGGGAAGGCGAGG
Organism: Streptomyces sp. R44; assembly: GCF_041053105.1. NCBI lineage: Bacteria > Bacillati > Actinomycetota > Actinomycetes > Kitasatosporales > Streptomycetaceae > Streptomyces > Streptomyces sp. R44. Next base: position 6,661,441 of record NZ_CP163444.1, on the reverse strand, counting down.
AAGACGAGATAGGCGAGGAGAGCCAGGTACTGGCCTGCCCGCGCGGGCCCGCTCGTCCGGAGGGCGCTCACCGGTCCTGGTCCCCTTTCAGACGGCGTACGAGGGAGAGGGCGATGAGCACCGAGACGGCGGCGACCATCACGCAGCCCATCGCGGCGGCGTAGCCGAACTGCCCGTAGCGGAAGGCCTCTTCGTAGGCGAAGAGCATGGGGAGCCGGGTCCGGCCGCCCGGTCCGCCGTTGGTCAGGACGTAGACCAGGGCGAAGGAGTTGAAGTTCCAGATGAGGTTGAGGGCGGTGATGGCGAGGGCCACCGGCCGGAGCGCGGGCCAGGTGACGGCGCGGAAGCGGCGCCAGGCGCCGGCGCCGTCGAGGGCGGCCGCCTCGTGGAGTTCGCGCGGGGTGTTCTGGAGTCCGGCGAGCAGGGCGACGGTGGTCTGCGGCATGCCGGCCCAGACGCCGACGACGATGACGGCGGGCAGGGCGGTGGCGAGCCCGGAGAGCCAGTCGTGTCCCTCGCCGAGGCCCAGGTTCCGCAGGGTCTCGTTGAGGATGCCGGCGTCGGGGTTGTAGACGAGCCGCCACATGATGCCGACGACGACCTCCGGCATCGCCCAGGGCACGATGGCGAGGGCGCGTGCCAGCCGGCGGAAGCGGAGCTTCTGGTCGAGCAGCAGGGCCAGGCCGAGGGCGAGCAGGAACTGCGGGACGGTGACGCCGACGGCCCAGACCACGCCGATGCGGAAGGACTCCCAGAAGAGGGTGTCGTGCAGCAGGTCCTGGAAGTTGAGGGTGCCGACCCAGCGGGTGGCCTGGGTGCGGCCGGACTGGGCGTCGGTGAAGGCGAGCGCGATGCCGTAGAGGAGGGGGCCGACGCTGAGGACGAGGATCGGCAGGAGCGCCGGGAGCACCAGGAACCAGGCGCCGAGGTCGGGGCCGCGCGGGCGTGTCCCGGGGGCGGCGCGGGGTGTGCCCGCTCGGCCGGGCCGCGAGGCCGTGGTCACCGAGCTCATCGAGGGACCCCCGGCCGCTTCGTCGCGGTCACTGAGCTCACGATCCGACCCCCCGTCCACCTGCTGCTGCCGCTGTCCGGAATCCCGCCATGGTGCTGACGGTGTGTCGGCCCGTCAAGGCGACGGGCGCGGTGAGCTGCGCGGATGGGAGACTTTGGCGCAAACACACGCGTGAGGGAGAGGTCGATGGACGAGGCGCGGGCACGGGAGATCCTGGGCGGAGCGGGGCTGCCGGTCGCGGGTGCGCGGCTGCTCGCCCTGGGCGAGAACGCGGTCTTCGCCCTGGGCGATCTGGTGGTGAAGGTCGGCCGGGACGCGGAGCTGTTCGAGCGGGCCGAGCGGGAGCTGGCGCTGGCCTCGTGGCTGGAAGCCGCCGGGGTCCCCGCGGTCCGGGCCGCCGAGGAGAAGCCGCGCCTGGTGGACGGGCATCCGGTGACCGTCTGGCACCGGCTGCCGGAGGCGGTGCGTCCCACGGAGCCCCGTGATCTCGCGCCCTTGCTGCGGGCGGTGCACGCGCTGCCCGAACCGACCGGGTTCACGCTCCCGCGCCGTGAGCTGCTCGGCGGGGTGGAGCGGTGGCTGCGGCTCGCGGGGGCCACGATCGACCCGGCGGACGCGGCGTTCCTGCGGGAGCGGCGCGATTCCTTCGCGCCGGCGGCGGCCGCGCTCACCCCGCGTCTGACGCCGGGCCCGATCCACGGGGACGCCCTCCCCCGGAACGTCCACGTCGGCCCGGACGGGCCGGTCCTGGTGGACCTGGAGACCTTCTCCTCGGATCTGCGCGAGCACGATCTCGTGGTCCTCACGCTCTCCCGGGACCGCTACGGCCTGGACCCGGCGGCGTACGAGGCGTTCACCGAGGCGTACGGCTGGGACGTCCGCGAGTGGGAGGGGTGCGCGGTGCTGCGCGGGGCGCGGGAGACCGCGAGCTGCGCGTGGGTGGCGCAGCACGCGCCGACGAACCCGAAGGCCCTGGCCGAGTTCGAGCGGCGGGTGGCCTCACTGCGGGACGGTGACCCCGAGGTGCGCTGGTACCCCTTCTGACATCATGTTGCCTTCGAACCGGCCGGTGACGAACGGGGTGTTGAGATGCGTGTCGAACTGTCCGAGGTGACCCTCGACGTCGAGGTGAGCGGGGAGGGACCGGCCGTGCTGCTCGTGCACGGCTTCCCCGACAGCCACCACCTGTGGCGGCACCAGGTCCCGGCGCTGAACGCGGCCGGTTTCCGGACCGTCGCGCCGACCCTGCGCGGCTTCGGTGCCTCCGACCGGCCCGAGGGCGGTCCGGCGGCGCACCACCCGGGCAAGCACGTCGGCGACATGGTCGAGCTCCTGGCGCACCTCGACCTCGACCAGGTCCATCTGGTGGGTCACGACTGGGGTTCGGGCATCGCGCAGGCCGTGACCCAGTTCTTCCCTGACCGGGTGCGGAGCCTGAGCATCCTGTCCGTGGGTCACCTGGGGTCCATCCGGGCCGCCGGCTGGGAGCAGAAGCAGCGCTCCTGGTACATGCTGCTGTTCCAGCTGGCCGGGGTCGCCGAGGACTGGCTCGCGCGGGACGACTACGCCAACCTGCGGGAGATGCTGGGCGAGCACCCGGACGCCGAGGCCGCGATCGAGACGCTGCGCGCGCCCGGCGCGCTGACGGCGGCGCTGGACATCTACCGCGCGGGTCTGCCGCCGGAGGTCCAGTTCGGCGCGGACGTGCCGGCGGTGCCGCTGCCGGAGTCGGTCCCGGTGATGGGCCTGTGGTCGACGGGCGACCGTTTCCTCACCGAGCGCTCGATGTCGGGGACGGGCGAGTACGTCGCCGGCTCCTGGCGCTACGAGCGGGTCGAGGACGCGGGCCACTGGCTGCAGCTCGACCAGCCGGAGAAGGTCAACGAGCTGCTGCTCTCCTTCCTCAAGGAGAACGGCTGAAGGGCCGGTTCCGGTCGATCGTCGCTGATCCCGGGTGACCGCTTCCGTCGGACGGTGGGCGAAAGGTGACCGTTTCCGTGGGCGGGGTCGGCGGGGGGCGAGTTCAAACCCGCCTGGAGAGTGAGTCCGTTCCCGAGACGGGGAGCGGGAGCCGTGTCCGGTTTCCACGCCGACGTGCCTTCTGAGCTGGAACGATGCCGTCGTCTTCGCCCCGCGTGCCTTCAGGCAGGCGGGGCGAAGACGTCCCGGTACCCGGCGCCGGCCGACTGGTCGGCCACAGTGAAGAGGACGGCTTCGTGAGCAACCCTCAGGACGACAACGAGATCAGCGCGGTAACCCCCGCCCAGGTGGCCCGGCTCGCCGACCACGGCATCTACGCCTCCGCCACCGAGCTCGACCCGGACGCCGTCAACCTGGCCCTGGCGCTGGTCGCCACGCTGAAGGGCGAGGCCACCAGTGCTCTGCTGACCCCGGAGCTCCGGCAACTGACGGAGCAGGTGCGGGCCAAGGCGACCTTCGGTTTTCCGAGGATCGACTCGGACGGTGTGGAGCTGTCGGCTTTCACGATCAAGCTCAACGGCGACGAACCCCGTCCGGTGGTGATCGTGCCGGCGGGCTGGACGCCGCTCGGCTGGACCATCTTCGCGTACCTGTACCTGCAGCTGGCGCAGCGCGGCTACCACGTCCTCGCGTACACCCCGCGCGGCATCGGCCTGACGTACCCGCTGCTCGGCGGCGGCTACCGCGACGCGTTCTTCACGTCCGGCGGCACGATCGACGTCGCCGGGCAGCTCGACTGGGCCGACGGCTCCACGGTCATCGACTACGCGCAGCTCCACCTCGCCCCGAGCAGGATCGCCTTCCTCGGCGAGTCGTACGGCTCCGGCATCAGCCAGCTCGTCGCGGCGCACGACCCGGCCGCCCGCGTCGACGCCGTCGTCGCCTTCAGCACCTGGGGCAACCTCGCCACGAGCCTCTACGACAACGGCACCCGCCACCTGGCGGCCGTGGAAGCCCTGGTGAACTTCACCGGCGGCCCCGAGGAGCGGAAGTTCGACGCCGCCACCCGCGAGCTCCTCGCGGACTTCAAGGCCGGACGGAACCTCGACGACGTGGTCGCCTGGGGCACGGAGCGCGCACCCGCCGAATACGTCCGCGACACCAACGCCCGGAACATCCCGACGTTCTTCTCCAACACCTGGCACGAGACGCTGTTCCCCGTCAACCAGGTCGTCGAGCACTTCGAGCGGCTGACCGTGCCCAAGCACCTGAACCTGTGGATCGGCGACCACGCCGCCCCCGAGGGCGCCGGTCTCTCCATCCCGTGGAGCGGGCCGAACCTGCCCGTGGAGGAGGCCTTCGCCTGGCTCGACCACCATGTGCTCGGCGCCTCGAACGGCGTGCCCGAGTGGCCCGCGGTCAACAACCAGATCATGTTCACGTACAAGACCGAGACCGACCCGGAGACCGGCCAGAACGTCATCACCGAGCCGGCCGTCCGCGAGCGCAGGGCCTCCTGGTCCGAGGTGACCACCTCCACCGAGGACTGGTACCTGACCTCCGTCGGCTCCGACAGCCGTGACGGCGGCCTCGCCGGGGAGGCGGAGACCGGCTGGAAGCGGGAGTTCACCGCGGGCGAGCTCACGGATGCCACCGCGGTCGACGCGATCATCGCCACCGGCCAGGCCGAATGGAAGGGCAACCCGAAGACGTACGCCACCGACAAGTTCGACCGGCAGCACCTCGCGGTCTGGACCACGGCCCCCCTCGACGCCACGGCGAACGGTGCCGCCCGCCGCATCCGGGGCGTCCCCGAGCTCACGCTCAGCGTCCGCAGCAGCGCCGCCTCGGCGACGATCGTGGCCTATCTCTTCGACGTCAGCCCCGACAACACGGCGCGCATCATCACCCACGAGCCCCTCACCCTGGACGACCTGACCCCCGGTGAGAACCGCAACGTCACCTGGAAGCTCCAGGCCGCGGGCTACGACGTGGCCGCGGGCCACCGCCTCATGCTGGTGGTCAACAGCAAGGACGCGCTCTACTCCGACGCCCTCACCGACGCCGACATCGACAGCGGCACGACCACCGTCACCTCCGTCGACGGCACGGCCGCCCGCCTGAGGCTGCCGCTCGGCTGATTCGCCCTGGCGGGGGTCAGACCGCCGCCGCGACCGTCTCGCGCAGGGGCCACGTGGAGTCGACGACCGCCTCCGCGTCGCCCTTGCGGCGCAGGAAGTCCTGGAAGTTCTCGGCCCAGGTCCGGTACCAGCCGATCTGCCGCTCGTGCAGCTCGGCCGGGTCCAGGGCGGCGACCTGGGGGTGCCGCTCGGCTATCGCGACGGCGACCCGGACGGCGGCGAGCGCGTCGGCGGCGGCCTGGTGGGCGGCTTCGAGCACCACGCCGTACTCCCCGCAGACCGCTTCCAGGGTCCGCTTGCCGCGCCGGTAGCGGTCGACGGCCCGGTCGATGGTGTACGGGTCGACGACCGGCCCGATGGCCGTCCCCCCGAGCCGCTCCTCCAGGGAGGGGAGGCCGTGGCGGCGCAGCTCGGCGGCGAGGAGCGTGAGGTCGAAGGAGGCGTTGTACGCGACGACGGGGACGCCGTCCTCCCAGTACGCGGCGAGGGTCCGCGCGATCTCGTCGGCGACCTCGCGGGCGGGCCGGCCCTCGGCCGCCGCGCGTTCGGTGCTGATGCCGTGGATCGCGGAGGCCTGCTCCGGGATGCGGATGCCCGGGTCGGCGAGCCAGTCCCGCCGCTGCCTGACCTGTCCGCCGCCGTCGACCTCGACGATCGAGGCCGTGACGATACGGGCCTCCAGCGGTTCCGTGCCGGTCGTCTCCAGGTCGAAGCCGACCAGCGTGTCGCCGTGCCAAGCCATCGGGTCCTCCTTACGTGATCTCCCCCGTGGTGCTGACCACCCTCGCACGCACCACTGACAACGCCTCCGGCTCCCCCGGCCGAAGGTCAGGAGACGGGCCGGGAGTCGAGCCAGACCGACTCGAACTCCTCCCGGTATGTCTCGAAAAGTCCGTGATCTCCGTCACGGGCCGGCTGCCCGTGCCGGACGACGTTCCGTCCGCCGCCGCGCAGGACGAGGACCGGGGCCTCCATGCCGCGGGCCCGGCGCAGGTACGACTGGACGACACCGACCCCGTCCGGTCCGTCGCCGTCGACGAGGTAGGCGGTGAAGCGCGGGGTCTCGTCGAAGACGTGGATCTGGAAGGCGCCCGGGTCGCGCAGCTTCGAGCGGACCCGGCGCATGTGCAGGATGTTCATCTCGACCGAGCGGCTCAGCTCGCCCTTCTTCAGGCCGAGTTCCCGCTCGCGGCGCTTGACGGCGCTGCTCGCCGGGTTGAGGAAGAGGAGCCGGGTCCGGCAGCCGGACTCGGCGAGCCGGACCATGCGGCGGCCGGAGAAGTTCTGCACGAGCAGATTGAGGCCTATGCCGGTGGCGTCGAGGCGGCGGGCCCCGCCGAAGAGGTCCTCGGCGGGCAGCTGCCGCTGCAGCCGGACCCGGTCGGGGTGGACGGAGACGACGTCCGCGTACCGGTCGCCGACGAGGTCCTCGACGGCGTCGACGGGCAGCCGGTCGGCGGACGGGACCCCGGCCCCGCCGCCGAGGATCTCCAGGATGCGGGCGGAGGCCCGCTCGGACTGGGCGAGGACGGTCAGCGAGAGCGCCCGGTTGCGGGAGACCACGTTGCGCGTGACCTCCAGCTCGTCCAGGGCGAGTTCGACCTCGCGCCGGTCGTCGAAGTAGGGCTCGAAGCAGGGCCAGTGCTGCACCATCAGCTCGCGCAGCTGGGGCAGCGTGAGGAAGCTCAGGACGTTGTCGTCGGCCGGGTCCAGGAGGTAGCCCTTGCGCCGGGAGACCTCGCGGACGGCGACGGCCCGCTGGACCCATTCCTGGCCGGCGGGCCCGGCCGCGGCCACCACCCACTCCTCGCCGTGCACGGGTTCGTACACGGGCCGCAGGACGGCGGCGACGACGGCCCGCAGCCGCTGCTCGACGAGGTTCAGCCAGATGTACGCCCGGCCGGCGCGCTGGGCCCTGGTGCGGACCTCGCTCCAGGCCTCGGCGCCCCAGTCGAGCTCCGCCCCGATCTCCACGGGCCTGCCGACGGTGACCGTGCCGGGCGGCACGACCGTGCCCGGCGGCAGGACCACGCCCGGGGGTACGGCCGCGCCCGGTGGCGCGACCGCTCCGGGCGGCGCCTCTGCGGGGTCGGCCGGGCCCCCCTCGTGACCCGCGTCACCTGGGGGCAGCTCCAGACCTCCCGAGCTCACCCGCGCACCGCCTTCTGCTCCCGGACACCCGTTCCGGCGGACAGGATGACCATGTGACAACGATCAAGGAAGGGTACTCCCCGAGCGGGAGGCGGTGCAGCAGGATCGTCAGGCTGCTTCCTCAACTCCCCAGATCCGGCTGCCCGTTCTGGGAGGCGAGATCGGCCGGAGTGAGCGGATTCATAGCGGTTACGTCCCTGGGCGCGAGCTGGAAGCCCTGCCAGTGGACCGGCATCGGCTGCTGGTCCTCGTCCCGGGCGATGTGGTGGAACCCGATGTTGACCCACACGGACGGCTGAGTCAGCGTCTCGCCGTTGACCCACCTGTCCACGCTGTCACCGGCGCCCGCGGCGCAGTTGCCGATGTTGTTGCTCGCGAACTTCTCGCAGGCGCGGGACTGGGTGAAGTACACGTCGTGCTTGGTGAATCCGCGGCCCGCGTGCGTGTCGGTGTGGCCGGGCACGATCTCGTACGAGCGCGCGTGGCCGTCGGCGTTCTTGCCGGTGCCGCTGACGACCCGCCACCAGCGCATGTTCTTCGCGTCGCCGGCGAGTTCCTTGGTGACGACGGTCCTCTTCGTCTTCACGGTGGGTCCGCCGCCGCCGGCGGCGGGCGCGGTGACGGTGGAGTCGAACTGCTCGATCCGGTCCTTGGTGGAGCCGTCGAGACCGAAGTCGAGCTTCCAGAAGACGTTGTGGGCATGGCTGGTGGCGTAGCCGCGGGCGCCCTTGCCGAGGGGCCAGCCGCGGCCGTCGGTGGCGTTGTAGTCGACGGGCGAGAGGCTGCCGGTGGCGCCGACGTTGGCGCCGATGGTGCCGTCGGCGGTGAAGCGCCACTCGGTGATGTACTCGTACCAGCCGACCTTGTTGACGGTGTAGACGAGCAGGTCCTTGGCCTGGGCCGCCCAGACCTTGGAGCCGTTGTCGCTGGCCATGCGGTACGCGTGCCCACGCGCCCGCGTGGTGGTGCACAGGCCCTTGACGTCGCCGATCTCGGGCACCTTGACGGTGGTGAGGGTGCCGCCGGGGCACTCGGCCGGCTTGAGGTTCTGCAGGCCCCAGCCGAAGCCGGCGCCGGTGAGGTCGTCGTACTCGGCGCCGCCGTCGTCGTACGGCACGTGGATCTGGGCGAGCCGGGCGCTGTTGAGGACCTTGATGGGCGCGGCGGCGCCGGGCGGCTGGTAGGTGATCCGGTCGAGCGTGAGCCCGGCGTCGGTGTCGTAGCGCCAGCACATCCGCCAGGTGGTGCCGCCGTCGAGCTTCTGCGTGATGCGGTACGCGGCCGAGCAGTCGGGTGAGGCGGCGGGCGCCTGGTTCGGGCGGGCGGGCGGGGCGGTGGCCGCGGTGGCGCCGGCCACCGGGCCGGCGGCGGCCGTGGCGGTGCCGAGCAGCACGGCGGCGGTCAGGACGGCGCCCCGCTTGCGGGCGCGCGGGTTGCTCCGGTGGGACATGGGGACGTACTCCCTCGTACGTGTCGTGAGGAGGCTGCGGAGTGGCCGGGGCGGTGGTCAGCCGACCCGGGTGACGGTCCTCGCGGAGAGGTCGACGATCAGGTTCCGGGTGTCGATCCAGGCCCCGTTGAGGACCTTGGTGACGAGCCGGACGCACCGGTGCTCCCCGCAACGGGTGAGCTGCGCGGGCACGTCGGCCTCGCGGTAGGTGCGGTAGACGTCGCCGTTGAACCACAGCTGCCCGGTGGACGTGAGCTCCTTGCCGGTGGCGTCCTTGTAGTCCTCCTTGACGCCCTTGCCGAGCGGGCTCGCGAGGATCAGCTCCAGGGCCTCGCGCAGCTCGTCGGGGTGGGCGGAGGGCTGGACCCCGCGCTGCGCGCCGGACTTCTCGACCTTGCCGGTGTCGAGGTTGACGGTCTTCGTGAGGAGCTCGTCGCGCGCGTAGTCGTAGAGGCGGACCTCGGCGCGCCGGGACGGGTCGCCCGGGACGGGCTCGGCGAGCCGGGTGCCGAGGCGCTGCGGGCCGCGGCCGCCTTCGACGTCCTGCTGGGCGGTGGCGGCGGGCGGGGTCAGCGCCAGCGCCTCGGCCCGTGCGAGCTCGTCCTCGGTGAGCGGGTCGCTCCCGACGCCCTTCTTCCCCTCGGCCGCGGCCGGGACGACGGTGGCGGGCGGCGGGGCGCTGCCGGTGGTCTGTGCGCCCGTCTCCCCCTGCTGCGAGGCGCCGCCCGTGCCGCCCCCCGTCCGCGCACCGGCCGCTCCGGCGACGCCGGTGGCGCCTCCGGTTCCGGCGGCCCCGCTCGCTCCCGCCTGGCCCGGCAGGCTGATCGCGACGGCGACGGCGGTGCCCGTCACCGCCATGGCCGCTCCGGCCACCACCTTCCCCAGGTGGCGGCGCACTATTTCGTACACACTTCCCCCTCTTTCCCCCTCTTGGTCTGCGGTCACCCGGTAGGACGGGGCGAAGTCCTAGGTGGTTGCCCTTCTTTCGGGCAGGATCTGGCCGAAGAACACCCACAAAACCCGGACAGAAGAGGAAGAATCTATATCCATGCAGGTCTGGCCGGGACAGGCGTACCCCCTGGGCGCCACCTATGACGGAGCGGGAACCAACTTCGCGGTCTTCTCGGAGGCCGCCCACAGGATCGAGCTGTGTCTGCTGCACGACGACGGCTCGGAGACGGCGGTGGAGCTGCGCGAGACCGACGCGTTCGTACGGCACGCCTATCTGCCGGGCGTGATGCCCGGTCAGCGGTACGGGTTCCGGGTGCACGGCCCGTACGCGCCGGAGCGCGGGCTGCGCTGCAATGCGGCGAAGCTGCTGCTCGACCCGTACGCGCGCGCGGTGTCGGGGCAGGTGAAGTGGGGCGAGGCGGTGTACGGCTACCCGTTCGGGCGGCCGGACGCGCGCAACGACCTCGACTCGGGCCCGCACACGATGACCTCGGTGGTCGTGAACCCCTACTTCGACTGGGGCGACGACCGGCGTCCGCGCACCGAGTACCACCACACGGTGATCTACGAGGCCCATGTGAAGGGCCTGACGATGCTGCACCCGGACCTTCCGGAGGAGCTGCGCGGGACGTACGCGGGTCTCGCGCATCCGTCGGTCATCGGGCATCTGAAGGAACTGGGCGTCACCGCCCTCGAACTGATGCCCGTTCACCAGTTCGTGAACGACCACCGCCTGGTGGACGCGGGGCTCGCCAACTACTGGGGCTACAACACGATCGGCTTCTTCGCCCCGCACAACGCCTACGCGTCCTGGGGCGACCGGGGCCAGCAGGTCCTGGAGTTCAAGTCGGCGGTCCGGGCGCTGCACCAGGCGGGCATCGAGGTCATCCTCGACGTGGTCTACAACCACACCGCCGAGGGCAACCACCTGGGCCCTACGCTCTCCTTCCGGGGCCTGGACAACCCCTCGTACTACCGGCTCTCGAACGATCCCCGGTACTACACGGACACCACCGGCACGGGGAACTCGCTGCTCATGCGCTCCCCGCACGTGCTCCAGCTCATCATGGACAGCCTGCGGTACTGGGTGACCGAGATGCACGTGGACGGTTTCCGCTTCGACCTGGCGGCCACCCTGGCCCGCCAGTTCCACGAGGTGGACCGGCTGTCCTCGTTCTTCGACCTGGTGCAGCAGGACCCGGTGGTGAGCCAGGTGAAGCTGATCGCCGAGCCGTGGGACGTCGGCGAGGGCGGCTACCAGGTGGGCAACTTCCCGCCGCTGTGGACCGAGTGGAACGGCAAGTACCGGGACTGCGTGCGGGACCTGTGGCGGGGCGAGCCGCGCACGCTCGCCGAGTTCGCCTCCCGCCTGACCGGCTCCTCCGATCTGTACCAGGACGACGGCCGGCGGCCGCTCGCCTCGGTCAACTTCGTGACCTGCCACGACGGATTCACCCTGCGGGACCTCGTCTCGTACAACGACAAGCACAACGAGGCGAACGGCGAGGGCAACCGGGACGGCGAGAGCTACAACCGCTCCTGGAACTGCGGGGTCGAGGGCGAGACCGAGGACGTCGGCATCGCGGAGCTGCGCGCCCGCCAGATGCGCAACTTCCTCGCCACGCTGATGCTCTCGCAGGGCGTGCCGATGCTCAGCCACGGCGACGAGTTCGGGCGGACGCAGGGCGGCAACAACAACGCGTACTGCCAGGACAACGAGGTGTCCTGGGTGCGGTGGCCGAAGGAGAACAGCGAAGCGGAGGCGACGCTGCTGCGCTTCACGCGCGCGATGGTCCGGCTGCGCCGGGAGCATCCGGTCTTCCGGCGCCGCCGCTTCTTCCACGGCCGGCCGGTGGAGGGGACCCACGACGAGCTGACGGACATCGCCTGGTTCACGCCCGAGGGCGAGGAGATGACCGCCCGCGACTGGCAGGCCGCGCACGCGAAGGCGCTGACGGTCTTCCTGAACGGCAACGCCATCTCGGAGCCGGGCACACAGGGCGAGCGGATCGCCGACGACTCCTTCCTGCTGATGTTCAACGCCTCGTCGAAGGAGCTGGAGTTCGCGGTCCCGGACAGCCACGGGCGCTGCTGGCGGATGGTCGTGGACACCTCGGATCCGGAGGGCATGCCGCCGCAGGAGGGCCCGGAGCTCGCGGGCGGCGAGCGGGTGACGCTCGCGCCGCTCAGCCTGACCGTTCTGCGCCGGCCGGCCTGAACTCGCGCACGGGGCTCTTGACCCGTACCGACCAGGAGAGCACCGCGCAGGCCACGGCCGCCCCCACCGCCACCGCGAAGGCGGCGGGGGCGCCGTGGCCTTCGGCGAGCCGGCCGGACACGGCCAGGGCGAGGGCCTGGCCGCCCACGATCCCGCTGGTGAGGAAGGCCATCGACTCGGCGAGCCGGGCGGCCGGCACGATCCGCTCGGTGAGCCCGAAGACGGTGATCAGGTGCGGGGCGTAGGCGGCGCCGAGGACGACGACGACCGCGTACAGCGCGCCGAGGGAGCCGACGAACAACAGCGGTACGGAGAGGACGACCAGCCCGGCGGTCGCGGCGCGCCAGCGGGTCGTGAGCCCGATCCGGGCGGGCACGGCGGCCATGGAGAGGCCGACGGCGGCGCTCATGACGCCCATGGCGGCGTAGACGAGCCCGGCCTGGGCGGGGGCGCCGAGCTCCTCGGTGAGGGCGGTGATCCCGGCCTGCGAGGCGCCGAACATGGCGCCCTGGAGGACCATCGTGCCGCGCAGGGCGTACGCGGATCCCGGCAGCCGCGTCCGTTCGGCGGCACCCTTACGGGTGGTCGTGACGGGCGCCGGGGCGGCGGCCGTCGGGTGGAGCGCGAAGGCCGTCCCGCAGACGGCGAGCAGCAGGGCCGCCAGGAGGAGCGCGGCCGCCGGGTGGGCGACGGCGGCGGCCAGGCCGACGAGGGCCGGGCCGAGGACGAAGGAGACCTCGTCGAGGGTGCCCTCGAAGGAGAGGACCGCGCCGACGAGCCGGTCGTCCGCGCCGGAGCGGCGGGCGAGGGCCACGGAGCGGGTCCTGGCGAGCGGCCCGACCTGCGGGACGGTGGCCCCGGCGAGCGCCCCGAGCACCATGAGCGGGCCGGTCGCGGCGTCGGCGAGGGCGGCGAGGACCAGGGCGGCGACGGCGACCGCGTTGGCCAGGGAGGCCGCGAGGACGACCCCCCGCTGGCCGTGCCGGTCGGCGAGGCGGCCGATCACGGGCCCCGCGACGGTCTGTCCTGCGGCGAGCGCGCCGCCGGTGAGCCCGGCGGTGGCGAGCGAGCCGCTCGTCTCCGCGACCAGGAGCAGGCTGCCGAGCTGGCACATGGCGGTGGGCAGCCGGCCGAGGAACGAGACGACCGGCAGGGCCGGTCCGAGCAGGGACAGCGTGTCGCGATACATCCGGAGCATCACGCGAACGTAACGCGATGCACTCGAACGGGTGCATGGGGCGATGACACAGAAGCCCTCCGGCGGGGTACGTACGTTCGCATGACGCCCAATCCACCCACCTCGACCTACCGGCTGCAGCTCCAGCCGGAGTTCCCGTTCGCGGCCGCCGAGCGCGCCGTGCCCTACCTGGCCGGCCTCGGGGTCTCGCACCTGCACCTCTCCCCGGTCCTGGAGGCGGTGCCCGGCTCGACCCACGGCTACGACGTCACCGACCACCGGTCCGTACGGTCCGAACTGGGCGGCGAGGAGGGGCTGCGGGCCCTGGCGGCGACCGCGCGGGCGCACGGCCTCGGGCTCGTCGTGGACCTGGTGCCCAACCACATGGCGGCCTCCCCGCGCCACAACCACGCGCTGCGCGCCGTGCTCCGCGACGGCCCGGACTCGCCGTACGCCCGCTGGTTCGACATCGACTGGCGGGCCGGGGACGGCCGGATGCTGCTCCCGGTGCTGCCGGCGCGGCTCCCGGACGTACGGGACCGGTTCCGGGTCTCGGGCGGGTCCCTGCACCTGGACGGGCAGGAGTTCCCGCTCCGTCCGGGCACCGAGGGACTGCCGCTCGACGAGCTCCTCGACGCCCAGTGGTACCGGCTCGGCTGGTGGCGGCTGGCCCGCACCGAGCTGGGCTACCGCCGCTTCTTCACCGTCTCGGAGCTCATCGGGGTGCGGGCGGAGGACCCCGAGGTGTTCGCGGCGAGCCACGCGAAGATCGTGGAGCTGGTCGCGGACGGAGTGATCGAGGGGCTGCGCATCGACCACCCGGACGGACTCGCCGACCCGCAGGGCTACTTGGAGGATCTGGCGGCGGCGACCGGCGGGCGTTGCTGGACGGTCGTCGAGAAGATCCTCACGGGCGCGGAGACGCTGCCCGCCGACTGGCCGGTCGCGGGCACCACCGGGTACGACGCGCTGCGGCGGCTCGACGGCGTCTTCACCGACCCGCTGGGCGCCGACGAACTCGCGGATGTCTACCGGGAGTTCGTCGGCAAGGCCGGGGACCGGGGCGGCCGCTGGGAGGCGACCGAGCGCCGCGCCGCGTACGAGGTGGTCACCCATGACCTGGCGTCCGAGACGGCTGCGCTGACCCGGATCGCCGGGCGGATCTGCGCCGCCGATCCCGCGCTCCGGGACCACGCCCCCTGGGCGCTGCGCACCGCGATCCGCGAGCTCCTCGTCCGGGTCCCCGTCTACCGGACCTACCGGACCGGCGGCGAGGAGGTGCTGACCCCGGAGGCGGCGCGCGGAGCGAAGGCCGCGTTCGCGGTGCCGGAGGAGGCTTCGGCCGTGGACACCGTGCGGGCGCTGGCGCTCGGCGAACTCGGCGACGGCCCCGGACACCGGGCGTTCCGGGCGCGGTTCGCGCAGACCTCCTCCGCCCTGCGGGCCAAGTCCGTGGAGGACACCGCCTTCTACCGGTACACGCCGCTGCTGTCGGCGAACGAGGTCGGCGGCGACGCGGGCCGACCGGCGGTGCCGGTGGAGGAGTTCCACGCGTACTGCCTGCGGATCGCCCGGGACTGGCCCGGCACCGGCACCGTGCTCTCCACGCACGACACCAAGCGCAGCGCGGACGTCCGGGCCGGGATCGCGGTGCTCTCGCAGTGCCCGGAGGTGTGGGCGGAGCTCCTCGCGGAGGTCGCCGGGGTGCCCGCGCCCGATGCCCATGTGGCGTGGACGGCCTGGCAGACGGCCTTCGGCTTCGGCACCCCGGACCCGGACCGTCTCGGTCCGGCGATCCTCAAATCCGTGCGGGAGGCGGGGCTGCGGACCAGCTGGACCGAGCCGGACGCGGAGTACGAGCGGGCGGTGGCCGAGTTCGCGGCGGCCGGGCCCGGCCGGATCCCGCTCCGGGCGGCCTCGGAGGCGGCCTTCGCCCTGGAGCCGCACATCCGGGCGCACGCGCTGGGCGCCGCGCTCGCCCAGCTGACGATGCCGGGGGTGCCGGAGCTCTACCAGAACACGGAGCGGGAGTACCGGGCGCTCGTCGACCCGGACAACCGGGCGCCGTTCGCGGTCGGTCCGGAGGACGAGCGGACGGCTCTGGTGCGGGCGGCGCTGGGGCTGCGGCGGGCGCACCCGGAGGCCTTCGGGCCGGGCGGCACATACGTCCCGCTGACGGCGGAGGGCCCTGCCGCGGCGCACTGCCTGGCTTTCGCGCGCTCCGGCCGGGCGATCACGGCCGTGACGCGGCTCTCCCTGCGGCTCGCGCAGGCGGGCGGCTGGCAGGACACGGAGCTGGTGCTGCCCGAGGGGCGCTGGGCCGACGCGCTGGACGGTGTACGGGAGTTCACGGGTGGAGCGGCGACGGAGGTCAAGCTGGCGGAGCTGTTCGCGGAGCGGCCGGTTGCGCTGCTGACCCGGGTGGAGTGAACCTGGGGAGGGATTGATGCCACGGCCATGACAAGCTGATGATCATGACGAAAGATCAGACCGGACGGATCATCGGCGCGGCGTTCGGGCTCGTGTTCATCCAGGCCAACGCAGCCACCCTGCCGACGGCGGTGGCCGTGCCGCTGCGCCTGCTGTCCCTCGCCGCGTTCCTCTGGGTGGCCGTCCTCGGGCGGCGCGGCCGGGCGGCGGCCCCGCAGTCCGGGGCGCCCTCCGGCACCCGGTTCGGCCGGCGCTACTGGTACGTGGTGGCGGCCGAGGTCGCCGGGCTCGCGGCCGGACTCGTCGTGATCGCCCGTGTGCTGCACACCCCGCAGGCATCCGTGGGCTGGATCGCCTTCGTCGTCGGCGTGCACTTCTCCGGCCTGGCGGTCGCCTGGCGCAGGCCCGCGCTCCATGTGCTGGGAGCGTCGATCGCGGTCTGCGGTGCGGCGGGCCTGGCCCTGGCGGCCCTCGACGCCCCGGTCACCGCGATCCGGGCCGTCGCCGGGATCCTCCCCGGCCTTCTGCTGCTCGCCTCGGTGCTGCGGCCGGGCCGTACGGACCCGGCCGCGACGCCGTCCGAGGTCAGGAGCGGGACGCCCGCGTGACCACGCACTCGGTGTACTCGGAGCCGTCACCGGTTCCGGAGTACGGGGCGGACACGTCGACGCTCTTGGAGGCGCCGGCCGCGACCGCGACGGCGTTCGTCGTGGCGGTGACCGGCAGGACACCGGCGCCCGTCGCGCCGTTGAACTTCATCGTGAAGCTGTAGTCGTAGTCGAGCGCGTTGTCGTTCTTCACGGTGACCCGGGCCGCCAGGTTCTTGGTCGCCGGGTCGTACTTGCACTCGTCGATGGTCACATCGCGAATGGCCTTGTTCGAGCTGCCGGAGCCGCCGGCCACGGAACCGCTGGTGCTGCTGCTGGAGCTGCTGTCGTTGTCGCTGTGGTTGCTGCTGCTGGAGCTGCCGTGGCTGCTGCCACCGCCGCAGCTGCCGCCGTGCGAGCCGCGGGCGCCGGTGAGGGCGACGACCGCGATGCCGAAGACAGCGATCGCACGGACATGACGCATCTTCATGTTTGAATCCCCGTTGAAAGTGGTAAAACGAACGCCCTTTTGACGAGCGCACGTCACCCTAACAGCGGTCGGAGACCCCTCAGCCGCCCGGCCGGACGATGAGACTCCGGGGGGCCCGCGTGATGAGCCCCGTGGGCGCGGGGCGGAAGCCGTCGGCGAGACGCAGCCGGGGCATGGCCGTGAACAGGGCCCGCAGGGCGTACTCCGCCTCGAATCCGGCGAGCAGCACCGCCGGGCAGAACCCCGAACCGTACGTGAGCTGGCCCGGGTCGTCCCGGAACGGATCGAAGCGGTCCGGCTCGCGGAAACGCTCCGGGTCGCGGCCCGCCGAGCCGACGAGCAGCGCCACGGACGCGCCCGCCGGGACGATGCCGCCGCTCACCGGCACCTCGGCGCTCGTGCGGCGCACGGCGATCTGCACGGGCGGGTCCCGGCGCAGCGACTCGGCCCAGGCGCGGGCGACGAGACCGGCGGGCGCGTCGCGGAGGGCGGCGACCTGGTCGGGGTCCGCCAGGACGTTGCCGAGGAAGGAGGCCAGCGCCTTCTCCCGTACGGCGATCTGGCCGCCGCACTCCCCCGCCAGCGCGCCGGCCGCGCGGCCGCGGACGAGCCGCATCATGTCGCGGTAGGGCACGCCGACGGCCGCGGCGACGGTGCCGGCCGGCAGCCAGTGGCAGAAGTCGGCGACCAGGTCGGCCCGGGACCGTTCGGCGATCCGGCGGGCCAGGACGTAGGCGGTGCGTTCGGTGACCGCGCGCAGGGCCTCCACGTCGACGTCGACATGGGCCCGCGCGCAGGGCGGGTCGCCGGGCCGGTGGCCGTGCGTGAAGCGGGTGTCGGTGAGGGCGGCGGCCACGTCCGCGTACCGGCTGAGGACCCAGGCCCGCAGCAGCGGGTCGTACGTGAGCGGGAACTCCTCGCGCAGGGTCCGGTGGATCCCGTGCGGGTCCCACGAGGCGCCGGGGTCGAGGGGACTGGGCGCGACGGTCCGCCCACCGGGCGGAACGGGCCCGGCGGCGGCCGCGTCGGCGAGGGTGCGCACATGGCCGGGGAGAGGCGTACGGGTGGGGGCCTCGGTCCCGGTCGCCGTCGGCGCCTCGGTCGTCGGTGCCGCGGGAACCATCGACGGCAGGCGGCTCCACGGGTCGTCCGGATCCTCCGGCCGCTCGCTCGCTATGCCCCGGTCCGGCTCGCGGTTCGGCGCGTCGCTCATCTCGCCCCCTGTCGATCGGCGGTGGGTGCCGCGGCCGGAGATCGTGGCCCGCGTCTGCCCAGCCCATCACCCTGCGGGCCGCGACGCCCGCCGCGTACCGCCGAACGGGTGAAGTCCCGGGGTCCCCCGATCAGTCGACCGACAGCCGGAACGACATCTGGCCGAAGCCGACCACGTCCCCGGCCCGCACCACCACGGCGCCGGTGACCCGCCGCCCGTTGACGGTGGTGCCGTTGGTCGAGCCGAGGTCGCGGAGCACCCAGAGCCCGCCCTGGAGCGAGAGTTCGGCGTGCAGCCGGGAGGCCGTCTCATGACTGAGCCGCAGCCCGTTGACCGGGTCGCGCCCGATCCGCAGCGGGTGCGGGCCCGGGTGCGGCAGGAGCAGCTTCGGCAGCCGCTCCGCGCTCCAGGCGCGCCCGATCCGCGCGGTGAACGCGGACATCCGCTCGACCGCGCCGACCACCCGACGGGTCCACGTGCCCTCGGTCCGCAGGTCGGCGGTGAGCAGGGCGAGTTCGTCGGGCCGGCGGGCCTGGAGCGCCCGCTCCATGCGGAAGAGGAACGTGTCGTGCGAGAGGCGGCCCTGGGCGGCGCCCTCACGGAGCAGCACCAGCGCGCGGTCCCGCTCGGCGTCGGTCAGCCGAGGGGAGTTCGCCGGAAGCTCGAAAGGGGTCGTCACATCCGAGATTGTCGGTCCGTCGGCCCCGACGTGTCCAGAAGGGCCCCGGGCCTGGGGAAACTCCGTACCGGTCACGGCGGGACGCCTGTTACGGTCTGCCGTCCTCACACCAGAGATCACCAGGGGGAAACCAGACGTGACCACGTCTTCCTCGGCCGTCCCCGGCCTCCATGTCCGCCCGCTCACCGGCCCCGAGGAGCTCGACCTCTTCCTCCGGCTCACCTACTCGCTCGACCACGAGCTCGCCGACGACCTCGCGACCGGCCGTCGCCTCCCGCAGTGGATGTGGGTGGCCCTCGACGGCGACCGGCTCGTCGGCCGGCTCGCCTGGTGGACCGGCACGGCCGGCGCCGCGCCCCAGGCGCTCGACTTCTTCGACCTGGACCCGGAGCTGTCCGCCGAGGAGCGCGACGAGGTCGGCCTGCGGCTCCTGACGACCGCGACGGCCGCGGTGGTCCCCACGGGCACGCAGCGCCCCGAGTTCGGGCGGTTCATCCCGGCGGACTGGCGGGAGGTCCCGGAGACCCGGTCCGTCCTGGAGTCCCTCTTCTCCGTCCTGGAGCGCACGGGCGCCCGCCCGCTGGTCGAGCGGCTGCGCCTGGAGTGGCGGCCCGGCACCCCCGTGCCGGAGCCGAAGGGCCGTCTGGAGTTCCGTCCGGTGCGGGACCGCGAGGACCTCCTCGCACTGATGACGCCGGTCATGGAGGGCACGCTCGACGCGCACGGCCAGGCCGATCTGGCCTCCGGCCTGTCGGCGCGGGAGGCGGCCGAGCTGCACTACGACGAGGAGCTCGGGAAGTACTCCTCGCCGCGCGAGTGGTGGCGGATCGCCCAGCTGCCGGAGACCGGCGAGCCGGTGGGCTTCGTCGTTCCCGCGCGGAACAACTACCACCACACCATCGCGTACATCGGTGTGCTGCCCGCCCACCGCGGGCACGGGTACATCGACGACATCCTGGCGGAGGGGACGCGGATCCTGGCCGCCACCGACGTGCCCCGGATCCGGGCGGCGACGGACCTGGGGAACGTGCCGATGGCGGCGTCCTTCGCCCGTGCGGGCTACGTGGCGTTCGAGCACGCGGTCAACTACGTGTGGGACGCGCCGGGCGCGTCGGGGTCCTGACTGCCAGGATGGTCGCGGTAGCCGTGGTGGAGTGACTGGACCGTCGACGAGGGGATTCCCGTGCTCTTCGAGGTGTGGGCGCCGAGCGCCCGTGACCGGGTGACGCTGGAGCTGAACGGCTCCGCCCATCCCCTGGACCGGGACGCCGAGCGGGACGGCTGGTGGTCGGGGGTGGTGCCCGCCGGGGACGGCGACCGGTACGGCTTCTCGCTCGACGGCGGTCCCGTGCTGCCCGACCCGCGCTCGCGCCGGCTGCCCGACGGGCCCGACGGGCTGAGCGCGGTCGTCGACCACTCGGCGTACGCCTGGCGCCACGACTCCCCGCGCCTGCGGCTGCGCGGCGCCGTCCTGTACGAGCTGCACATCGGCACCTTCACGCCGGAGGGCACGCTCGACGCGGCGGCCGCGCGGCTCGGGGAGCTCGCGGGCCTCGGCATCACCCACGTGGAGCTGATGCCGCTCTGCCCGTTCCCCGGGGTGCGGGGCTGGGGGTACGACGGGGTGGCGCCGTGGGCGGTGCACGAGCCGTACGGCGGGCCCGAGGCGCTGAAGCGGTTCACGGACGCGGCGCACGGGCTCGGCATGGGCGTGGTCCTCGACGTGGTGCACAACCACCTGGGCCCGTCGGGCAACCATCTCCCGTCCTTCGGGCCGTACTTCACGGACACCCACCACACGCCGTGGGGCGCGGCGGTGAACCTGGACGCGCCCGGTTCGGACGAGGTGCGGGCGTACTTCCTGGGGAGCGCGCTCGCCTGGCTGCGGGACTACCGGATCGACGGGCTGCGGCTCGACGCGGTGCACGCCCTCGCCGACACGCGGGCGCTGACCTTCCTGGAAGAACTGTCCTCCGCCGCGGACGAGTTGGCGAAGGAGCAGGGCCGCCCGCACTTCCTGATCGCCGAGTCCGACCTGGCCGACCCGCGCACGACCACACCGCGCACGCTCGGCGGACTCGGCGTGCACGCCCAGTGGAACGACGACTTCCACCACGCCCTGCACACGGCCCTGACCGGCGAGTCCCAGGGCTACTACGGGGACTTCGCGCGCGCCCCGATGGCGGCGCTCGCCAAGACGCTCACCCGCGTCTTCTTCCACGACGGCACGTACTCCACGTTCCGCGGCCGCCACCACGGGCGTCCGGTCGACCGGGAGCGCACCCCCGCCCACCGCTTCCTGGGGTACGCGCAGACGCACGACCAGATCGGCAACCGGGCCCTCGGCGACCGCCTCTCGGCCTCCCTCTCGCCCGGTCTGCTCGCCTGCGCGGCGACGCTCGTCCTCACCGGGCCCTCGGTGCCGATGCTGTTCATGGGCGAGGAGTGGGGGGCGAGCACGCCGTGGATGTACTTCACCGACCACACGGACCCGGAGCTCGCGGAGGCCGTACGGCGGGGCCGGAAGCGGGAGTTCGCGGCGCACGGCTGGTCCGAGGACGAGGTCCCCGACCCCCAGGAGCCGGCCACCCGTGACCGCTCGGTCCTGGACCGGTCCGAACGCGAGCGGGACCCGCACAAGCGGCTCCTCGCCTGGCACCGCCAGCTGATCGCGCTGCGCCGCACCCTGCCCGATCTGACGGACCCGGACCTGGCGGGCGTGAAGGTGGCCTTCGACGAGGAGGCCCGCTGGCTGGTCTTCCGGCGCGGGGACCTGCGGGTGGCCGTGAACCTGGGCAAGGAGCCGACGGTGATCCCGCTCGGCTCCAACGGTCGCGACCGGGTCCTGGCGTCCTGGGACCCGGTCGAGGGCCCGGCCTCGGACGGCCTGCTCAGCCTTCCCGGCGAGTCGGCGATCGTCCTGACGGACGGCTGAGACCGCCGGACGCCGGCGGGGGTGGATACTCGCCCGATGAACTCCATCTACCGCTCCGAGGCGGGCCGGGAGCAGATACGGGGCTGGTGCTTCGACCGGCTCGACGCGTGGACCGTGGCGCACGAGCGGGACGTGTTCACCGCGGCGGGCGCGGTGACGCACGCGGTGACGGCGGGCTCCCCCGGCCCGGCGGGGACGACGGTCGTCCTCGTCCCCGGCACGAACTTCAACGCCGCCGCCTCGCTGCCCCTGGCCGAGGCCCTGCTCGCGGCCGGGCACCGGGTCGTCCTGCTCGACGTGCCCGGCCAGCCGGGCCTGAGCTCCGGCGAACGCGGCCTCGCCAAGGGAGAGTTGAGCTGGTACGGCAGCTGGCTGGACGAGGCCGTGGCGGAGACCCGCGAGGGCCGGCCCGTCACCGTCCTCGGGCACTCCTTCGGCGCGGCGATCGCCCTGTCCGCGACCTCCGCGCCGATCGAGCGCCTGGTCCTGGTCTCCCCCGGCGGCCTGTCCTCGCTGCGTCTTCCGCCCGCGCTGCTCGCCGCCTCGGCCGCCTGGTTCCTGCGGCCCACGCCCGCGCGCAGCACCCGGCTGCTGCGCGCGATGCTCGCGCCCGGCCACGAGCCCCGGGCGGAGCTGGTGGAGTGGATGACGCTCGTCGCCCGGCACGCCCGGTCCAGCGGGGCGCCCGGGCTCGCGGAGCCGCGCGCCCGGAAGGTGCCGGTGGCGGCCGTGACCGGGGAGCACGACGTGTTCCTGCCGCCGGAGCGGCTGCGGCCGGCGGTCCGCACCCGCCTGGGCGGCGCGGAGCTCGGAGTCGTACCGGACGCGGGGCATCTGGTGGTGGAGGAGTTCCCGGAGCGGATCGCCGCCCTGGTGTCCCCCGCCCGGTAGGTCCTATTCGACGATGGCCATCTCGTGCGGGGTGTTGTTGAAGCGGCGGCCCCCGCCGTCCTCCGTCGCCGTGACGATGTCCTCGATGCGGACGCCGAAGCGGCCCGGGAGGTAGACGCCGGGCTCGATGGAGAAGCACATGCCGGGGACGACGGGGAGTTCCTCGCCCTCGATCATGTAGGGCGGTTCGTGGGTGGTGACGCCGATGCCGTGGCCGGTGCGGTGGATGAAGTACTCGCCGTAGCCGGCGTCCGTGATGACCTTGCGGGCCGCCCGGTCGACCTCCTGGCAGGCGACCCCGGGGCGTACCGCCTCGAAGCCGGCCTGCTGGGCCTCGCGGACGAGGTCGTGGACGCGGCGCTCCTCGTCGGTGGGCTCGCCGACGTGGACGGTGCGGGTGGTGTCGGAGCCGTAGCCGTGCTTGAGGCCGCCGAAGTCGAGGACGACCATGTCGCCGCGCTCGATGACCCGGTCGCCGGCCTCGTGGTGGGGGTTGGCGCCGTTGGGTCCTGAGCCGACGACGGTGAAGTCGACCTGGGAGTGGCCGAACTCCATGAGGAGCCGGGCGAGGTCGGCGGCGACGTCGGTCTCCTTGCGGCCGGCGAAGCGGACCTTGAGGATCTCGCCGTACGCCTGGTCGGCGGCGGCCCCGGCGGCCGCGATCCTGGCGAGTTCGTGGGCGTCCTTGACGCCCCGGAGCATCGGCAGGGCCTCGGTGAGGGAGACGTACGAGGTGCCGGGCAGGGCCTGCTGGAGGCCGAGGAGGTGCATGGCCCAGGCGTTGTCGCTGACGCCGAACCGGCCGTCGACGTCGAGCAGCGGGGCGGTGACGGCGTAGGGGTCCTTGCCGTCGGTCCAGTCCCGCAGGGTGAACGCGGCGGCTCCGGCGGCCTTCTCCGCGTCGGGGGCCTCCAGGGTCGGGACGACGAGGACCGGCTCCTGGCCGGCGGCGAGGACGAGGACGGTGAGCCGCTCGGTGATCGCGGTCGGCTGGTAGCCGGTGAGGTAGACCAGGTCGGGGCCGGGGGCGACGAGGACGCCCGCGAGTCCGGCGTCGGCGGCGGACTCGGCGGCGCGGGCCATCCGGGCCCGGTAGTCGTCCGCGGTGAAGGGCACGACCTGTTCCGACATGGTGGCTTCTCCTCGACGTCTTCGGCTGCGTCCGGTACGACGTACAGCATCCTGCCGGGCGGGGGCGCGGGCCGCGACCGGATACCGGAGAGCGGCGACCGGAATCAGCGGCGGTCCGGGCCCTGGGCGATGAGCCGTTCCAGGAGTTCGTGGAAGTCGTCGCCGACGACGATCCGCAGGTCGCCCCGCTCCTCGTCGTGCTCGCTGAGCTGGGTGAGGGTGCCGTCGCGCCACCAGAAGACGTACGGGCTGATGGCGCCCGGCACGTCCTCGTACCCGGCGGCGGCGAAGGAGGCCATCGCGCCGAGGGCCGGGATGATCGAGGTGTCGCGGATGGGGTGGAAGGCGAGCTGGTGCCGGAAGGGCAGGGCGACGAGGGCGCCGTGCTCGCCGAGCGGGAGGCCGGTGACGCGCTGGACGACGTGGTCGAGGTCGAGGACGCGGCTGGCGGTGTAGAAGGAGTCGCCGAGGATGATCTCGAAGCACATGCCGTCGGCGTCGCGGACCGTCTCGTGCTCCTCGACGGGCAGCCCGCGCAGGTTGCGCAGGGCCCGGTCGCGGAGCTGCGCGTGGTCCCCGAGCCGTTCCAGGGCCTCGTCGGTGAGCATCATGACGCTCTCCGGCAGGTCGAGGGCGAGGACCTCGTACAGCCCGGGGGCGACGGTCCTGGCGTAGCCGAAGGCGCCGGCGTCGATGCCGTCGCCGGAGACGACCCGGGGGTAGAGCTGGGCGCGGATCTGCTCGGGCGGCAGGGTGTCGAGCGCGGAGGGGCCTTCCATGGCGCGGACGACCAGGCCGATGTGGCGGTGGATCATGCCGGGCCAGACGCGGGGGCCGCGCGGGTCCTGGTGGCAGACGGCGGCGAGGTTGCCGAGGCCGTAGCGCCTGCCCTTGTCGTCGACGACGTGGTCGGCGTAGACGGTCACCTCCAGGCCGAGTTCGGCGAAGGTCTCGCGGACCCGGCCGCGGAAGAGCGCGGCCTCCCGCTGGGAGAAGTACGCGAACTCGGGGTCCCTCGGTGCGTCGTCGCCGTCACGCCTGGGTCCTCGTCGCAGCCACCTCACACCCGTCCGCCTTCCGTCGCCGTTGCGCACAGGGTAGCGACTGCGGATGTCAGCCCTTGAGCCGTCGGGCGAACTCGGCCACCGGACCGGACGGTTCGCGGCCCGTGCCCGCCGGGAGGAGGAGTTCGGTGCGGTGGACGAGGCGGGGCGCGACCAGGGGGACGGCCGCCGCGCCGGGCACGCCCTGAGCGGCGGGCAGCGGGAGCAGCGCCAGACCGTGCCCGGCGGCGGCGAGGGCGGCGAGGGTACGGGTGTCGGTGCCCTCGTAGCGCAGGGCGTCGCGGAAGCCGCGCCCGCCGGGCCCGCCGTGGACGGCCCGGAGCCGGTCGAGGGAGATGCCTGCGTCGGGCGCGTCCAGCCAGCGGGCGTCGACGAGGTCGTCGAGCCGGAGCCCGGGGCGGTCGGCGAGCGGGTGGTGGACGGGCAGGACGACGGCGAGGGGTTCTTCGGCGACACGGGTCGCGGCGAGCGGGGCGACGTCCGCGAGCCGCAGCGGGTCGCTGGGGGCGGCGATCCCTTCGACGAGCCCGGCGTCGGCCTCGCCGGTGGCGACGGCGACGGGCACCCCCTCGCGGGGCAGGGCGCGCAGGGTGACGCCGCTGGCGGGCAGGGCGGCGAGGGTACGGGGGGTGAGGGCGAGCGGGGAGGCGGCGACGTCCAGGGTCGCGCGGGGCGCGGCCGCGAACCGGTCGAGGTCGGCGCGGGCCGCTTCGAGGCGGAGCAGCAGCGCGCCGGCGTGTTCGAGGAGCCGCTCCCCGGCCGGGGTGGGGGCGACGGGCCGCCGGGTGAGCAGCGGCAGTCCGAGGTCGCTCTCCAGGGCGGCGATGTGCTGGGAGACGGCGGACTGGGTGTAGCCGAGGTCGCGCGCGGCCTCGGAGAAGGAGGCGAGCCGCGCGACCGTGACGTACGTGCGGAGCAGGTGCGGGTCCACCGGATCAGGACCCGAAGGGCGTCTTGAGGAGGTCCTTGGCGTAGTAGGCCAGGGAGCGGTTGTAGCGGGGCAGCAGGGGGGCGAGGGCGCCGAGGGCGAGGGAGGCGGCCTCGCGGTCGCGGCCGGTGTCGGCGAGGGCGAGGGCGAGGAAGGCGTCGACGGCGCCGGAGAGGGCCTGTTCGTCGGCGTCGAGGCGGTCGGCGGGGAGGGCGCGCTCGGCGGTGAGGAGTTCGACGCTGCGGTCGGGGCGGCCGAGGTTGCGCAGGCTGCTGGCCAGCTGGATGACGGCGCGGCGGCGGCGCAGCCCGGTGAGGCCGAGGCCGAGGGCCCGCTCGTAGTGGACGACGGCCTGCTCGGGCATGCCGGTGGAGTCGTGGGCGGCGCCCTGCTCGAAGACGGCGGCCGGGTCGTCGGCGGGTCGCTCGGCGGCGAGGGCGGCGACGCGGGCGCGGAAGTCGGCGGGTTCGAGGTCGTCGAGGCGCTCCCAGAGGGCGGTGACGCGGGACTCCCAGTCGTGATCGTTCGTCATGCGCCCACCCTAGCGGGGCGAGGATAAGCGTCCGTGATGGAAGGACCAGGAATCATCGTTGGACGTGAACGGGCAGCGCCGCCCAGCATGATGGGCATGAACTCACCGACGCACACCCCCCGGATCGCCCTGGTCGGCGACCGCTCCCCGCACGTCCGCTCGCACGTCCGCATCCCCCTCCTCCTAGACGCCCTCGCCGAGCGCGACGGGCTCGTCCTCGACGCGTACTGGATCCCGACGGCCGACGCGGAGGCCCTGGGCGCGGTGAGGCGCTTCGACGCGGTGTGGTTGCTGCCGGGCAGCCCGTACGTGAGCGAGGCGGGGGCGCTCGCGGCGATCCGTACGGCCCGCGAGGACGGCATCCCGTTCCTCGGCACCTGCGCCGGCTTCCAGCACGCCCTGATCGAGTACGCGCGGGACGTCTGCGGCCTGGAGCGGGCGGCGCACGCCGAGAACGACCCCTCGGCCGACCCGGACGACCTGCTGATCGCGCCGCTCGCCTGCTCGCTGGTGGGCCACGAGGGGGTCGTACGGGTCACCCCGGGCTCGCGCGCCGAGAAGGCGCTGGGCGCGGAGCGGACGACGGAGCGGTACCACTGCAACTACGGCTTCGACAACCGCCACCTGGACACCCTGGGGGCCCACGGTCTGCGTTTCACGGGCGTGGACGAGGAGGGCGGCATCCGGATCGCCGAACTCCCCTCGCACCCCTTCTTCCTGGCGACCCTCTTCCAGCCGGAACTGGCGGGCGACGGCACCCGCCCGCACCCCCTGATCAGGGCGCTGGCGACGGCGGCGACGGAACACGCGCGCGGGGAGCTGGCGGTGAAGGCGCCCACGTACGCGGGGGCCGGGGCGCTCTAGGGGCTGCCCGGGGCCGTGTACTGGTGCTGTTCCCCCGCGTGCGGCCTCAGAGCCGGGGCAGTTGTCGGTCCACCAGCGCGCGCAGCCGCTCCGCCTCCTCGGGGGAGGGCAGTCCGCGCAGCGGCAGCACCTCCACGAGCAGGATGTTCGGGTCGCGGCTGAGGAGCACCAGGTGGTCGCGGGTCTCGCGGTAGCCGCGGAAGACCGACCAGCGCTGGAGGAGCGACACGTGCGCGGTGTCGACCGTGATCCCCGTCCCGCCCACGGACGCGCGGTACTCGCCCTGCCAGGCGACCGTGCGCAGCGCGTGGTGGGCCTGGAGGCGGGGCATCGCCCAGACGAGGACGGCGCAGAAGGCGACCAGGACGAAGGACACCGCGGAGGGTCGGCCCGCGGTCAGGGTCTGCAGGGCGCCGGCCCCGAAGAGCGCCGTGAGACCCCACCGGACCAGGTGGAGGCGGCGGAGGCGCTCACGCACCAGGACGCCGGCGAGGATGTCGGCCCGCGTGGGCCGGTAGACCAGCTCGACCATGTCCATGTCCGTGTCCATGGACCGGCAGCGTAGTACCCGTCTAGGCAGTTTCGTTTGGATCTTCTGCTCGTTGGTCTGGGTGTGTCGTTGACTGACGCGCAGTGGGCGCGGATTGAGCCGTTGCTGCCGGACCGGACGCCGAAGCGCGGTGGCCGGTGGCGTGATCACCGTGAGGTGATCGACGCGATCGCGTTCAAGTTCCGGACCGGTTCGCAATGGGTGCACCTGCCGGAGAGGTACGGCAACTGGCGGGGCGTCTACAACCGGCTGCGGATGTGGGCTCTCGACGGCACGTGGGAGCGGGTGTTCACCGCTCTCATGGCCCAAGCGGACACCGACGAGGACCTCGACTGGGCCCTGTCGGTGGACTCCACGATCGTTCGTGCGCACCAGCACGCGGCCGGGGCCCGCAAAAAGGGGCCCCGGCCGGCGAGCCCGCCGACCACGCCATCGGACGTTCCCGCGGCGGGCTGACCACGAAGATCCACCTCGCCGCGGACGGCCGGTGCCGGCCGCTGGCCTTCGTGCTGGCCGCGGGCCAGGCGGGCGATGCTCTCGCCTTCACCGCGGTGATGGCTCGCCTGCGCGTCCCCCGACCGCGCGGACGGCCTCGCACCAGGCCCGACGTGGTCCTGGCCGACAAGGCGTACTCCTCGCGTGCGATCCGCGACCACCTGCGCGCACGCGGTATCCGCACAGTGATCCCGATTCCGGCGGACCAAGCGCGCGAACCGGCTGCGGCGCGGCAGCCTCGGCGGCAGGCCGCCCGCCTTCGACCGCGAGGCATACAAGCAGCGCAACACCGTCGAGCGGTGCATCAACCGCCTCAAGCAGTGGCGCGGCATCGCCACCCGCTACGAGAAGACCGCCACCATCTACCGCGCCGGACTGCGCATCGCAGGCATCTTCCTCTGGTCCGCCCGCTGATCCAAACGAGATTGCCTAGCGGTACATCGCGTAGAGGCTGCCGTTGTGGGAGGTGACGCCGGGTTCGCCTTCCATCGCGCCGACGTCGGCGTTCGGCATGCGGACCCAAGGGCTGTTGGGGTCGGGGGTGTTCAGGGCGTGGATGTGCCCCGCGTTGCCGCGGGCGACGAGCCAGACCTTGCCTTTGTGGGTGGCCAGGGTGGGGCCTTCCGGTGTGTTCCAGCCCGACGGCGGGGGCACGAAGTCACAGACGATGCCGAGCATTTCGGCGACCGAGTTGACTCCGTCGTGCTCGCGAAAGGCAAACCAGTTCCTGTCGCCGTGGGTGGTCATGGACGCCCTGTGGGCGGTCTCGTGGGCGGCTGGCCACGGGTAGAGCTGGTTCCAGGTTTGCCCGTCGGAGGAGTAGGCGATCTGCCCCCCTCTCCAGGAGCTCTGCCAGTTGTACGTGTAGTACGTGGCGTAGACGTAGTCATCCTTCGCGGACATCGACGCGGCCCGGTCGGACTTGGCCGTCCCGGCGAGGTGGGTGGTCGTGCTCCACGCCGTCCCGCTTCCGGCCCAGGTGCTCAGAAGTACGTCGCCGTTCAGCGCGATGACCGTCGCGTACAGCCTGCCCTTGAAGGCGACCAGGCCCGGCACGAAGTCGCTGGACCAGGAGTTCACGCGCTGGGGTGGAGACCACGCGCCGTTGGTCATGCTGCTCCACATCACCGCGCGGTCGCCCGGGCGGACGTACATGCAGTGGAGTTTGCCGCCGAAGGAGACCAGGGACGCGGGTGAGGCGCTTCTCCAGCCCAGGGACACCGGGGCGCTCCAAGCGGTCGCGCCGTCGTCGACGGTGAGGTACTTCAGGGCTCCGGTGGGGAACACCGGTCGCTCGCCGGCGTACTTCACCCGCAGGGTGTGGCGCCCGTCGCCGTTGAAGTCCCAGTCGAAGTCCCGCTTGTTGTACATGGTCACCAGCGCGTTGCGGTCGAAGAAGAACGTGCGCTGGCAGGACAGGTCGTCGTCGTTGCGGAACGCCTCGTTCAGATCCACGATGATCCGGAACGCGTAGTCCATGACGTCCATGACCACGCCCGCGTAGCCGCCGCCGGGAGTGGCCGTGATGATGCCGAGGGTGATGTCCACCCAGACGGGCTTGTTCATCCACGCGTCGATGAACCCCATCAGCGCCCGGTAGAACGCGGACGGGCTCTCGTCGGCCTCCCACACCATGACCGTCCCGGCCACGAACTTGGCGGCCTCCGCATCGAACACCACCTTGTCGACGCTGGCGAAGGCGCGGGTCTGGCCCTCCTTGACCGCCCCGAACTCCAAGGACTTGTACGCCGGGGCGACGTGCTTGTCCGAACGCAAGCCGGCCGTCCAGTAGATCTCGTCCCGGCCACCCCACTGGTCGCCGACCGCGCGCCGGCAGGTGAAGCTCTCGAACTGGAACTTGGCGTTGTAGGCGGGATACTCCGGGCCGGTGTCCGCCTCCACCTGCGGCGGGCCCACCACCACAGTGGTGCCGAAACCGACGTCGCCCACCGCCGCCTCGAACCCCGGGCTGTCCATCGGCGCCCCCGCGCTCACCGCGCCCAGGTCCACGACCGCGCAGTTCGCCCGCCCGGCGTTCTGCGCGCGGATCCTGGGCAGGTGCGCCTTCAGGTCTTCGACGGTAAATCCCTGGGACACCGGCTTGTCGGTGACGACCTTGGGCAGGACCGCCACCTCTCCGAGGTCGGAAACTGCGGCCCGGTACTCCGAGCCGGCGGCGGCGAGTTCCGCGTCGGTGAGGATCGTGCCGAGCGCGTCCAGCAGGTCCCGCTCCAGACTGTTCAGGCCCAGACCCTGGTTGCGGCGTTCCGCGGCGTGCAGGGCCACCCCGAAGAGCACGTTGCTCTCCCGGGCCTGCCGCAGCCCCCGCATCCATTTGCCGTCCGCGCGTGACCCGGTCCCGCGCAGCAGGTCGCGTACCCCGCCTGCGATGTCCCGTGCCTCTGTCTGATCACCGTTCGTCGCCATCGATGCGGGCCTTTTCCTCGGTGGTCCCGCGAGCGGGCACCCACGGGAAGAAGAACCGGTGAGCGTCTGGGACTTCACACGCCGGTCCACTTGAGCGGTTCCATCGGATACACGGCGTCAACCCGGAATGATGAGAGATACACCCGTACAGGGGACGCGAGCCCCGCCTGGCCCTGGCCCATATCTTGGATGGTTTCGACGATCTTGAGGGCGGTCACGCGGTCACGCGGTTCCGGCTCCGAGCCCGACACTGCCTGCCGCAATGCCAGCCTCCGATCCTGGGGACCATCCGAGTCGGTCAACACGCCGTCAGGGCCACGCGAAGCGGAGACCTGCCGCGCAGCACGGTAGATACCCCATTCAAGATCACCAACGGCATCCGAAACTCGCCCGCTGATCCAAACGAAACTGCCTAGCTCATCCTCACGACCAGGTCGGCGCGGTCCCGGCCGCGGGCCACCAGGCGGGCGTTGGCCTCGTCGGAGTCGTGGACCCAGCGCTCGGCGTGGGCCCGGTCCTTGCCGAAGCGGACGTGCCGCTCGACGAGCCGGGGGACGCGGCGGCGGGCGTCGAGCTCCAGGTACCAGGCCTCGTCGAGGAGGGGCAGGACGCCGGCCCAGGCGCCCTCGTCGTGCAGGAGGTAGTTGCCCTCGGTGACGACGAGCGGGACTTCGGGCGCGACGGGTATCGCCCCGGCGACAGGCTCCTCCAGGGAGCGGTCGAAGGCGGGCGCGTAGACGGTGGTGCCGGGGGCGGGGGTACGGAGCCGGGCGAGGAGCGCGGTGTATCCGGCGGCGTCGAAGGTGTCCGGCGCGCCCTTCCTCCCGGCCCGGCCGAGCCGCGCGAGCTCGGTCTGCGCCAGGTGGAAGCCGTCCATCGGCACGAGCACGGCGAGCCCGTCGAGCCGGGCGACGAGCCGCCCGGCGAGCGTGGACTTCCCGGCCCCGGGCGCCCCGGCGATCCCGAGCACCCGGCGCGACCCGTGTCCGGCGAGCGCCCGCGCGCGCCGGACCAGCCGATCGAACTCCTGCGCGTCCATGCGGGGCATTCTCGCACCGCCGCAGCGACCCCGGCCCCTCTCAGCCGACGGGAACCGGCTGTGCCAGGTGGGGCGTCGAGCGGTGCAGGCCCCGGCGGTCGTAGAACCGGGTGAAGGCGAGGCCGAGGACGAGCGACACGGCGAAGCCGATGCCGACCATGGTCCAGGCGCGGCCGAGTCCGGCGTCGACCTGTGCGTCGAAGTAGAGGATGGACCGGACGCCGTCGACGACCTGCCGGAACGGTTCGAACTCGGCCAGGAAGCGGTAGAAGTCCGGGAGCGCCTGGATCGGGATGGTGGCGCCGGCCGACGGGACGGCGAGGCCGATCAGGACCAGCATCGAGACGATCGGGCCCGGGGTGCCGAAGACGGCGAGCAGGGCGAGCGCGGTGATGCCCATGGCGGCCGTGGCGCAGGTGCCGAAGAACCACAGCATCGGCCGGTGGGAGGCGTCGATGCCGACGACGTCGACGGCCGCGATCATGGCGAGCGCGGAGGTCAGCATCGACAGCACGACCATGAGCACCGAGCAGACCAGGAAGTGGTGCACCCGGGTGGCGTGCTGGACGGGCCTGAGGGCACGGAACGGGCCCTTGTCGCTGGCGACGTAGCCGAGGTCGGTGTCCACCTGCATGTGGATGACGTTGGCGCCGAGCATGCCGCCGAGGACGAGGACGAGCGCGTAGAAGAAGGCGCTCAGGCCGAGGCCGCTGTGCTGTCCGAGGGGGTGGCCCTCCTGGACGGAGATGTGCACCGGGTCGGCGATCATCAGCTGGGCTGCCGCGCCCGGGGCGGTGTGCGCGGAGGCGCCCTGGGCCGCCGCACGGTGTGCGGCCGCCTGCCCCAGCTGCCTGCCCACCTCCGCGGAGGTGGTCGCGACGACCTTGCGGTTGATCTCCGTGGCCATGGCGGACCCGAAGCTTCCTGCGGCGGGGTTGGTGAGGACCGTCATGGTCGGCGGGTGCGGTGTGCGCTGCGCGGGCCCGGCGAGGGCGGCCACGGATGCGGAGAAGTCGTCGGGGATGACGAGGGCGCCGAACACCTTGCCGCGGGCCAGGAGGTCCTCGGCGGTGCGGCGGTCGACCTGCTTCCAGTCGACCTTCTCCTTGAGGTCGGCCGACCCGGTGATCTTCGCGGTGATCTGTGCGCCCAGGTCGATCTCCTTCCCGGCGACCCGGGTGCCCTCGTCCGTGTCGACCAGGGCGATGGGCAGGTCCTTGGTGTAGCCGGCCGGGTCGTTGTCGGCGCCCAGGTAGAGCAGCGACAGGACGAACGACAGCAGGCCGAGGATCACCGCCGAGGGCAGCCACACGCCGCGCCGGCGCAGCAGCCCGCGGGCGCTCACGCGCAGCGGGTGGGTGGGTTCGGACATGGCAGGGGCTCCCCCTTCGATGGGGTGTCGTCGCTGGTCGGCGACACATTAGAAACTTTCACTATCTAGCTGGAGAGTGGCACTATCTAGTGAAGATGTCCATTCGAGCCCTGGGAGACTGCTGCTCACACACGGACCAGCCTTCGACCGAGAGCGCCCATGAAGATCTCTGACCTGAGCCGTCTGTCCGGAACGCCGGTCGGAACGATCAAGTACTACCTGCGGGAGGGGCTGCTGCCGCCCGGCCGGCCGCTCGGGGCCACGCTGACCCTGTACGGCGACGAGCACGTCCAGCGCCTGCGCCTGATCCGCGCCCTGACCGCCCGCGGCGGCCTGTCCATCGCCGCCACCCGCGACGTCCTCGCGGCGATCGACGAGCCGCTCGACCCGCTCGCCACGCTCGGCGTCGTGCACTACGCGCTGCCGACACCCGTCGACGCCGCCGAGACGGACGCGGTGGACGAGCAGGCACCGCGGGTCGACGAGCTCGTACGCGCCATGGGCTGGGACGTCTCCGCGGACTCCCCGCACCGCCGCGCCCTCGCCGCGAGCCTCATGGACCTCAGCCGTCTGGGCATCGCGTACGGCACCGGGGACCTGCTGCCGTACGCCGAGCTGGCCGCGGCCGCCGCGAAGCTCGACGTCGACCGGGTCGAGGAGCTCGACGACGCCGAGGACCGGCTCAGGCTCGCCGAGCACGCCGCCATCGTCGTCCTCCTCCTGGAACCGGTCCTGGCCCTGCTACGTCGTATGGCGCAGGAGAACGAGACCCGCCGCCGGGCCGCGTGGGCGCGCACGCCCGACGAAGCCGCCCCGAACCCGCCGGCCGCCCCGCACTGACGAGGGGGCGACCCTCGTGCTCCCCTCCCCCGGACCCTCGTTCGCGTCCCCGTCCGACAAGGGGCACCCCGCACGACGACGCGGGTCGACGCGCCTGGGTTCCCACGCTTTCGCGTATTACGTTGAGGAAATGCCGTCCATCGCACTCGTCACCCTCGTCGTCCGTGACTACGACGAGGCCATCGCCTTCTACACCGACGCCCTCGGCTTCGACCTCGTCGAGGACACCGACCGCGGCGACGGAAGCCGCTGGGTCGTCGTCCGCCCGCGCGGCGCGGCCGGCGTCGGCGGTCTCGGCAACACCGGGCTGCTCCTCGCCCGCGCCAAGAACGAGGAACAGGAGGCCGCGGTCGGCAACCAGACCGGCGGCCGGGTCGGCTTCTTCCTCCACACGGAGGACTTCGCCGGCGACCACGAGCGCATGGCCGCGGCCGGCGTGAAGTTCCTGGAGGAGCCGCGCCACGAGCCGTACGGCTCGGTCGCCGTCTTCGAGGACCTCTACGGCAACCGCTGGGACCTCCTCCAGCCCGCCGGACAGTCCGCGGCCTGAAAAACCGGTGTCGCCCGCGCGGCGGCGCTCCCTACACTCACGGCACGGCGCACCGACCGGTGTGCCGTGCCGTGAGTGTCTACCGAGGAGAGCCGATCGTGCGTACGCGCCGCTTCGACGTGATCCTCGCCTCTCGCTCCGGCCGGTGGCGGCTGCGCGCCCGCCATCGCCGACCCGTGACGTGACCACGATCCCGTAGGGATCCGTCCGGGAATCGCGCTGCCCCGTTCTTCACGCAGCAGCGAAAGGCACCACCCTCATGCGTACCCACAGCGTCCGCAACCTCGGCATCCTCGCCCACGTCGACGCGGGCAAGACCACCGTCACCGAGCGCTTCCTCTACCTCACCGGCGCCACCCACAAGCGTGGCGAGGTCCACGACGGCACCACCGTCACCGACTTCGACCCGCAGGAGCGGGACCGGGGCATCACGATCTTCGCCGCGGCCGTCAGCTGCGACTGGGCGGGGCATCGCGTCAACCTGATCGACACCCCCGGTCACGTCGACTTCTCCGACGAGGTCGAGCGTTCGCTGCGCGTCCTCGACGGCGCCGTCGCCGTCTTCGACGCCGTCGCGGGCGTCGAGCCGCAGAGCGAGACCGTGTGGCGCCAGGCCGACCGCCACGGCGTCCCGAGGATCGCGTTCGTCAACAAGCTGGACCGCGCGGGCGCGGAGCTCGACACCGCCGTGGCGTCGATCCGGGACCGCCTCGGCACCGTCCCGCTCGCCGTCCAGCTCCCCATCGGCCGCGAGGACGGTTTCACCGGCGTCGTGGACCTGGTCGGGATGCGGGCGTACGTGTGGGCCGAAGGCGCCGACACGTACACGGCGCAGCAGGTCCCCGACGCGCTCCGGGAGGAGGCACTGCACCGCAGGCGAGGCCTCGTGGAGAAGGTCGCGGAGCTGCACCCCGGCGCCCTGGAGGAGTTCTGCGAGCGGGACACCCTCTCCGGGGAGACCCTGGCCGCCGCTCTCCGCGACCTCACCCTCTCCGGCGAGGCCGTGGTCGTGCTGTGCGGCTCCGCGTACCGCAACCGCGGCATCGAGCCCCTGCTCGACGCCGTCGTCGCGTACCTCCCGGCCCCGACGGACATGCCGCCCGTACGCGGCGAGGTCCCTGCGGACCCGGAGGCCCCGTTCACCGCGCTCGCCTTCAAGGTGAACGCCACCGCCACCGGCCGCATGACCTACCTCCGCGTCTACGCGGGCACGCTCAGGAAGGGAGACACCGTGCTCGACGCCACCACGACCCGCACCGAGCGCGTCGCCCGCATCCTGCGCGTCCAGGCCGACCGGGCGACCGAGGTCGACGAGGCGCGCGCCGGTGACATCGTCGCCGTCGTCGGGCCGAAGTCCGCCCGCGCCGGGGCGACGCTCTGCGCCCCGGACGCGCCGGTCGTCCTCGAACCGCCGACGACCGCCGACCCCGTCGTCTCGGTCGCCGTCGAGGCCCGCCGCAGCACGGACACGGGCCGGCTCGCGACGGCCCTCGCCCGGATGACGGAGGAGGACCCGTCGCTGGTCGTGCGGTCCGACCCGGAGACGGGTCAGACCGTCCTGTCCGGACTCGGCGAACTGCACCTGGAGGTCGCGGTCGAGAAGCTGCGGCGCGACCGGGGCCTTGAGGTCACGGTCGGCCGTCCGCAGGTGGCGTACCGGGAGACGGTGACGAAGGGCGTCACCGGCCTGCTCCACCGCCACGTCAAACAGGACGGCGGCGCGGGCCAGTTCGCCCACGTCGTCATCGACATCGAGCCGGCGGACGACGAGTTCGTCTTCGCGTCGACAGTCACGGGCGGCCGCGTCCCGCAGGAGTACATCCGCGCGGTCGAGGCCGGCTGCCGGGACGCCCTCGTCGAGGGCCCCCTCGGCGGCCACCCGGTGACGGGTGTCCGGGTCACGCTCACGGACGGCGCCACGCATCCGAAGGACTCCTCGGAGATGGCGTTCCGCACGGCGGGCCGCTTCGCCCTGCGCGAGGCGCTCCGCACGAGCGTGATGACGCTCCTGGAGCCGGTGGCCGAGGTGACGGTCACCGTCCCCGCCGAGTCGGTCGGCTCGGTCCTCGGCGACCTCGCGGCCCGCCGCGGCCGGGTCACGGACTCGACGACCCGGTCCGGTACGGCGGTGGTCTCGGCGACGGTCCCGCTGGCCGAACTCTTCGGCTACGCGTCCCGCCTCCGCGGCCGCACCCAGGGCCGGGGCACCTTCACCACCCGTCCGGCGGGGTACGCCCCGGCGCCGCAGGGGCTGACGGTGTGAACGCGGTCCGGGCCGTGGTGACCCCACGGCCCGGGCCGCTCCGGGCCTGGCCGCTCCCGGCCGGTACGACGCGGCGCGGACCGCCGTCGCCAACGCCCTTCCGGGAAGGCTAGGTTGGCCGTACGGGACGGGAGGGGCACAGGTGACGGGCCGACAGGATCTGGTGTACCGCGTGGAGTCGGACCCGGGCTGGGGGACGATCGCGGCCGGTACGGCGCGCGTCAGCCTGCATCCCGACGAGACGGCCCCCGAGGTCATCGTGGTCAGCGGGCCGTGCCCGCGCTGCGGCCACGAGACCGTGCACGCCGAGCCGCTCGTCTCGTACGCCAACGCGCTCGGCGCCTCCGGGCTGCTGTCCCGTCTGCTGCTCCGCCGGGCCGCCGAAACGGGCTCGCGCGAGGTCGAGGTCATCTGCGCCTGCCCCGCCATCCACCCCGACGCCGGTGAGCACAAGGGGTGCGGGGCCTCCTGGGTCCTGCACGTCGAGTGGGGCGTCTGATGGCGGTCCGTGTCACGGCCGGTACGCCCAGCACACCGGCCAGCCGGTCACGGGCCGAGGAGTCCCGCAGCCTCCTGGTGGGCGAGCTGGCCCGGGTCCGCGCCCAGGCGGAGAACTGGCGCAACGGCCTCGCGGCCCTGCTCGGCCTGCTGACCGCGGTCGGGATCGTCAAGGGGCCCGACACCCTTCAGGGGCTGTCGGGCGGGGCGCGCGGCGCGGTGGGACTGCTCCTCCTCGGGGGACTCCTGCTCGCCGCGGCCGGGGCCTTCTTCGCCATGCGCGCCGCGTTCGGGCTGCCGAGGCGCCGCGTGGCCGACGCCTCGCTGGAGGAACTGCTCACCAGGGAGCGGCTGACCGTGCGCCGGGCCGTCCGGGACCTGCGACGGGCCATCGCCGCGGGATTTCTGGCCCTGGCCGTGGTGACCGCGGGGATCGGTCTGACCTGGTACGGCCCCCGGCCGGGCGAGCCGGGAGTGCAGATCGTGCAGACCGACGGGACCGTGCTGTGCGGCACGCTCGTGGGCATCGACGCGAAGGGGGCGCGGTTGCGCGTCAAGGACGTGGAGCGGCCGGTGCCCTCCGGCCGGATCGGATCGGCGAAGTCGGTGCCGAGCTGCCCCTGAGGACACCCCCTAGTGGTTGGCCGTCCAGCGGGCGTCCGGCACGACACCCTGCCGGTGGAGGTCGAGGATCACCGGGGCGGTCTGCTCCCAGAGGACGTCCACGATCTCCTGGATCGCCGTACCCAGCTGAAGCAGCGGCGCCGCGCCCTCGCCCAGCCGCTCCTCGGCGTGCTCCCGTACGACGCGGCGCCGGACGTCGGTCGGCGGGTGGGTCGAGATCGCGGAACGCGGGGCGATCCCGCCGGTGACCAGCAAGGGCACGGCCCGCTCCAGGACCTCACAGGCGGAGAAGAACAGCTCGACGCCCGCGTGCGGCAGAGACGGGCCGTAATCCTCACCCATCGCCCCCAGGCACAAGTTCCAGCCGATCAGATCGGCCACGGCCTCCTGCTCCCACTTCCAGGCGACCTCGGTGACGTCGACGTCACCTGTCCCCAGCATGCGACGCGGGCTCTTCCGGTCGGACACGTGCTCGGCCATGACGTGTCCGTACTCGTGGCCGAGGACGAAGAGTTCCATCCCGTTCTGAAGGACGGAGCCCATGGCTCTGGTGACCTGCGGCGGCAGGTACTCGGGCGCGAGGCTCGGCCGGCCCTGGAGGAGATAGGCGAGCACGACGTCGCGGAAGCGGCGAACGGCCTCCGGGGAGTTCCGCACGTGACGACGCACCTTGTCGATGTCCACGGAGAACGTGGCCTTGTCGCCCCCGTTCCTCTCGTGGGGCATCGCCAGGGCCACCGCCGTGCCGAACAAGCCGGTGAAGGTGAGGAGTTCGCTCTCGAAGGCCACGATGTGGGTCTTCGAGCCGGGGGCGAGCAGCGTCACGGCGTTGATCTCGCCGGTGGCCAGCAGACCGATCACGGGACGGGCGAAGGAGGCGGGGAAGGACTTCTCCAAGCGGTCGGCCAGCGAGTGGATCAACCAGTATCCCCCTGGAGGTTCATCGGGCCCGCGCGGCGGCCAGCGTTCCCCCGGTGCCATCGCCAACTCGACGATGTGTTCCAACTCCTCTTCCGGCACACCGGGCATCCTTCTCCCGGTCTCGATGAGGAGTTCCTTCCAGCCGGCCCCGTCCCGGGTGTGCCGCAGGCCACTCGCCCGGGCGACCTGGGACTGCAGCTCCCACAGAAAGGCCCGCGCCTTCTCCGCGTCCGTCGTCATCGCGCTGTCCCCCGTCCCTCTCCTCCCGTCAGTCTGTCGGCATCCGGGCGGCGATGTCCGCGGAATCGCCACGGAAGGCGAGGTCGAGTTCGGCCCGTACGGTCTTCCCGACCGGTACGCGGTCGAGCACCGCCCACCGCGTGGCCAGCGCCTCGACGAGGAGCAGGCCCCGCCCGCCCTCGTCGAGCGGCCCCGAAGCGACTGCGGCGGGCCGCCGCTCGCCCCGGGTGTCGGAGACGTCGATCCGGAGCAGCCGCCCGGGCGTGTACGAGAGCACCAGCTCGAAGTCGCGCCCGGGCACCCGGCCGTGGGTGACGGCGTTGGCGGCGAGCTCGGCGACGAGGAGCGCGGCGACGTCGGAGGTCTCGGAGCCGTACGGGAGCCGCCAGCGGTCGAGCTGATGGAGAGCGAGCCGCCGGGCGAGACGGGCGCCGCGTGGCGTCGAGCTGAAGCGCTGGGTGAACACACGTACGGTGACGGTGGGTTCGCGGGTCACGGGGGAGGTCATGGGGCCAATGTGGCGGCGCTCTGGGGGAGTTACCAGGTCAGCAACTCGTACGCTGCGGCAGCGTACGGGTTCACACTCTGGACGGTACCGGTCACTACCCGTGAGCATGGGTGCGTTCAAGCGCGAGCGCACGGGTGCGGGAGGTGGCCGGGGTGACGGAAGCGGTTCCGGACGAGGAATGGGAAGCGGCTTCGGGCGGGAGCGAGCCGGAGACATCGGACAGCCTGAAGGCCTTCGGGGAGGTGGTCAAGGCCTTCCGCAGACGGGCCGGCCTCACTCAGGAGGAGTTCGCGCCGCTGGTCGGGTACTCGGTGCCGACGATCGCCTCGGTCGAGCAGGGCCGCCGTTTACCGTCCGCCGACTTCGTCGGGCGTGCGGAGGAATTGCTCGACGCGTTCGGG
Organism: Streptomyces sp. R44; assembly: GCF_041053105.1. NCBI lineage: Bacteria > Bacillati > Actinomycetota > Actinomycetes > Kitasatosporales > Streptomycetaceae > Streptomyces > Streptomyces sp. R44. The sequence continues at coordinate 6,621,949 of NZ_CP163444.1, read as the reverse complement.
ACGATCCGGGGAGCGGCGAAGCATTTGGCCCGGAACCCGGGCCTCGCGAGGTGGTTCCGGCAGTGGGCGAAGCTGGAGGCCCAGGCGGTGACGCTCTACACGTACGAGAACCGGCTGGTGCCTGGACTTCTCCAGTCGACGGCGTACGCGAGGACGCTCTTCGAGAAGCAGATTCCCGCGATGGGAGACGACGAAATCGAGGCGAATCTCGCGGCCCGCGTGAAGCGGATGCAGCTCCTCACGGAGCGCCCTCACACCATCTACAGCTTCATCATCGAGGAGCACGTACTGCGCCGCCAGACGGGCGGCCCGGAGGTCATGCGCGAGCAGATCGGCCACATCCTCGACATGTGCGCCCGGCGCAACATCGACATCCAGATCATGCCGCAGTCGCGCGAGCACCACGCGGGCCTCGATGGCCCCATGCGTCTCCTGGAAAGCGTGGAGAACAAGTGGTACGCCTATTGCGAGGGCCAGCGGGCCGCCCACCTCCTCACCGACCCGAAAGAGATCAGCATCCTCCAGAAGCGATATGCCAGGATGCGAGCACAGGCTCTGTCTGCCGAGGACTCCGTGAGCCTGCTGCGGGAGATGCGAGGAGCACCATGAGCACCACAGACCTGGCCTGGTTCAAGAGCAGTTACAGCGGCGGCGATGGCGACGACTGCGTCGAGGTCGCCCTCTCCTGGCACAAGTCCAGCTACAGCAGCGGCGACGGCGACAACTGCGTCGAGATCGCCTCCTGCCCCTCCACCGTCCACGTCCGTGATTCCAAGCGCCCCACCGGCCCCCAGCTCGCCCTCTCCCCCGCCACCTGGACGGAGTTCCTCGCCCGGCTCGGCTGAGGAAGCGTCACCTCCATGTCCGTGGTTCGTAACGAGCGGGCCCGCACCGGAATACGGCGGCTTCTCCGGCGCAGAATCTGCTCGTCGAGCCATGCGAAGCACACGGGGGACCACCATGCGCGCTGCCCGCAAGACCTGGAAGACGTACACCTTGGGGGCCGTGGCCGTCGCCGCGCTGCTCTCCTCCACGGCCTGCGGGCCGAGCGGCGGCACGGAGGACGGGGCCGCGAGCCAGGCCCCGTCCGCCGCTCCGTCCGCCACCGCGAGCGCGACCGGCTCGACCCCGTCGGAGGCCCCGAGCCCGACCGGGTCGGCGAAGCCCAGCGCCACTGCCACCGCCGAGCCCGGTGGTGACAGCAAGGACAAGGCCCCGGCCTGCGCCGACCCCGACGTCTCGATCGACACGTCGTACTGGCCTCACGACTCGGGTCAGCACCTCCTGATCACGGCGACCAACGACACCGACAGGGCGTGCACGCTGTACTTCTACCCGTTCATCTACTTCGGTCAGGAGACCGAGAACCCGCTGCCCCCGATGGAGTCCCCGGCGAAGGCCGTCGCCACGATCGGGCCGAAGCAGAAGGCGTACGCGGGCGTGAAGCTGTTCCTGGGCGGCGAGAAGACGGAGACGTACGAGTCGTTCGGCATCGCGTACCGGGACCCGAGCAACAACAACGACAGCGCCCCGATCGACGTCGCGTTCTCGAAGGACGTCCAGTTCGTGACCGTCGGCCGGAAGCCGTCGGTGACGTTCTGGAACCTGGACCGCAGCGAGGTCGAGAGGTTCGTCTTCAAGGCCAGGTGAGGCCGGCGGCGCGAACACGTGTGCCAGGATGCGTGTACCTGCCCGCCATCGGCACGAGGAGCGATCTCCATGAGCACCACCCCCGGCCCGTACCTCTCCGAGCTGTTCTCGCTCGACGGGCGCACCGCCCTGGTCACCGGTGGCAGTTCCGGTATCGGCAAGGCCATCGCCGGGGCCCTGGCACGGGCGGGGGCGAGCGTGGTGGTCCTGGCCCGCAAGGAGGCCGAGCTCGTCGCGACCGTGGACGAGCTGACGGCCGACGGCTGCCGGGCGGCCTGGGTGAGCGCCGACCTGAGCACCCGGGAGGGCATCAAGGCGGGGGCGGAGGCGGCCGCGGCCGTCTTCGGGGAGCCGGACATCCTGGTGAACTCCGCCGGCATCAACCTCCGTCCGCCGTTCGGCGAGCTGGGCGACGAGGTGTGGGACACGACGATGACGGTGAACCTGGAGGCGCCGTTCCTGCTCGGCCGCCGCTTCGGGCCCGGGATGGCCGAGCGGGGCTTCGGGCGGATCATCCACATCACCTCGCAGCAGGCGCACCGCGCGTTCGTGCAGAGCGGGGCGTACGGGGTGTCCAAGGGCGCCCTGGAATCGCTGGCCCGCTCGCAGGCCGAGGCCTGGTCCCCGTACGGCGTCACCGCCAACACGCTGGTCCCCGGCTTCGTGATGACCCCGCTCAACCAGCGCCTCTCCTCCGACCCTGAGAAGGTCGCCGCGCTGGCCGCCCGCACGATGGTCGGCCGCAACGGCCTCGCGGAGGACTTCGCGGGCGCGGCCGTGTTCCTGGCGAGCGCCTCCTCGGCGTACGTCACGGGCCAGTCGCTCTTCGTGGACGGCGGTTTCTCGGTCCACTGAGGCGCCCCGGCCCGGTCGGACGTCGGGTCAGACGTAGAAGTCCTCCGCGTCCCGCATGGGATACCCGTACCCGGCCATCCCCCCGTACTTGCCGGTCCCCATGTAGTAGTTGCCGGTGTGGTGCAGGCAGAAGAACCGGCTCCGCTCGTCCATGACGATCACCTCCCCCTCCGAGGAGTCCCAGCCGACGGGGAAGAGCCGCACGCCCAGGTTGCGGCTCAGCTCCGCGATCTCCTCGGCGGTGCTGTCCCAGACGATGACCGGCTCGATGTGCAGGTAGTCCTCGCGCCGTGCGTCGATGGTCAGGCGGAGGCCCGCGTGCTCGGCGAGAAACTCGGTGGCGGCGGCGAACGGCTCCACGGGGAACCCGACGTCACGGGTCTCCTCGACGACCTCCGCCACGAACGCCGCGGCCTGTTCGGCGACGTCGCGGCCGGGGAACCAGCCGTGTTCGCCGAACCAGGCGTCGACGTCCGCGGGGGTTTCGGGACGGGGCATGTGCGGCTCCTGGGGTGCGCGGGCGGTGCCACCCATCCTGTCCCTTCATGGTCGGCGGCCCCACAGGGGGGCGCAGTTCAGCGTGCGGAATCGGCCACATGCGCCCCTGGTGGCCCTACCGTTTTCGGTCATTGTCGGCCGACCCCCTGGCGATGCGCTCGTGGACCACTTGAATGGCCTCACACGTGTGCGGAGAACAATCGGGGGTTGCACATGGATCCACTGACCGCCATCGCGGCCGCGGGCGTCGCGCTCGTCGTCAAGGGTGCGCTTGAGGCCACCGGCCAGGAGGCCGGCCGCAGTGGCTGGAACGGCGGCGCCCGGCTCGTGGAGCGGATCAGGGCGCGGTTCCGGGGCGACACGGAGGCCGAGGCCGCGCTGGAGCGCGTCACGGACGCACCGGACGACGAATCCGGCCGGCAGGTCCTGGAGCGGATGCTCGCGGCCCACATGCTGCGGGACCGGCAGTTCGAGGACGACCTGCGGCGCTTCGTCGACGAGGCCGTGGCCGCCGGTGGGCGCGGCGGCGCGCAGGTCAGCGCCGCCCTGATCAAGAACGCCCAGGTCTTCAACGAGAAGGTCGAGATCAAGGGCGACTGGAACGTCTCCTGACGGTGTGACCGGCGCGGCGACGGCGGCGCCCGGCGCGGCCCGGTCACGTCGCCGTGCCGTCGCGTCGTTGTGCCGTCGCGTCGTGGTGCCGTCACGTCGTCGTCCCGTACCGCCCTCGTCCCGTACCGCCCTCGTCCCGTACCGCCGTCTCCCGTCATGTCGTCGTCCCGTACCGCCGTCTCCCGTCGTGCCGTCGCCCCTCCCGGAAGTCCGTGTGCCATGAGTGAGGAAGTCACCGCCCCGTCCGGCGGGACGAAGCCCGGCCCCGAACCCGCCCCGAAGCCTCCCGAGGCCGATCCGGACGCGAAGGCCTCACCGGAGAGCGAGCGGCGGGGCGCCGGGCCGGAACAGGACGGTCCCGTCAGCGAGTCCGACGCGCTGCGTTCCCTCGCCGAGGGGAGCGGGACCGACGACCCCGAGCGCTCCGAGGCGCAGCGCGCGGGTGCCATCGCCGACCTGATCGCCCAGCGCCTCAGCGCCGACGCCTCCGGCACCCGGATCGGCACCCTGGCGCTCTTCAACGACACGGTCAGCTTCGGCGGCGGCTTCCACACGGACGGCGGGCGGGGCGCCACCCGCCACGGCAGCGGCTCCGTGTCGGCGCTCACCTCCGCCGAACTGACCGACCACACCGAGCTGTTCGTCCAGCCGGACGGCTACGACTCCGCGCTCGCCGCCCTCTGCGAGCGGCGGCTCCTCGTCCTCACCGGCCGCTCCGGCAGCGGCCGTGAGGCCACCGCGGTCAACCTGCTCGCCGAGGCCCTCGTCCTGGGCGGCGCCGAGGGCGGCGGGATCTGCCACCGCCTCCTCGACCCCGCCGCCGTCCTCACGCCCGGCTGGGAACCGCCGGTCGGGAACAGCGGCTACCTGGCCCTCGTCGAGGACGGGCCCGCCGGGGCGCGGGACTTCACGGCACTCCCGCGACGCCTGCACGCCGTCGTGGCCGCCCTGCGCGCGCACGGCTGTCACCTGGTGCTCACCGGCGGCCAGGACCTCGCCGTCGCCGTGCGCGGCGACGGCGGCGAGTCCGTCGCGGAGCACGTCCTCACGCCCGTCGACCCGCTGGCCGTCCTCGAACGGCGGGTGCTCGGCCACGGCGCGACGCCGGAGGCCCGTACGCGACTCCGTGCCGAGCTCGCCGCCGGCGGGGTCGTCGACACCCTGCGGGAGATGCCCGCCGCCCGGCACGCCGCCCGCCTGGCCGCCGACATCGCCGCCGGCCGGGACGTGCCCGCCGCCGCGGCCGCGCTGCGCGACCCCAGCGACCAGGTCAGGGCCTGGTTCGACCGGCACCGGAACCCGGAGGCCGTGGCCTTCGCGCTCGCCGCGGCCGTCCTGGAGGACAGCGGCTACCTCACCGTCGCCGAAGCCGCCGTCAAACTGCGGGCCGCCCTCGCGACTCCCGAACCGGCACCGCCGGACGTCCGGTTCAGGGACCGGCTCGGCGACGAGCAGCAGTGGATCCGCCTCGACGCCGACGGCTTCGGACCGCCCCGGGTCCGCTTCCGCAACGCGATGCTCGGACAGGTCGTCCTCGTGTACGCCTGGACCGGTCTCGACGGCTGGCGCGAGCCGCTGCTCGCCTGGCTGCGCCGGCTCCTCGACCACAGCGACCTGGAGGTCCGCGCCCGGGCCGCCATCGCCGCCGGGGTGCTCGCCTGGGCCGACCACCACTACGCGGTGCACCGCTTCCTCACCAGGTGGGCCGCCGAGACGTCCTGGCCGCTGCGCCAGGCCGCCGCGACCGCCCTCGGCGTGGCCGGCAGCCGGGAGGAGTCGGCCGAGGCCGTCTGGGAACTGCTGCACGGCTGGGCTCGCGGCGGAAGCTCGGCGCGTCAGCGGCGGCTCGCCGGGACCGCCGCCAACGCGGTGGGCGGGCTCCTCGGCCGTGCGGCGCCGGAGCGGGCCGTGGCCGTGCTGCACGACGCCCTGGACCGCGACGACGACTGGGGCACCCTCCCCTCCGTGGCCTGGGGAGGGGTCCACCTCCTCCACCAGGGGCAGGCGGGAACGCTCCTCGACGCCTATCTGAAGTGGTCCGAACCGCAGGACCTCTCCCCCATGGTCGTGAAGTCGCTCTCCGCGTTCCTCTTCGCCACCACCCGGCCGTACGAAGGAGGAGCCGACGGCCCCGTGGCCGGCGTGCCGGGCGTGCCCCTCCTGCTGAGCGGACTGCCCGCCCACCGACGCGCCGTCGGAGAGCTGTGGGCGCGGTCCCTCGCGCGCCGACCGATGCAGGACACGGCCCTCCTCGCGCTGCGCGACTGGATCGACGTGTACGCCGAGGAGGGTGGTCCGGGCACGCTCGACGCCCTGGGCGGACTGCTCCGCGACATCGCCCGCAAGCCCGGCTCGCACCGCGAACGGCTCGCGTGGTGGCTGAACAAGTGGGCGCACGAACGCGATCGCCCCTCCCGCAACGCGGCCCTGCTCCACCGCCGCCTGACGGCGCCGGCCTGACCCGTACGACGACCTCGAAGCTTCCGAGAAGGGAGGAGGAGCCCGTGGAACAGCAGACCTACGACCCGGTGCTGTCCAGTGAGGAGCTGCCCAAGTGGCGGCTGACGAAACCGGTGCGGCCGCCCGAGCCGGGCCGTGCCCTCGTCCTCGTCAGGGACAGCGGCTCCTCCCTGACGATCCGCAGCGGCGAGGAGATCCCGTCCTCGCGCTTCGGCGCGTACAGCGGGATGTTCACCGTCGACATGACCGAGCACCGGCTCGTCCTCGACATCCCCCTGCTCAGCCGCGACCCCGTGTTCTCGTTCCGCAGCCGCGTCGATCTGGTGTGCCGGGTCGCCGACCCGGCACAGGTCGTCTCGCGCGGCATCCGGGACATGAGCGGAGCCCTCCTCGGCTATCTGCGCAGGACGCTCCGCGAGGTGGCCCGCGACTACGACATCGCCGAGTTCCACCAGGCCGAACGGGCGCTGAACGCGAGACTGGCCGGCTTCACCGGCGACGACGCGATCCGGCTCCGGAACGTGCAGGTCGAACTCCTCGTCGACGAGGACGAGATCGCCACCAGCGGACGCGAGTACCGGGACGTCGTACGGGAGTCCCGGCTCGCCGGCATGCGGCGCGCACGCCACCTCGACATGATCCGCGAGGAGGGCCTCGACGGTCTCATCGCCGAGATCATGGAGAAGGAGGGGGCCCGGGCCGCGCTCACCTGGATCGAGAAGAACGAGGCCGAGAAGCGCGAGGTGAAGCGCGAGATCATGCGCCTCGTCCTGGAGCGCGGCGACGCCGACCGGGAACCCTTCGAGCAGGCCGAGCTGGAGCGCACCGTCCTGGAGGAGGTGCTGCGCGAGAGCGACGGCCTCTTCGACGGCGCCGCCCGCCGGGGCCGCCTGCGCGGCTCCCTCGCCCGCGCCACGGACCCGGCTCCGGCGCTCGGACCGGCCCCGGAGGACGACCGCGCGGAGCCCCGCCGGCCCCTGCGCGGCGAAGTGCTGCGGGAGGAGAGCCCTCGGGGCGGCCGGGGATCGGGGGCGTACGGCTCCGGCCCCCGGGGCGCCGGGCGCTCCGGGCCGCCCGAGGACGAACCCCTGCCGGACACGGGCTCGGACACGCGCGCCCGTCCGGCCTCGGGCGCCCGTCCGGCCACGGACGGGGGCCGCACGGGGCCGGGGTCCGTCCCTCCCCCGCGCCCCGCCCCGACGCCCGACGGTCCGCCCGCCCCACCTCCCGCGGACCGGCCGGCGCCCCGGGTGAGCAGGGTGAAGGGCACCACCAAGCGGGACACCCCTCGCCGCCCCGGACCCGACAGGGAGCGTTGATGCCGGAACACGAGCACAGACCACGGCACGCCGACCGCAGCCACCGCGCGGACTGGTGGCCGCACGCGACGGCGCCCTCCGGGCCATCCGTACCGTCCGAACCCCGGGACCCGGGCCGCCCCGCGGCGCCGCCGGTCCCCGCACCCGGGCCCGCACCGGGCGCCGGGCCCGCCCCCGCGCCGGGTCCGACGGCCTCGAAGGGGTCGCCGGTCGTCCCGCCGGTGCCGGACCGGGCACCGGATCCGGTCGACCGCCCCCGGCCCGCCCGGATGGTCTGGTCGACCCCCGGGGACCTCCAGGGCGTTCACGCGCTCTCGGTGTGGACCGAGCAGGTGCCCGGTCTCGGCGAGGACGCCGAGCCGTTCGTCGCCCATCACTGGGAGACCAGGCAGGGCGTGGTCGCCGTGTTCGACGGCTCCGGCGGCGCCGGCGCCACCCCCGCCTGGCAACGGCCGGACGGCGCCTGGCACACCGGCGCCTGGGTCGCGTCCCGGGTGGCGCGCCTGGCCACCGACTGCTGGTTCCGCGAGGTCGCCGGCGAGACCGAGGCGGCCGGTCCGGAGTCCCTGCACGGCTATCTGAGCTGGTTCCTGGCCAACGCGCCGCAGCGGCCCAGCAAGATCGGCGGCACCATGCGCCGACAGCTGCCCACCACCCTCGCGGGCGTGCACTACCGCGTCCGCGAGCAGGACGCGACCGTCGAGCTGCGCCCGCTGTGGGCAGGGGACTCCCGGGCGTACGTGCTCTCGCCCGAGAGCGGTCTGCACGTCCTCACCCGCGACCACACCCGCGAAAGTGACGCCCTCGAACTGCTGCGCACCGACCCGCCCATGACCAACGTGGTGTGCGCGGACCGCGAGTTCACCGTCGACACCCAGTACATCGCCTCGTTCGCGCTTCCCTGCGTCCTGGTCGCGGCCACGGACGGCTACTTCGGCTATGTGCACACCCCGGCGGACTTCGAGCACCTGCTCCTGAGCACCCTGCGCCGCGCCCACAACGAGTACGAGTGGGGCGACCTGCTGCGCCGCGAAGTGGTGGCGTACACCGGGGACGACGCCTCGCTCGCCCTCCTGGCCATCGGCCACCAGAGCTTCGAGCACCTCCGCGCCCTCTACGAGCGGCGCTTCGCCGACCTCACCGGACGCCACCTGCGGGACCGGCCCCGTCTCCTCGACCGCACCGCGCGGCCCGCGACCGGGGGCGAGGCGGCAGGAGACCCGGAGGACCGGCGCGAGGCGCACGCCCGCGTCCGCGCCTGGCAGGACCAGAGCTGGCAGAGCTACCGCGCCGGATACGAGACCTATCTGCCGCCCGCATCCGAGGAGTACCGATGAAGAAGGGCGACACGATCGCGGGCTACCGCATCGTCACCGACCCCACCAACGCCAATGGCGGCAAGTGCATCTGGGCGTTCGCGGAGAAGAACGGGGGACAGTACTTCATCAAGCAGTTCCTCGAACCCAAGCGCCCGCGCGACGACGCCGCCGACTCGAAGAGCGTACGGATCCGCCGCGAGGTCGCCCGGGAGTTCGAGCAGCGGCACCGCAAGATCATGAAGCGGCTGCGCCCGGACACGCTCGGCGGGGGCAACCTCGTGCTCGCCACCGACTTCTTCCACGAGGGCAGCACGTACTACAAGGTCACGGAGCGGATCGACACCTCCAGCCTGGAACGGCCCCAGACCCTGGAACCGCGGCCGAAGATGGTGCTGCTCAAGACGCTCGGATCGAGCCTCAAGCAGCTCCATGAGACCGGCACCGTGCACGGTGACCTGAAGCCGCTCAACGTGCTGGTCCAGAAGCGGGAGGGGGCGGCGTTCCACTCCGCGCGGCTCATCGACTTCGACGACTCCTACGATTCCGGCGATCCCCCGCGGCCGGAGGACATCTCGGGAGACTCCGCCTACGGCGCCCCGGAGTGGCGGCGCTACCTCCAGGACGACGGGTCGGCCGGCCCCGGGGACCTCACCTGCGCCGTCGACATCTTCGCGCTCGGTCTCATGACCCATGAGTACGTGGTGGGCGAACTCCCCAGGTTCGACCCGAGGTTCGGGTCTCCCTCCGACGCCGTGAACGCCGGGGCGGAGCTCCGGCTCGACCCGCGCCTCTCCGATGAACTGCTGGCCCTGCTGCGCCGTATGACGGCAGCCGATCCACGGACCCGTCCGGACATCTCGGCCTTCCTCGCGGCGCTCTCCGACCCCGCCGTGTGCACGCTCCAGCACCGCCGGCCGGGCACGACCGCTCCCCACGTCCCGGAGGCGAGGACCGCACCCGCCTCCACACCCGGCCCGGGGTCCGGGCCCGCGTCCGGCGAGCGCCGCCCGAGTCGCGTCCGGTCCACCTTCGGGCGCCGCGAGAAGACGGCGGAGACCCCCCGCCCGGCCCGGCCGCGCCCCCCGCCCCCCCCCCGCCGGCCCCCGCCCGCCCGGCAGCGCCCACGCCTCCCCCTCCCCCCCACGGCCGGCCGAGGACCGGCACCCGCACCGGCTGCCACCCCGCCGCCGGGCACGTCCCGCGTCCGCATCAACCTCGGCGGCCGCCGCGGCGACCGCCGCACCCCCTGACAAGGAGAGCCACCCATGAACGACGCCCTCGTGCAGTACCAGGGCAATCTGCAGTACGCCGTCGACATCGCCCTGTGCATCGACGCGACCGGCAGCATGTCCCCCGTACTCGACGCGGTGAAGTCGAGCGCCCTCCAGTTCCATCAGCGCCTGGACGACGTGATGGCCAAGAAGGGCAAGTCCATCAGCCAGCTGCGGCTGAAGGTCATCGCCTTCCGTGACTTCGGCGACGACCCCTCGGACGCCATCGAGGAGACCGGCTTCCTCCACCTCCCGGCGCAGGCCAAGGAGTTCGAGCAGTTCGTCAGCGGGATCGACGCGGGCGGCGGCGGTGACATCCCCGAGTCCGGTCTCGAAGCCCTCGCCCTGGCGATCAACTCGCCCTGGGAGACCGGGCTCGACCGCAGGCGCCACGTCATCGTGATGTTCACGGACGCCCCCGCGCACGCCCTCGGCACGGTCGGCGCGGACGCCGCCACGTACCCGACGCACATCCCCCGCAGCATGGACGACCTCTTCGAGCAGTGGGGCTACGCCCGCAGCCAGACCTCGGTCATGGAGCAGTCCGCCAAGCGGCTCGTGCTCTTCGCGCCGGACGAGGCCCCCTGGTCCGACCCGATCGCGGAGGAGTGGGACCTCACCCTGCACTTCGCCTCCAAGGCGGGCGAGGGCCTGGAGGAGTTCGAGATGGACGAGATCATCGAGACGATCGCGAACAGCCTGTGACGCTGGAGTGGGACGGTTTCCGCCTCGCTCTGGGACGTGAGGGCCTGGAGTTCGCCTGGGCCGGCGGCGGGTTCTTCGAGGCGGGCGTGACGTCCTGCGTCTCCACCTCCCTCCGTCGTCCGAGCCGGCCGGACGAGTGCCACCGGCTCGACTTCCGGTTCCGCTTCCCCGGCACCGCCCCCGGGGCCGAGTCGGCCGTGATCCACGTGGACGTGCCCCCAGGCGCGGTGGAGCAGGCCCAGCGCCTGCAGGACCTCCTCTGGCGGGACTACTCCGTCATGGTGGACGAGGACGGGCCCGGCCCGGAGGCGGAGACCGAGGCCGACGTCGAGTCCGAGGGGGACCCGGGGGCCGCGGCCGAGGCCGAGGAGGCCCCGGAGACGGACGCCGACACGGGGCCGGCGCGGGAGGGGACCTCGGTCCCGGCCGAACTGGGGCGCGTCCCGAACACCAACGCGTGGATCATCAGCCCGGCCATGGCGAGGTCGGAAGAGCTCTTCCAGGACGTGATGGCACGCCTGGCCAACAGCGACCATTAGGAGGGACACGGCGGTGGCGGGCTCGGCCAAATGGAGATGCAAGGACTGCGGCAGCAACACCGGGCCGGGGGAGACGCCGTGCGGCATCTGCGGATCGACCCGCAAGGACCCGATCGCGCCGCCCGCCGCCCCGTCGCGCCCGGCGGCGAAACGCCCGTCACCCGCCCGCCCGTCCGGCGACTGGCAGTGCCGGGCGTGCCGCGCCACCAACCCGGCACGGCGGCTCGACTGCGTCGGCTGCGGCAAGAGCTGGAAGACGAGCGGCGAGCCCGCGCCCAAGAAGACCGCCCCCAAGAAGACGCCCCCGAAGACGACGGCGAAGAAGACGACGCCGACGACCCCGAAGACGACGGCGAAGAAGACCACGACCGCGAAGGCCACGCCGCCGCGGATGACGCCGCCCAGGACGACACCCCCGAAGAAGGCGGCCCCCAGGAAGACGGCGCCGCCGCGCACCGGAGGGTCCACCGCCCGGCCGACGGGCGTCTTCTACCCGCCCCCGCCCACCACCGGCTACACCGCCCCGCCCCCCCGGGCGACGACCGCTCCCCCGTACACCCCGCCCCCTCGGTACACCCCGCCCCCCTACACCCCGCCGCCGTACCGGCCACCGGCGAGGAAGTCGAAGGGCTGTCTCTACAGCTGCCTCGGTGTCGTCGGGGGGCTCGTGCTGCTGGGGATCGTGCAGAGCGTGGTCATCGGCTCCCTCGACTCGGGCGGCGCGGACGACCCGAAGCCGACGTCTAGCGCCGGCGGTACCGGCACCGCGTGCCCGTCCCGTATCGCCTCCGCGCTGCCGAGCGGTGACGGCGCCACCCTGGTCGAGGCGTTCCGGACGGATGACCACCGGATCACGCTCTGCCGCACGGCGGCGGGAAAGCTGTACTACTACGGCGAGTTCAGGGACCAGCGCGAAGCGGGCATCGCGATGCCCGCGAAGAAGACCGGCGACGGGTACGAGGCGAACAACAGCCCCTACCGGTACGTGATCAGCGGGAGCACCGTCTCCATCTACAAGTCCGGGTCCCGGATCGGCCGCGAGGAGCTCACCCCGGAACCGAACCCGGGCTGAGCCCCTCGCACGCGTCGTGGCGGCCGTTACTCCTGCGGCTCCAGCCGCAGCGAGATCGAGTTGATGCAGTACCGCTGGTCCGTCGGGGTCGGGTAGCCCTCGCCCTCGAAGACATGGCCCAGGTGAGAGCCGCAGCGGGCGCAGCGGACCTCGGTGCGGATCATGCCGTGGGAGGTGTCCGCGACCAGCTCGACGGCGTCGCTGTCCTTCGGGTCGTAGAAGCTCGGCCAGCCGCAGTGCGACTCGAACTTCTCGTTCGACGTGAAGAGCTCCGCCCCGCAGGCGCGGCAGGAGTAGACGCCCTTCGTCTTCGTGTCGGTGTACTCACCGCGGAAGGCGGGTTCCGTGCCGGCCAGCCGGAGCACCTGGTACTCCGACGGGGTCAGCTGGGCCTGCCACTCCTCGTCCGGCTTCTCGACCTCGTAGGCCATCGTTCGTCCACTCCCTCAGTTCGACAGGCGGGCGAGGATCTGCGGACCGAGGTCCGTGACGTCGCCCGCACCCATGGTGAGAACGAGGTCGCCGGGGCCGGCCATTCCCGCGATCACGTCGGGGACGGCGTCCTTCTCGTGGACGGCCGTGACGGTGGCGCCGGCCCGCTCGGCCGCGGCGATGATCAGCTCGCTGGTGACCCCGGGGATCGGGTCCTCGCGGGCCGGGTAGATGTCGAGGACGACGGAGGCGTCCGCGAGGGCCAGCGCGTCGCCCATCTCCTTGCCCAGCTCCTGGGTGCGGGAGAAGAGGTGCGGCTGGAAGACGACGAGGAGGCGGGAGGCCCCGGCGGCGCCGCGCATGGCCTCCAGGTCGGCGGTCATCTCGGTGGGGTGGTGCGCGTACGAGTCGATGACCTGGACGCCCTTGGCCTCGCCCTTGAGCTGGAGGCGGCGGCCGACGCCGGTGTAGGCGGTGAGCGCCTGGGCGAGCTCGGCCGGGTCGATGCCGACGCGGGCGCCGGCGGCGAGGGCCGCGGCGGCGTTGTGGGCGTAGTGGCGGCCGGGGACGGAGACGGTGAAGGTGTGCTCGACGCCGTCGAGGAGGACCGTCACCTCGCTCTTCATCCCGTTGGGGACGATCTTCAGGATGCGGGCGTCGGAGTCCTCGGACTCGCCGACGGTGGCGATCTCCAGGCCGTCGCGGTCCGCGACGCGGCGGGCCAGCTCGCGGGCGCCCGCGTGCTCGCCGACGACCAGGGTGCCGCCGGGGCGGATCTTGGCGGTGAAGGCCTCGAAGGACTCGTAGATCTCGTCCATGGAGGCGTAGTTCGCGTGGTGGTCCAGCTCGACGTTGAGGACGATCGCGACCTCGGGGTCGTACTTCTGGAAGCTGCGGTCGCTCTCGTCGGCCTCGGCGACGAAGACCTCGCCGGAGCCGTGCCGGGCGTTCGTGCCGGGGCCCGCGAGGTCGCCGCCGATGGCGTACGAGGGGTCGAGGCCGAGCTCGGTGAGGGCGACGGCCAGCATGGAGGTGGTGGTCGTCTTGCCGTGCGTACCGGCGACGGCGATCGCGCGCAGGCCGTCCATGAGGGAGGCGAGCGCGTCGGAGCGGTGGACGACGGGGATGCCGAGCTCGGCGGCGCGGGCCAGCTCGGGGTTGTCGGCGCGGATGGCGCTGGAGACGACGACGGCGGAGGCGTCGTCGGCGAGGTGCTCGGCGGCGTGGCCGATGTGCACGGTGGCACCGAGGGCGCGCAGCGACTCGGCGGTCGCGGACTCCTTGGCGTCGCTTCCCGCGACCTTGGCGCCCCGCTGGGCGAGGATCTTCGCGATGCCCGACATTCCGGCACCGCCGATGCCGATGAAGTGCGGCCGTTCCATGGCGGCAGGGATGGCGGGTGCCATGCGGATCTCTCCCCGGGGTGTGTGGTTCTGGAAGCCCCCAGCCTAGTGGCTCACGCGCGGGTGCCCGGCGGGGCGCTACGGAGCGGGTGCCGGGTCCGCGCCCCCTGCACGGGGCGCGGACCCGGCCCTGGCGCTACTCGCTGTGGGCGAAGAGCTTCAGGACGGGGACGCCGACCTTGTGGCGGGCCCGGGAGGCCCAGTCGCGGTGGAAGAACTCCTCCACGTAGTGCGGGGCGGTGAGCACGATCACCTCGTCCGCCTCGGACTCGTCGACCACCGCCTTCATCTTGTCGAGCGGGTGGTCCTCGACGACCTGGCCGACCGCCTCGCAGCCCGCGTTTCTCAGGGCCTGGAGCGAGACCTCCAGGGCCTTCTCCGCCAGGGGCCGGGCCTCCTTGCCCTCCGGTTCGTCCCCCTCCCGGGTGGCTTCCTTGAGTTCGCCCATGGCGACGTCGTCGATGGCACGCAGCAGTACATCGGCCTGGTCACCACGCGGCTGCATGAGAACGATGAAGGACATGCCCTCGTCGCCGTGCAGGGTGGTGACGAATTCCACGTCGACGGACGTGAGGGGCTTCTCGATCATCAGAACGCTTGTGAACACCTCAGGAGCCCTTCTGCGGAAACCATCCTTCCCCGTGCCGGCACGGGGTCTGCGACAGTAAGTGTGCCCAGCGGACGCTAAGCGGAACGACAAATTCCGCCGATTGTCAGATCCGACGGTAGCGGGTGAAGAGGAAGCCGTCCTGCTCCAGCACGGAAGCCACCTGGAAGCGTGTCGGGACGGCCACCGGAGGCCCCCCGGCGATCCGCTGGGCGCCACCCGCCGTCATCGTCGGCGAGACCGTCAGACACAGCTCGTCGAGGACCCCCGCCGCCACGAACTGGCCCAGCAGCCGGGGCCCGCCCTCGGTCAGCTGGCGGCGGAGCCCGCGCTCCGCGAGCGCCGCCACCGCGCGGGCCGGCTCCACCCCGGGCCCGTCGCCCGCGGTCAGCACCACGGCGCCCGCCGCCCGGGCGGCCTCGATCCGGTCGGGGGGCGCGGCGGCCCCCGTGAGGACCAGGGTCGGCACGAGCGGCTCCGTGAAGAGCGGCAGCTGGAAGTCGAGGTTCAGGGAGGCGCTGACCACGGCGATCACGGGCGCCGGGCCCTGTCCGGCGGCTGCCCGGCGGGCCGCGAAGGCCTCACGCGCGCGTGCCGGCCGGTAGCCCTCCAGGCGGACCGTTTCCGCACCCACCACGACCACGTCCGCGAGCCCGCGCAGGACGCCGAAGATCCGCATGTCCGTCTCCGAGGAGAGCGGCTGGGAGCGCCCCTCGTGCTGGCCGGCCCCGTCGAGCGAGGAGACCATGTTGGCCCGCAGCCACGGATCGTCTCCCTCCGGATACGTGTAGGCGTCCGCGAGGGCGTCGAGCGACCACTCCTGGTCACCGGAGGCTGTCATGTCCGTCACAGGGAAGAGCTGGCGCATGATCGAAGTCTGACACGGCGCTTACAGTGGGGAACTGTGTCGACCCGTGCCCTCACCGAAGCGGCTTCCCCCGAAGCGGCCCCGCTCTCGCTCTGCTCCCGAGAGCCCCACGTCCCCGCCGACCGTCTCGTCGCGGAGATGGTGCCGCCGCCGCGCTTCGACTCCGTGCGCTTCGACACGTACCTCCCCGACCCGAACCAGCCGAGCCAGACGGACGCCGTCAAAGCCCTGAGCACCTTCGCCGAGGGCCTCGGCGGGGCGCACGCCACCGGCGCGGGCAAGCGCCGCTGGTTCGCGAAGAAGCCGGCCGCCCCGAGCGGCCCGCGCGGGGTCTACCTGGACGGCGGGTACGGCGTCGGCAAGACCCACCTGCTGGCCTCGCTGTGGCACGCGACCCCCGCGGAGCCCGCGCTGAAAGCATTCGGCACCTTCGTCGAGCTGACCAATCTGGTCGGCGCGCTCGGCTTCCAGCAGACCGTGAAGACGCTGAGCGGACACCGTCTCCTCTGCATCGACGAGTTCGAGCTCGACGACCCGGGCGACACCGTCCTCGTCTCCAGCCTCCTCGGGAAGCTCGTCGAGTCGGGCGTGGCCCTGGCCGCCACCTCGAACACGCTTCCGGGCAAGCTCGGCGAGGGCCGTTTCGCCGCCGCCGACTTCCTCCGCGAGATCCAGGGCCTCTCGGCGCACTTCCGGCCGCTGCGGATCGACGGCGAGGACTACCGCCACCGCGGTCTGCCCGAGGCCCCGTCCCCGTACTCCGACCAGGTGGTCACCGAGACCGCGTACGCCACGCCGGGCGCCTCCCTCGACGACTTCCCGCACCTGCTCGAACACCTGGCCAGGGTCCACCCGAGCCGGTACGGCGCCCTCACGGACGACCTCAGCGCGGTCTGCCTCACCGACGTCCAGCCGGTCCCGGACCAGTCGACGGCCCTGCGGCTCGTCGTCCTCGCCGACCGTCTGTACGACCGCGAGATACCCGTGCTCGCCTCCGGACTCCCCTTCGACAAGCTCTTCAGCGACGAGATGCTGAACGGCGGATACCGCAAGAAGTACTTCCGGGCGATCTCCCGCCTCACCGCACTCGCCCGCGACGCGAAGGGGCTCGTCGCGCAGTAGCTTGGTGGCCGTACCCGATCGAAAGGGATCCACCATGGCCACCGTGCGTCACGCCCACACCGTCTGGCAGGGCGACCTGCTCAAGGGCTCCGGCGTCGTCACCCTCGACTCCTCCGGTCTCGGCTCGTACGACGTCTCCTGGCCGGCCCGGTCGGAGGAGCCCAACGGCAAGACGAGCCCCGAGGAGCTCATCGCCGCCGCGCACTCCTCCTGCTTCTCCATGGCCTTCTCGAACGGTCTGGCCAAGGCGGGGCACGCGCCCGAGCGCCTGGAGACGAAGGCCGACGTCACCTTCCAGCCGGGCGAGGGCATCACGGGCATCCACCTGACCGTTCGCGGCACGGTCTCCGGCCTGGACGCGGACGAGTTCAAGGCGCTCGCCGAGGACGCCAAGAAGAACTGCCCGGTCAGCCAGGCGCTCACGGGCACGACGATCACCCTCACCGCCGAACTGGCCTGACACAGGGTCAGTCTCCGCGCCACATGAGGCCGTTGCGGCCCGCATGGTTCACGTGTCACCACTGTGCGTGATACACACATGCGGGTCACACGTCACATCTGTCCTGTCCGCCAACAGGAAGTGGGTTGTTGCCTCATGTCCGCAACACGACGTCAGATCCTGTCCCGCACCGGCGCGTCCGTCGCCGGGATCGCCTTCACGGGCGCGCTCTCCGAGCTCTTCGCCGGAACCGCCGCGGCCGCCGCGCCTTCTCACGGCGGCTACGGCCCCCTCGTCCCCGACCCGGCCGGCCTCCTCGACCTCCCGGCGGGCTTCCGCTACCAGGTCCTCTCCCGGCAGGGCGATCCGCTCCGCTCCGGCGAGGGGCTCGTCCCCAGCAACCACGACGGCATGGGCGCCTTCGCCGGCCGCCGCGGCCGGGTGCACCTCGTCCGCAACCACGAGAACCGGGTCACCGGGAAGATCGCCGTCCCCACCGTCCCCGGCCTCACCTACGACCCGGCCGGCAAGGGCGGCTGTACGGTCCTCGAACTCGACGGCCGCAACAACGTCCTCGGCGAGCGGGTCGGCATCGCCGGGACCGCCGTCAACTGCGCGGGCGGGCCCACCCCCTGGAACACCTGGCTGACCTGCGAGGAGACCGAGGACCGGGCCGGCACCAACGGCTACACCAAGGACCACGGCTTCATCTTCGAGGTCGACGGAGCCGACCCCCACCGCACGGGAGCCGTCCCGCTCACCGCGATGGGCCGCTTCCAGCACGAGGCGATCGCCGTCGACCCGTCGAGCGGCATCGTGTACGAGACGGAGGACGCCTTCGAACGGCCCTTCGGGCTCTTCTACCGCTTCCTGCCGGAGAAGCCCCTCGGCGGCACCGGCTCGCTGCGCGCGGGCGGCGCCCTGGAGGCCATGCGGGTGCCCGGCGTACCCGACCTCTCCGTCGTCCAGGAGACCGGCGCCCGCTTCGACGGCATCGAATGGGTCCCCGTACCGGACCCGCTGGCCACGTCGACCTCCATCCGGCACCAGGACTTCGGGCCCAGGGGCATCACCCACGCCCAGAAGCTGGAGGGCTGCTACTGGGGCGGGCGTGCCGTCTACTTCGTGTCGTCCTTCGCGCGGGCCAAGGACGGCTCGGCGGCCACGCACTTCGGCCAGGTGTGGAAGTACGAACCGCACAAGCGCCGGCTCACCCTCGTCGTGGTCTTCGGCCCGAGCACCGACGTCCAGCTCCCCGGCGAGTCCCCGGACAACATCTGTCTGGCGCCGACCGGAGGCCTGATGGTCTGCGAGGACGGCGACGGGGCGCAGCACGTCTTCGGGGTGAGCGGGGAGGGCGAGGTGTACGCGGTGGCCCGGAACGCCCAGGCTCTGACATCAGCTGCTGCCGCAGCGGGCGGCACCCCCGAGGCCCCGGAGTGGGGCGAGTTCGCGGGCGTCACGTTCTCCCCGGACCGCTCGACGATGTACGTCAACTGCTACACGCCCGGCACGACGTTCGCGGTGACGGGTCCGTGGTGCTGAGCTAGCGGGAGTCCGGGTTCCGTCGCAGGATCGGAACAGGACGAGCGGTGCGGCGGAAGGGGCCCGAGGTGACGAAGAAGGACGGCGGGAAGAAGGAACGGAAGGCCCCCGAACCCGCACTGCGTGACGTCCTGCGGATCCCCGCGGGCGAGCCGGTCGACCTCACCGCGTACGACGCCAGGGCGACCCCCGCCGGCCCGACCGACAAGGCGGCGGGGCTCGCCGCCACCGCCGACCTCGGGCCGCGCCTCGCCGGACTCCAGGAGCGCCTGTACGCGGCGAGCACCGCCGGCGACCGGCGGCGCCTGCTCCTCGTGCTCCAGGGCATGGACACCAGCGGCAAGGGCGGCACGGTCAAACACGTCATCGGCCCCCTCAACCCGTCCGGCTGCCGGATCCGGGCCTTCAAGGCGCCGACGCGCGAGGAGCGGAACCACCCCTTCCTCTGGCGGATCATGAGGGCGCTCCCCCAGCCGGGCGAGATCGGCATCTTCGACCGCTCGCACTACGAGGACGTCCTCATCGCCCGGGTCCGCGAGCTGGTCCCGCGGCGGCGGATCGGCCCCCGCTACGGCCAGATCAACCGCTTCGAGAAGTCCCTCGCGGAGGACGGGGTGACCGTGGTCAAGGTCTTCCTCCACCTCTCGTACGAGGAGCAGCGCGCCCGGCTCCTCCAGCGCCTGGACAACCCCGACAAGCACTGGAAGTTCGACCCGGGCGACATCGAGGAGCGGGCGCTGTGGCCGGAGTACCGGCGGGCGTACGAGATCGCCCTGGAACGCTGCACGACGGCCGAGGCCCCCTGGTACCTGGTCCCGGCGGACCGCAAGTGGTACCGCAACTGGGCGATCAGCAAGCTGCTGCTCGAACACCTGGAGGCGCTGGACCCGACGTACCCGCCGGGGGACTTCGACGTGGCGGAGTGCCGGGCGCGGCTACTGGCCTCGTGAGCGGCGCCAGCGGGCGATGGCCTGCGCCACGGTTCTCGTCATGGTGGGGTCGAGGGCGTCGAGCCTGCCCTGCCGGGCCATCGCGGTGAGCAGGCGGTCGAAGAGGGCCTCCTCACGCCACAGGTGCGAGGTGAACATGGTCATCAGAAGCCCGTCGTCCAGCCGTGGCACGAGGTCGAGCAGGATGTCGATCTGCTCGCTCCGGAGGGCCGTCATCCACCGGGCGACATCCGTGTAGGAAACCCTCCTCAGGGCCACGGCCAGCACATGCGTGGCCACGTCGGCCCTTCCGGCCTCCGCGAGGCCGACGATGACGCGCAGCCCCAGCCGGTCACTCGGGCGCCCGGAGGCCAGCACCCTCGACAGCTCGGTCAGCCCCGCCGGGTCGGGCTGTCCTGACAGGGCCGCGAGCACCAGGGCGACCGCGTCGTCATCGCTGTCCACCCGGCGCACGGCCTCTGCCAGCACGTCGTCGCCGTCGCTGCGCCACAGCCCCTCGTAGACGGCGGCCGCGTTGCCCCGGGTGACCCGACCCGCGACGGTGGACATCCACATCTCCTGCATCGACGCCCCACCGAACTCCTTCACGGCCGGGTGGGTCTCCAGGACGTCGTCCAACGGCCTCAGCCGCGCCACATCCACGACGAAGGCCTCGGCCGCCACGGGTACGCCCGCCTCGCACAGCCAGTACAGCAGCTCGGTGGCCTGCTCCAGCGGCCGCGACCACGCCGCCTCGGTCAGCTCCCGTGCCGCCCCTGGGAAGTCCTCTTCCTCCCACAGCGCCAGCAGCCGGCTCTTGAGCGCCTCCAGCGGGAGGTCGCCGGGCGCGGCCCGGGACAACTCCTCCTCCAGCCGCAGCACCGTGTCCCGCAGTTCCTCGCCGTACCGTTCCGCCTCCGCCCGGAGGTGTTCGGCGTCCTGGAGGTCCTGGCGGAGCTGGGCGACCTGGTGGAGGAGTTCCTGCTGCGCGCCACGTGCTCCTCCACCTCCCGCACCAGGCGGTCGACGAAGTCCTGCGGCGCGACGCGGCGCCCGGCGAGGTAGCGGGAGACGGCGGACTTGTCGAGGTGGACGCGGTACGCGTACTGGCTCTGGCTGATGCCCAGTCGGGTGAACAGGCCCTTCAACACGTTGCCGAGCTCCGCGACCTCCGGGACCTCTCCCCGCTCGACCTCCGCCGAGCTCCCCTGCGTACGGGCCACTTCGGTCATCGCACCCCTCCCCCGGAGCGTTGCCGCGACACCGGCAACGGTTGCGGCTTTCGCAACGTACCGGACGCCGCCCACGGTGGGGGTCCGTCCCGGCCACTCCCCCGAAGGAACCCCATGCGTACGCTCCGATGGGCCCAGCGCGCCCTGATCGTTCTCGTCGCCACCCTGCCCCTGCTCCTCGTGACCCTCGCCTTCGTCCCCGCCCTGCTCGTCCTCCCCTTCCGCCGCGAGCGGGCCGCGCACGCCCACGCGATGGTGCGTCAGCTCAGCGCGTGGACTCGGGTGCTGCTGCTGTCGAGTCGCGAGCGTTAAGCACTTTGATCAGATAACTTCCGATCGTGAACACTTCTGTACGGAAAATGGCGGCGCTCGGTCTTCTGGGCGCCGCCCTCGTCGGCTGCGACAGCGGCGCGGCCGACACCCCGGCACCGAAGCCGAAGGCGGCCGTCGTCGAGAGCCCGGCGCCCAGGACCAGCGCCGCCGCCCCCGGCCCGAAGCCCGCGCGGGTCCCCGCCGCCCCGCCCACCATGGCCCCCGGGCCCGGCGGCCTCACCCCCGTCTACACGCGCCGCGCGCAAGGCACCGAGAAGGTCGTCGCGCTCACCTTCGACGCCGACATGACGGCCGACCAGGGGCCCCGCGCCGCGCGCGGCGAGCGCTTCGACAACCCGGAGCTCATCGCGACCCTGCGTCGGCTCAAGGTGGACGCGACCGTGTTCATGACCGGCCGCTGGGCCGAGGAGTACCCGGACCAGGCCAAGTCCATCGGCGGCGACCCGCGCTTCGAGATCGCCAACCACTCCTACAGCCACTACGCCTTCGCGACCCCCTGCTACGGCCTGCCGACGGTCCCCGGGCCCGACATGGCCTCCGACGTGCAGCGGGCCTTCGACTCCTTCCGGGACGCCGGGGCCCTCAACGTCGTCCCGTACTTCCGCTTCCCCGGCGGCTGCTACGACGACGCGGCCCTGCGCGCCCTCGCCCCCGTCGGGGTCACCGCCGTCCAGTGGGACGTGGTCAGCGGTGACGCCTTCGCCAAGGACGCGGACGCCGTCGCCGACCAGGTCCTCGACGGGGTGAAGCCCGGCTCGCTCGTCGTCATGCACTGCACGCGCAGCGCGGCCCCCGTCACCGAGCGGGCGATCCGCCGGATCGTCCCGGAGCTCCGCGCCCGCGGCTACCGCTTCGTGAAGGTCTCGGAGCTCATGAGCCGCTGACCCGGTCTCACTCCAGGCGCGCCGTGGAACGGCACGCGAGCGCCGCCGTCGCCGCCGCGAGGAGCAGCGCGCCGCCGCAGGCGAGCCAGGGCGGATCGGCGGTCGCGGTACGGGCTCCGGTGACCAGGGCCGTCATGGCGTGCTTCGCCGGCGAACCTGTCGTCACGAGCGCCAGGAGGGAACCGAGCACGAGGGCCGCGAGGGACCAGCCGGGAGCCCTGAGGAACGGGCGGGAGGCGAGCGCGCCGACGGCGGCCCCCGTCAGGGCGCAGGCCAGAGCCCCGAGCAGCCCGGCGGTGGCGGCGGCGAGGGCGGTGACCCCGCGCCGGTCGCCGATCGCCGTCACCGCGAGGACGGCGACCGTGCCGACGAGGACCGGCCAGGCTGCACCGGTGAGCAGCGCCGCGAGGTGCGCGCGGCCCCGGCCGGCCGCCGCCGCGACCACGCCGCGGGCGGCGGGCGGTTCCTGGGTGAGGCAGATCCGTACGGTCCAGGCGGACACCGGGAGCAGGGCGGCGGCGGTGAAGCCGAGCGCGCCGAGCACCGGTTCGCCGGCCTGGACGCCGACGCCGATGAAGGCCGCGTAGAGCAGCAGCGGTGCGAGCCAGCGCTGGGAGCGGAGGAGCAGACCCGACTGGTAGCGCAGGAGCGCCGTCATACCCGTACGCCTTCGGTGCCGAGGTGGTGGATGTGCCAGGACGCGGCGAGAAGCGCCCCCAGGAGGGCGTCGGAGTGAGCCGCGTCCACGCTGAGGAGGGTGGTGCCGTCGGGGCCGGGGGTGGTCCGCGGGTCGCCGGGCAGCCGGGCGGGAAGCGACCGGCCGCCGGAGACGGTGATCCGAACGGGAGGCGCGGCAACGGCCGCCACCGGGAGCGGAGCCGCCACCTCCCGCACCCGCCCGTTCGCCACCCCGTACACGACCAGCGCCTCCCCCTCCAGACGGCGGGGGTCGTGGTCGACGAAGACGACCGTGGCGCCCGCCGCGAGGCGTTCGCGGACGGCGGTGTCGAGTGCGGCGCGGGCGCCGGTGTCGAGGCCGGTCCAGGCCTCGTCGAGAACGAGCAGGGCGGGGTCGGCGAGGAGGGCCTGGGCGACGGCGACCTTCTGACTGGTGCCCTTGGAGAGCTCCGTCAGGGCGGTTCGCGCGTGCGTGCCGGCCCCGAAGCACTCCAGCCACTCCCCCGCCCGGGACCGCGCCGCCCGGCGCCCGAGGCCCTGGACGCGGCCGAGGTGGACCAGGTAGTCGAGGGCCGTGAACGGCAGGGCGACGGGGAACCGTTCGGGGACGTACGCGGTGCGGGACGGGCGGCCGGTGACACGGCCCTCGGTGGGCGCGTCGATGCCGGCGAGCAGCCGGAGCAGCGTGGACTTGCCGGTGCCGTTGGTGCCGACGACCCGGACGAGGGCGGCGGCGGGCAGGTCGAGCGAGACCTGCCGCAGCACCCACGGCCCGCGGAGGCCGTGCCGCCGCCCGACGTGCTCCAGCCTCAATTCGAGGAGTTCTTCTGCGGGGTGAGCTCGCTGGGCCGGACGACGACGAAGCCCTGGCCCTCCAGCTTGAGCTGGACCGCTTCGCCCGAGCCGCCGCGGATCATGGAGCCGAGGGACTGCGAGCGGTGCAGGGAGGTGTGGAGCTGCTCGCTCCAGCCGACGACGGCGTCGGTGTCGACGTACACCGGGGCCTGCGGGGTGACGGGGATGACGATCGGGTTGCCCTCGCACATCAGAGCGATCTTGCCGTAGCCGGAGAAGACGGAGTTGAAGAGGCCGCCGCCGGTCATGCCCGCGCCCTTCACCGTCCTGATGTCGTAGTGGAGGGTGGCGTCGAAGCAGAGGACGTTGCGGCCGTTGACGGTGAAGGCCTCGCCCTGCTCGATCTCGACGATGAAGCAGTTCTGCGCCTCGTGCGCGAACCAGGCCTCGCCCTGGCCCCGTACGGCCATCAGCGCCAGGCCCTCGCCGGTGACGGCCCGCTTGAGCATGCCGCCGATGCCCTGGCCCTTGCGCTCGAACTGGAGATCGCCGCGGAAGGCGATCATCGAACCCTGGCGGGCGTGCATCTCGCCGTTCACGGTGTACTTGACCGATTTGGCGTTCTGGAGGGTCATCCCCGGGAAGGTCGCCGCCTCGGCGAGGTGTTCACCGGCAAAAAGATCGCTCTTCATGAGGGGCATCCTGGCCCGGAACGGTTGATTCCCACAAGAATCGTTTCTCACCGCGATGGCAGACTTGCCGGGTGAGCAGCAACGAGACCGATCTCCGCGATGAGAAGCCCCAGTTCGTCCTCCCCCTGGTCGTCAGGATCGAGCGCGACGCGCCTCCGGCCCGTACCGACGCCCTGGAGACCGCGGCGCGGGCCGTCCTGGAGATCCTCACCGACGACCGCTCCCTCGGCGAGGGCGAGTGGGCGCAGGCGATCACCGACTGGCAGGACGCCCGGATCCGCAAGGTGGTGCGCCGGGCGCGCGGCGCGGAGTGGCGCCGTGCGAACACGCTGCCGGGCATCACGGTGACGGGCGCGGAGGCGGAGGTGCGGGTCTTCCCGCCGGTTCCGCTGGACGGCTGGCCCAAGGAGCTCGCGAAGCTCCAGGTGTCGGGCACCGACCTCGACGACCCGGCGGCGCCCGGCCCCGTACCGGAGGGGGCGGCGGTGCTGTGGCTGAACCCGGAGCTCGACATGTCGGCGGGCAAGGCGATGGCGCAGGCCGGCCACGGGGCGCAGCTGCTGTGGTGGGCGATGGCGGAGGCCGACCGCAAGGCGTGGCAGGAGGCGGGCTTCCCGCTCGCGGTGCGCACGGCACCGGCCGAGGACTGGGCGGCCCTGACGACGGGCGGCCTCCCGGTCGTCCGCGACGCGGGCTTCACGGAGATCGCCCCGGGCTCGTGCACGGTGGTGTCGGAGGGCAGCGCCCTGTTCGCCCCCGACCTGCGGCTCCCCCGGACCTGACCGCGGCCGGGCCCGGTGTCGGACCCGTGCCGTAGTGTGCGGCCGCGTCCTACGCCCTGGGAGATCCACATGTCCGTGCACGCCCGGCTCCACGCCACCGTTCCCGCTCCCCTGCCCTCGCCGGCGGCCGGTCCGCCGGAGATCGTCGGCGGGCCGGGGCGCCGGCTGCTCGTCCAGCGGAGCGACGAGGAGATCGTGGCGCTGCCGCTGGACGACGCCTACGCCGCTCGGCCGGGAGCGGAGGTCCGTTTCCCCGCGCCCTGGCCACGCGACCGCGGGACCTGGGAGGTGTCGCCGGACGCGAGCCTGGCCGTCTTCGCCGGGGTGCACGCCGTGCGTGCCGTCGAGCCGTCGGGGGCGACGCGCTGGGAGATCCGGCACGGCTGCTGGTACGGGGCGTGCCGGGAGATGCACGACTCGTACGACGCGTACGCGGAGGACGGGGACCACCGCTACCCCGAGGAGGGCTCCGTCGGCTTCTCGGCGGACGGAAGCCTCGTCTGGGCCCATGTCCGCGGCCCGCTGGGCGAGGGCGAGTTGACCCCTGACACCGTCGACGAGTGGCTGGTCATCGACGCCCTCGACGGTCGGGTACTCGCGCGGGCCGACGCCCAGGCCGCGGCGGCCGGCAGCATCCACGTCTCCCACCCGGCCGACCCCCGCCGGATGGGCCTCAGCATCGGCGAGGGCCAGGACGGCGCGCCCCTGCGCCTGGGCAGCTGGGACGGCGAGGAGCTGGCGGTCACCTATGTGGAGGGCGACCTCTGCCTGCTGAGCGTGAGCCCCTCGGGCGACCGGCTCATGACGGTCTCCCACGACCAGGACGAACTCGCCGTCCGCGACTCCGACGGGCACGTCCTGGACGACCTGGCATGGGAGGCCGAGTCGGTCCTTCCCCCGCACCCCGACGCGCCGTCGGACGATCCCGACGAGACATGCGTCTACTGGGACTGGGCGGGCGGCTTCGTGACCGAGACGACCCTGGTCGCCTCGACCGACGAGAGCGACAACGAATGGGGCCAGGCCCGGCACTGGCTCCTGGACACCACACGCACGCACGGCCTCCACCCCGTCGTCTACCCCTCCCCGCCCTCCGGCCAGCCGACCGCACGGGGCGACGGCACGTGGGTGACCCGCTCCGCGTCCGGCGACGCCCTGCACGTCTGGACGGCCGGGACGCCCGGCGACGTCTTCTCCTGAGGAGAGCCCATTCGGTACGGCACGCTTTCGGGCTCCCGCACGGCCGAACCTCAAATGAAGCTCTGAACGTCCCCCTCCTGGGATTCGAACCTGCCCGCCTGGGCCATCAGGTGAGGGACTGAGGACCGAAGGAGGGGGACATGACGGAACTCGGCATCGGCATCGGCTGGCGTCCCGAGATCGCTGAGGCGGTGGAGGCCCTGCACGGCGTCGACTGGGTGGAGGTCGTCGCGGAGAACATCTGCGCCGACCATCTGCCCGACTCCCTGACCCGGCTGCGCGAGCGCGGCGTGACGGTCGTCCCGCACGGCGTCTCGCTCGGGCTCGGCGGCGCGGACCGCCCGGACCCGGCGCGGCTCGCGGCGCTCGGGGAGAAGGCGGTGGCCCTCGGGGCGCCGCTGGTCACGGAGCACATCGCGTTCGTACGGGCCGGAGGGCCGCTCACCGCGACCCCGCTGCTCGAAGCGGGCCACCTGCTGCCCGTACCCCGGACCCGGGACGCGCTCGACGTGCTCTGCGAGAACGTGCGCATCGCACAGGACGCGCTGCCCGTACCGCTCGCCCTGGAGAACATCGCGGCCCTGATCGCCTGGCCGGGCGAGGAGATGACGGAGGGACAGTTCCTGGCGGAGCTGGTGGAGCGTACGGGGGTACGGCTCCTCATCGACGTCGCCAACCTGCACACCAACCACGTCAACCGGGGCGAGGACCCGGCCCTGGCCCTGTCCGAACTGCCGGTCGAGGCCATCGCGTACGTGCACGTGGCGGGCGGCGTCGAGCGGGACGGGGTCTGGCACGACACCCACGCCCACCCGGTGCCGCAGCCGGTCCTCGACATCCTCGCGGACCTCGCTTCCCGGGTGTCCCCGCCGGGCGTGCTCCTCGAACGGGACGACGACTTCCCGCCGGAGGCCGAGCTCGCGGCGGAGCTGGATGCCATCCGGACCACTGTGGGCATGCGTTCCGCAAGGGCGGAACGGGTGGGCACAGCCCACGCGCACGGCGCCCTTTCGCTGGTACCCGCACCCCGACAGGCCTCGCTCCTCATCGGTGCCGGCGCCCGCGTCTCCGGAGGCCCCATGCCCGGCGCGGTCGCCGTCGTCGAGGAGCCCGCACCCCGCGGAGGGGCACGCCAACGCCTGGCCGTGACCCAGGCCGCCCTCCTCTCCGCCCTCGTCGCCGGCACCCCCGTCCCCGAAGGCTTCGACACCCGGCGGATCGCGGTCCAGAGCCGCGCCCTCGCCGCCAAGCGGGCCGGGGTCGTCGCGAAGGTCGCGCCGGAGCTGCCGGAGATCCTCGGCAAGGACTTCCGGCGCGCGTTCCTCGCGTACGCCAGGTCCCGTCCCATGACCGGCGGCTACCGCCGGGACGCCCTCGACTTCGCCGAGCACCTGCTGCTGGCCGAGCGCCCGGAGGACCCGGCGGCACGGCGGCGGCTCACGGAGTGGTGGCAGGACCGTTCCGGCAGCCGGCCGCCGGGCCGTGCCACCCGGCTCGTACGGGCCGCCCGTCACGCCCTCGTACGGAGATGACCATGGACCTGCTGCTCACCCTCATCTACCTCGCGGGCGCCGTCGGCATCGCCCTCGTCATCACCCGGGTCGTCCGCACGCGCGGCGGTCCCGGCGGGCCCGTCCACGACCGGTACGAGGTCGCCTTCCTCAACGGCGGCCCGGCCCGCGTCGTCGACACCGCCCTCGCCGCCCTCCAGGCCGACGGCAGGCTCGCGATCGGCGGCCCCGGCATCGTCGCGGTCGTCCGCCCCACCGCGCACGACCCGGTGGAGCGTGCCGTGCTCCAGGAGCACGCCGCCGCGCCGCACGGGGCCCTGCACCACCTGCGGCTCGCCGTCATGCGGCACCCGGCGGTCCAGGAGATCGGCGACGGTCTCGCGACGCGCGGGCTCGTCGTCGAACCGGCGACGCGGCGGACCACCGCCCGCTGGTGCACCGCCCTGATCCTGACGGCCTTCGTCCTGTTCCCGGTCTCGATCGTCCTCACGGTGATCGACTTCTCCGTCGACCACGAGTTCCGGCTCCCGTTCGTCTTCAAGGTGGCGCCGGTGCTGTTCGCCGCCGTGATCACCGGCATCGTCTGCGGCTCGGTCTCCGGCCGGCAGGTCACCCCGGCCGGCCGCCATGCGGTCCTCGCGTACGGGAGGGAGCACGGCCATCTCGCGGACGCCGGTCATCTCGTGGCCGCGCACGGGCTGCGGGCCCTGCCGGACCCGGTGCTCCGGGAGCAGCTCGCCGCCGCCGCCCGGATCTCCGCGCCGCGGCGGAACGGGCGCGGCAGGCGGCCCTCGCCGTCGCACTTCTCCTCCTCGGACGCGGCCGCCGTCGGCGTGGCCGCCGAGTGGTGCGCGACCAACAGCTCCTGTGGGGGTGGCGGGGGCGGCTCCTGCTCGGGCGGCTCGGGCGGCGGCTCGTCCTGCTCGTCCGGGTCCTGTTCCTCGGGCTCCTGCTCCGGTGGCGGGTCGAGCTGCGGCGGAGGGTCCAGCTGCGGTGGCTCAAGCTCCGGCTCCAGCTGCGGCGGCTCAAGCTCCAGCTCGTGTTCGAGTTCCAGCTCCAGCTCGTGCTCCAGCTCCAGTTCCAGCAGCTGAGGGGCCATTCGGGTGGCGGCCCCGGCCGTCCTCCCGTACAACCGGGACATGATCTGGGTTCCGCTCCTCCTGGTGGCCTTCGTCGTGGCCGGTGTCGGCTGCGTGCGGGTCTGCCGTGCCGCGCTCGCCGCCGCCCGGCCCCACGGGTCGTCGGGCGGTACGGAGGAGCTCACCGTGTGCGAGGCGGCCTACCTCGCCGGGGGCCCGTTCCGGGTCACCGATCTGACCCTGGTGTCGATGCACCGGGCGCGGCGGCTGCTGCTCGCGCACACCGGCTGGGCGACGGTCTTGGACGCCTCGGGCGCCGGGGACGAGCTGGAGCGCGCGGTGCTCGGTGCCATCGGGCCCGGCGGGCAGTCGCCGGTGCCCGCCGTGCGTCCGGTGGTCGCCGCCGCCGAGTCCGTACGCCGCCTCGCGGAGGGGCTCGTCGACCGGGGGCTCGCCGTGTCCGAGGAGGCGCGCCGGGAGATGGCGGCCGGGGTGCGGGCGGTACGGGCGGGGTTCCTGCTGACGCTGCTGCTGGGGACGGTCGCGGCGCTCCTGGTGCCGGCCGGGGAACGGGCTCCGGTCGTCGCCGGTTTCGCGCTGCCGCTGGTCGGGTCGGGGCTCTGCCTGCTGATCGGGGGGATCGAGGTGTATCCGTACACCCGCTGGGCGTCCCCGGCCGGGCAGCGGCTGCTCTCCGGGCTCTCGCCGGCCGATCCGCTCACCGATCCGCTGACGGCTCTCGCGACGCGCGGTCCCGCCGTCCTGGAGCCGGAGCTCCGGGCCGCCCTGCACGCCTGAGGCCCCGCGGAAAAGTCCTGGAAATGACGCCGGTGCGGCGCGCGTGACGCGCGCCGCACCCGGAGCCGGACCCGGTGTCGCTGGAGCGGCGGGCACATGGTGCCGCCCGCCGTCTGATCTTCCGGGTCAAGGGGTGGCGCGCCCGGCCGGGAGCCGGGCGCGCCACCAGGTTCTGTACGGCCGTCAGGCCAGGCCCGCCACCAGGTCGGCGACGCTCTTGCGGCGGCCGGTGAAGAACGGGACCTCCTCGCGGACGTGCATCCGCGCCTCGGAGGCGCGCAGGTGGCGCATGAGGTCGACGATGCGGTGCAGCTCGTCGGCCTCGAAGGCGAGGAGCCACTCGTAGTCGCCGAGCGAGAAGGAGGCGACCGTGTTGGCGCGGACGTCGGGGTAGCCGCGGGCCATCTTGCCGTGGTCGGCGAGCATGCGGCGGCGGTCCTCGTCGGGCAGCAGGTACCAGTCGTAGGAGCGCACGAAGGGGTACACCGAGACGTAGTCGCGCGGGTTCTCGTCGGCCAGGAAGGCCGGGATGTGCGACTTGTTGAACTCGGCGGGGCGGTGCAGCGCCATGTTCGACCAGACCGGCTCCAGGGCGCGGCCCAGCTTGGTGCGGCGGAAGAGGTTGTACGCCTCCTGGAGCTCGTCGCTCGTCTCGGCGTGCCACCAGATCATGACGTCGGCGTCGGCGCGCAGACCGGACAGGTCGTACGTGCCGCGGATCGTGATGTCCTTGGCCGCGAGCTGGTCGAACAGCTCCTGGACCTCGTCGGCGTAACCGCCGCGGTCCTCGGGGAGAACGTCGCGCAGCTTGAAGACGGACCACAGGGTGTAGCGGATGACCTCGTTGAGGTCCTTCGCCTTCTTACCGGCGTTCGGGATCTTTTCGGGCGCACTCATACGCCTATTCTCGCCCGTCACCGGGAGTGCCCCGCACCGGGGTCGGCCGTTTTCGACGTGGCGATGATCTCGTCGGCCGCGCGGTGGGCGGAGGCGATGCAGGCGGGGATGCCGACGCCGTCGTACGCGGCGCCCGCGAGGCGCAGTCCGGGGAGGCCGGCGACGGCCGCGCGGACCCGGGCGACGCGGGCCAGGTGGCCCACGGGGTACTGGGGCAGGCCGCCGATCCAGCGGGTGACCGTGGTCGCGACGGGGCGGGCGGCGAGGCCGGTGGCGGCGGCGAGGTCCTTGAGGGAGGCGGCGACGAGGTCGGAGTCCTCGCGGTGGACCTGCTCCTCCTCGCCGTGGCGGCCGACGGAGGTGCGCAGCACGAACAGGTCGGGGGCGGAGTCGGCGACCCACTGCCACTTCTGGGCGGAGAAGGTGGAGGCCTTGATGGTGTGGCCGTCGACGGGGGGAACGAGGAACCCCGAGCCCGGCAGGGCGGGCATGTCGGAGCGGCGGAAGGCGAGGGTGATCAGGGCCATGGAGGCGTAGTCGACGGAGGCGAGCTCGGCGGCGGCGTCCGGGGCGTGGCCGCCGAGGAGTCCGGCGGCGATTCCGGCGGGGGTGGCGAGGACGACGGCGTCGGCGTCGAAGGTCCGGTCCGGGGTCACGACCTGCCAGCCGGTGTGGCCGGTGCGGAGGAGGGCGGTCACGGGCGTTCCGGTGCGGATCTCGCCGCCCGCGGCGCGGATCGCCTCGGCGACCGCGCCGGGGAGGGTGCCGATGCCGCCCCGGATGCCGAGGAAGGCGGAGCCGCCGAGGCCGGTGGCGGCGCCCGCCGCGTCGGCGGGGGTGGCGGCGCCGGCGCGCTGGACGGCGTGCACGGCGGCGGTGAGCGTGGGGTGGACGCGGGCGGCCTCGAAGAGGGCGGGGACGGCGGCCTTCATCGAGATGCGGTGGGCGTCACCGGCGTACACCCCGCCGAGGAGGGGTTCGACGAGCCGGTCGACGACCTCGTGGCCCATGCGGGCGGCGACGTACGCGCCGATGGCGATGTCCTCGCCGATCTCGGTGGGCGGCAGCTCCAGGTCTCCGCCGATGCGGCGCACGCCCTCGGCGGAGAGGAGGCCCCCGACGGCGGCGGGGTCGCCGGGGACGCCCATGACGTGCCCCTTGGGCATGGGGACGAGCTCGCCCCGGGACCAGACGGACGCGGTGGTCGTCGCGGGGGCCTGGAGCCGGTCGCCGAGGCCGACGGTCCGGGCGAGGGCGACGGCCTCGGGGCGGCGGGCGAGCAGCGACTCGGCGCCGAGGTCGACGGGCGCGCCCGCGATCTCCCCGGCGAGGAGCTTGCCGCCGATCCGGGCGTCCGCTTCGAGGAGGGTCACCCGGTGGCCGGCGAGGGCCAGCCGGTGGGCGGCCGCGAGTCCGGCGATCCCGCCTCCGGCGACGACGACATGAGGCCCGGCGTGCTGTCCCGTGGTGTCCGCGTTCATGGCACCACTCTCTCAAATCGCCCGCCCGGTCCCGTTCCGAGGCCGGACCGTGACCACATCGCTACCGCCCGGGGGCAACCCGTACGAGGGGCCCGCACGTCCAACGGGCATCACTCACCACCATCCCCGGGGGGATCTCGTGCGGGCAGCAAGAACGAGAACGGCGGCCGCGGTCCTGCTGACGGCTTCACTGGTCCTGACCGGCTGCGGCGCGGGCGCCACGGACACCGCCGCCTCGGACGGCAAGGGCGGCGGCATGGCGGCGGCGAAGCCCGCCGACGGTACGGCGGAGGGTGCGGCCGACAGCGCCTCGGGCGCGGCCGGGAAGCCCGCGTCGACGGTGCCCGCGCAGCAGCACGTCATCCGTACCGCCGAGCTCTCCGTCGAGGTGAAGGACGCGGCGAAGGCGCTGGCCGCGGCCCGCCGGGTGACGACGGACGCGGGCGGGCACGTGGAGAACGAGACGACGGAGCGGGTGGACGACTCCCGTCTCACCTCGCTGATCGTGCTGCGGGTGCCGCAGGAGCGGTACGACTCCGTCCTCACCGAGCTCGCGGGCGCCGGGAAGCTGCTCGACCGCAAGGCGTCCGCCAAGGACGTCACCGACCAGGTGGTGGACGTGGAGAGCCGGATCGCCACCCAGCGGGCGAGCGTGGCGCGGGTGCGGACGCTGATGGACCGGGCGGAGAAGCTGTCCGACGTGGTGACCCTGGAGGGCGAGCTGAGCCGCCGTCAGGCGGACCTGGAGGCGCTGCTCGCCCAGCGGGACTCGCTGAAGGACCGGACGACGCTGGCGACGATCACCCTGCGGCTCCTCGAACCCGAGAAGGCGTCGGCGGAGGAGGGGGAGGAGGACCGTCCCGGCTTCGCGGACGCCCTGGGCGGCGGCTGGAACGCGCTGGTGGGCGCGGCGGCCTGGATCGGCATCGTCCTGACCGCGCTCGCGCCGTGGCTCGCGGTGGCCCTGATCGCCTTCGTCCTCTGGCGGCGCCTGGTCCGCCCGCGTCTCGCGGCCCGCGGGCCCCGCCCGGCGGGCGCGGCCCCCGTGCTGCCGGACGCTCCGCGCAACGCCGCCGGAGTGGCGCCGGCCGCCGAGCCGGCACCCGGGCACCCGAGGACCCCGCAGCCCCGGGAGGCCCCCGAGAAGTAGCGTCTCCCCATGAGCGAACGACTGGTGGTCATCGGTGGCGACGCGGCGGGCATGTCCGCCGCGTCGCAGGCGCGCAGGCTCAAGGATCCCGGGGAGCTGGAGATCGTCGCCTTCGAGCGGGGGCACTTCTCCTCGTACTCGGCCTGCGGCATCCCGTACTGGGTCGGCGGGGACGTGGCGACGCGCGGCGAGCTGATCGCGCGCTCCCCCGAGGAGCACCGGGCCCGTGACATCGACCTGCGCACGCGGACCGAGGTGACGGAGATCGACGTCCCGGGGCAGCGGGTCCGCACACGGGACCTGGAGGCGGGTACGGAGGTGTGGACGGGCTTCGACAAGCTGGTGATCGCGACCGGGGCCCGGCCGCTGCGCCCGCCGATGCCGGGGATCGACGCGCCCGGGGTGCACGGGGTGCAGACCCTCGACGACGGCCAGGCGCTGCTCGACTCGCTGTCCGGCACGCCGGGACGGCGGGCGGTCGTCGTCGGTGCCGGGTACATCGGCGTGGAGATGGCGGAGGCCCTGCTGAGCCGGGGCTACGAGGTGACGGTGCTGACCCGGGGCGAGCAGCCGATGGCGACGCTCGATCCGGACATGGGGCGGCTCGTGCACCGGGCGATGGACGGCCTGGGGATCACGACGGTGGCCTCGGCGCCGGTGACGAAGATCCTGACGGGCACGGACGGCCGGGTGCGGGCGGTGGCGACGGACGCGGAGGAGTACCCGGCGGACGTGGTGGTGCTCGGTACGGGCGTGGTGCCGGAGACCTCGCTCGCGCGGGCGGCGGGGCTTCCCCTCGGGGTGTACGGCGGGCTGCTCACCGATCTGGCGATGCGGGTCAGGGGCCACGGGAACATCTGGGCGGGCGGTGACTGCGTGGAGGTCCTGGACCTGGTCTCGGGCCGGGAGCGGCACGTGCCCCTCGGCACGCACGCGAACAAGCACGGTCAGGTCATCGGCTCCAACGTGGGCGGCGGCTACGCGACCTTCCCCGGCGTGGTGGGCACGGCGGTGTCGAAGGTGTGCGACCTGGAGATCGCGCGGACGGGCCTGCGGGAGAAGGACGCCCGGGAGGTGGGCCTGCGGTACGTGACGGTGACGGTCGAGTCGACGAGCCGCGCGGGCTACTACCCGGGGGCCGCGCCGATGACGGTGAAGATGCTGGCCGAGAAGCGCACGGGCCGGCTGCTCGGGGTGCAGATCGTGGGCCGGGAGGGGGCGGCGAAGCGGGTGGACATCGCGGCGGTGGCGCTCACGGCGGGGATGACGGTGGAGGGGATGACGGCGCTCGACCTGGGGTACGCGCCGCCGTTCTCGCCGGTGTGGGATCCGGTGCTCGTCGCGGCGCGCAAGGCGGTGGCGGCCGTTCGGGCGGCAGGATGACCCGAGCGGCGGAGTGACCGGTGGTGACGGATTGCGGTCGCACGCTCACCATGTGTCACTGATCACATGATCAGACACACGATGCGTGCGCTCTGCGCCGCCACTCTCGTCATAGCCCCGGTCGCCCTGACGGCGACCCCCGCCCACGCGGTGGCCTCGTGCCGGGTCAACGGCATCGCCGTCAACAGCTCGAACGTCGTCGGTACGGCGGGTGCCGACTACATCACCTGCGGCCCCCTCGCCCCCGGTGACGTGGTCGACGGCCTGGGCGGCGCCGACTACATCCGCATCGGCGGCAACATCGGCGGCGGCGCCGTCGTCAGGGGCGGCACCGGCCGCGACTACCTCCGGGTCGACGGTTCCGTCGGACCGATGGCCCAGGTCCTGGGCGGGGACGACAGCGACTACATCCTCGTCGGGCCGAACGCGGGCGCCGTCAACGGCGGCCTCGGCGTCGACTACTGCCGAGTGAGCTCCGGCAACCCGCCGGTCAACTGCGAGGTCTGAGCTCACCAGCCCCCGCAGTCCCCACCCCCACGCGGGCGGCCGTCAGACGGCCGTCCGCGTGTGCACGTACTCGACGAGACGCGTCAGGGCGTCCGGGTCCATCGACGGCATGACGCCGTGGCCCAGGTTGAAGACGTGCCCCTCCAGGTCCTTCGCGGCGGCGAGGACCTCGTCGGCCTTGGCCTCCACGACCTCGCGCGAGGCGAAGAGCACGGCGGGGTCCAGGTTGCCCTGGAGGGCCTTGCCGGGGCCGACGCGGCGGGCGGCCTCGTCGAGCGGGACGCGCCAGTCGACGCCGACGACGTCCGCGCCCGCCTCGCCCATCAGGCCGAGGAGCTCGCCCGTACCGACACCGAAGTGGATGCGGGGGACGCCGTAGCCGGCGACCGCGTCGAAGACCTTGGTCGAGGCCGCCATCACCGAGCGGCGGTAGTCGGCCGGGGCGAGCGCGCCGACCCAGGAGTCGAAGAGCTGCACGGCGGAGGCGCCCGCCTCGATCTGCACCTTGAGGAAGGCCGAGGTGATCTCGGCGAGGCGGTCGAGCAGGTCGGCCCAGAGCTGCGGGTCGCCGTACATCATCGCCTTGGTGCGCTCGTGGCTGCGCGAGGGGCCGCCCTCGACGAGGTAGCTCGCGAGGGTGAACGGCGCGCCCGCGAAACCGATGAGCGGGGTGTCGCCCAGCTCCTCGGTGAGCATCCCGATGGCCTCGGTGACGTAGTGGACGTCCTCGGGGGTCAGGTCGCGCAGCCGGTCCAGGTCGGCGCGGGTGCGGATCGGGTCGGCGACGACCGGGCCGACGCCGGGCTTGATGTCGAGGTCGAGGCCGATGGCCTTGAGCGGGACGACGATGTCGCTGAAGTAGATCGCGGCGTCGACCTTGTGGCGCCGGACCGGCTGGAGCGTGATCTCGGTGACCAGCTCGGGCCGCATGCACGACTCGAGCATGGGGATGCCCTCGCGGACCTTCAGGTACTCGGGGAGGGAGCGCCCGGCCTGTCGCATGAACCAGACGGGGGTGTGCGGCACCGGCTCGCGTCGGCACGCCTTGAGGAACGCGGAGTCGTACGTCCGCGACTGCTGCTTCGTCTGCTGGCCCTGCGGGCTGTCCTTGGCACTCACGCCCAAATCTTCGCATGTGGCGTGAAGCCGCTCGTCCGGGCCGGGTGTCCCTCCCTGCACGGAGGCCCCGTTCCGCCTACTCTTCCCCGCATGGCTGCGGCTCAGGGACATTTTTCCGATCATTCCGACGGCGATCGAGGGACGGACGAAACGGCGGAGAGCAAGGAGACGAACCCGGTTCCGCCCGCGTTCCGGCGGGCGGTGGAGGCCTTGCGGTCGGCGAGGCTGCGGCCCGAGATCGAAGTCGACCCGACCAGGCCGCCGCAGCGGCTCGCCCCGTACGCGTACGCGGTGGAGGCGGCCGTCGTGGAGGGCGAGGAGGACCTGGCGGACGGGCGGCTCGTCCTGCTGCACGATCCGGACGGGCACGAGGCCTGGAAGGGCACGTTCCGTCTGGTGACCCTGATCCGGGCGGAGCTGGAGCCGGAGATGGCGGCGGACCCGCTGCTGCCCGAGGTGTGCTGGTCCTGGCTGACCGGGGCCATGGAGGCGCGGGGGCTCGCGTACGGGGAGGCGAGCGGGACCGTCACGATGGCGGGCTCGCACTATTTCGGCGGGCTCGCGGACCGCAGGCCGGCGACCCAGATCGAGATCCGGGCGTCCTGGACCCCGCGCGAGGGCCGGGGCGGGGTGCCGGACACGGGGGCGCACCTGGCGGCCTGGTGCGATCTGCTCTGCCAGATCGCGGGACTGCCGCCCGCGGCGGCGGATCCGGGGGCGGGGACCGTGACGGGCGCGGGGGTCGTCTCGCTGCCCCAGCGACGGGGGCCGCAGGGGGCGTAGAACGCCTCCCCCGGGGGTCCCTCGTGGGGGTGACGGGGCGGGGCCCGCTCGTAGGATGATCGATCACGCGTCCGAATTGCCCTAATTGTTACTCACCAAATCGTGATCTTTCCCTAAAGGCGGGCGGCCCAGCTGCCGAAGGAGTCAGTGACCCCTTCACAGCATGGGTTCGCCCCCGGCTTCTTCCCCGAGCCGGCTCCGTCCCGCACCCTTCCCCCCAGGAGGCCTGGTGTCCGTTCTCCTCGAGCAGCCCGCAAGCCTGGTCGCCTACCGCCCGAACAAGCCGACGGCCATGGTCGTCGTGGCCGACCCACGCGTCCGCTCCACCGTCACCCGCCACCTGTGGGCCCTCGGAGTGCGCGACGTGATCGAGGCGTCGTCCATCGCGGAGGCCCGTCCCCGCGTCGGCAACCCGCGCGACATCTGCGTAGCCGACGTCCACCTGCCCGACGGCAGCGGCCTGACCCTGCTGTCCGAGACCCGCGCCGCGGGCTGGCCCAACGGCCTCGCCCTCTCGGCCGCCGATGACATCGGCGCCGTACGCAACGCCCTGGCGGGCGGCGTGAAGGGCTATGTCGTCACCGGAACCCGCACCAACATCGGCCACCCGACCCGCCCCGGCGCCGCCCCCATCGGCGCCGCGGCGGCCCGCCTCGGCCACCGCCGCCCCCCGGGTGCCCCGAGCCACCCGGGCGGCTACCGCGAGCTCTCCGGCCGTGAGGTCGAGGTGCTGCGGCTCGTCGCGGAGGGCCAGTCGAACAAGGCGATCGGCGTCTCCATGGGGCTCTCCGCCCTCACCGTCAAGAGCCACCTCGCCCGCATCGCCCGCAAGCTGGGCACCGGGGACCGCGCCGGCATGGTCGCGGTCGCCCTGCGGACGGGGATCATCCACTGACGGCCGGTGGACACGGGCCCGCGCCTGTCGACGGAACGTTCCGTCGACAGGCGCTTGCCGTTCACCGATACCCTTGACACGTGACCGACGCCCAAGAGACCGCAGCAGACACAGCACTGCGCACCACCGGGGGCGGCCCCCCGGACGACGATGTCCCTGCGAATGGGCTTCCGATCCCGTTGCTGGAGCCACGCGAGGGGATTCCTCCCGTCGTCGAGACCGAGGACGCCCTCGCCGAGGTGATCGCCGCGTTCGCCGCCGGAAGCGGTCCCGTGGCCGTGGACGCCGAGCGCGCCTCCGGCTACCGCTACGGCCAGCGCGCCTATCTCGTCCAGCTCCGCCGCGAGGGCGCGGGCACCGCGCTGATCGACCCCGTCGGCTGCCCCGACCTCTCGGGGCTCGGCGAGGCGCTCGCCGGGACCGAGTGGATCCTGCACGCCGCGACCCAGGACCTCCCCTGCCTGCGCGACATAGGCATGCTCCCCACCTCGCTCTTCGACACCGAGCTCGCCGGGCGCCTCGCGGGCTTCCCGCGGGTCGGCCTCGGCGCGATGGTCGAGTCCGTCCTCGGATACGCCCTGGAGAAGGGCCACTCCGCCGTCGACTGGTCCACCCGCCCGCTGCCCGAGCCGTGGCTGCGGTACGCGGCCCTGGACGTCGAGCTCCTCGTCGACCTGCGCGACGCGCTGGAGAAGGAGCTCGACCGGCAGGGGAAGCTGGAGTGGGCCCACCAGGAGTTCGACGCGATCGCCTCGGCCCCGCCCGCCCCGCCGCGCAAGGACCCGTGGCGCCGGACCTCCGGCATGCACAAGGTGCGCCGCCGGCGTCAGATGGCGGTCGTACGGGAGCTGTGGACGGCCCGTGACAAGGTCGCCCAGCGGCGCGACGTCTCCCCCGGCAAGGTGCTGAGCGACGCCGCGATCGTGGAGGCGGCGCTCGCGGTGCCGGTGAACGTGGGCGCGCTCCTGGCGCTGCCCGGTTTCGGCAACCGGATGAACCGCCGCCAGCTGGAGCAGTGGCAGGCCGCGGTGGACCGCGCCAGGGCCCTCCCGGAGAGCGAGCTGCCCCAGCCGGGTCAGCAGGTCGCGGGCCCGCCCCCGCCGCGCGCCTGGGCGGACAAGGACCCGGCCGCCGCGGCCCGCCTCGCGGCGGCGCGCACGGCGGTCTCGGCGCTCGCGGAGGAGCTGAACCTCCCGCAGGAGAACCTGATCACCCCGGACACCGTCCGCCGCGTCTGCTGGGAGCCGCCGGCCCCGGCGACCCCGGAGACGGTGTCGGCGGCCCTGTCCGGCTACGGCGCCCGTCCGTGGCAGGTGGAGCTGGTGACCCCGCTGCTCGTGAAGGCGCTGTCGGCGAGCGCGTGACCGGACGGGGAGGGCCCCCGGTGCCTGGAGAGGCGCCGGGGGCTCCTTCGTGCGCTACGCCGGGCTGAGGTTGCCGTCGGTGTCCATGTCGAAGACCCCGTTGCTCTTGCCGTCGACCTTGAGCAGCTTCAGCCAGTGCTTCGAGAGGTGATGCAGGTTCTTGTGCTGGTTCTCCCACACCACCGAGTGCCCCGCACAGGCCAGCTTGACCATGAGCTTGTGGGGGCCCTGGATGGCGTCGTAGAGCTCGGGGACCGAGAAGTTGAGTTCCGGGTCGGGGCCGGGCGGTGAGGTGTTCGCCTGGGTGTCGCTGTCCCCGTACACGATGAGCACCGGCACGCTTCCGCCGAGCACTCCGCCCTGACCCGCGGTGGTCTTGTTCCATCCCCACCGGACGAAGTTCCTGATCCTGTTGAACCCGGTGGGTGGCCCCCAGGCGCTGCCGATCGGGTCGCACTTCATGACCGCGTCCCAGGCCACGTCGGTGATGCCGGGTTCACGCTGGTCCACGCAGTGCGTCTCGTTGTCCAGGGCCTTGACGAACCCCGTCTTCCCCCCGATGAACATCGGGAAGCCCGGCTGGGGCAGCGGGGACGGCGGGGTGGAGGAGCCGTTGGCCGGGAAGACCGGGGCCAGCAGGAACAGGCTCTCGACCTTGTCGGGGTTGTTGATCGCGTACGGCCCCATGTGGAAGGCGGCGGCGGACCAGCCGATGAAGGCGAGCTTCGCCGTCCCGCACAGGTTCAGGACGAAGTTCACGACGGTGTTCAGCTCGTCCCGGTCGCTGTACGAGTTGGTCAGCTGGTACGGGTAGCTCGGCGGGCCCGGCACGAATCCCGGCGGCCTCGGGGTCAGCAGGTGCTGCTGGGCGGGGTTGACGTTGTGGGGGTCGTCCATCTTGGGGCGCGGTGAGAGTCCCGAGCCCTGGAGGTCCATCAGGAAGACGTCGTAGCCGGCCTTCGCCAGCTCCTCGGCCCAGCTGTACGACTTGTACTGGAGGTCGAAGCCCGCGAGCACCGGGACGCTCCGGCCGTGGAGCATCAGGACCGGCTTGCGCGGCTGTCCCGGGGGCGTGCCGTTGCGCTCCCGTACGAAGAGCTTGACGGTCTCGCCCTTGTTCGCCGGGACGGTGGATTTATGGGTGACCTCGTGGTCGGTGGTGACGATCGACATGGGGATCCCTTCTGCGGGCCGGGCCGGGGCCTCGTGCCCCAGCCCGGCCAGGCTCCGTCCGCCGGGAAGGGGTCGCCACGGCACAGCGGCCGTCCTGGGCCCATCGGGTTGCCGGACCGTCCCAACGGAGGGGCGCGCGGAGGGGGCGCGCGGATGTGACCTTCACCGCTTGGCCCTCAGGGACTGGGCAGCTTGGTTACCCACAAGTAGCATGGGGGGAGCAAGCGCACGCTTAGGCGTGGGCCGCAGCAGCAGTGCCATCCCGCACCCTGGAGGAGAGCCATCGTGCCTCGTACCGTCAGGGACGTCGTCTTCGTCGACGGCGTCCGCACCCCGTTCGGCAAGGCGGGCCCGAAGGGCATCTACCACGAGACCCGCGCCGACGACCTCGTCGTGAAGGCCATCCGGGAGCTGCTGCGCCGCAACCCGGCCCTCGACCCCGCGAAGATCGACGAGGTCGCCATCGCCGCGACCACGCAGATCGGTGACCAGGGCCTGACCCTCGGCCGTACGGCGGGCATCCTCGCCGGGCTGCCGCAGTCGGTGCCGGGCTACTCCATCGACCGCATGTGCGCCGGTGCGCTGACCGCCGTCACCTCCGTCGCCGGTTCGATCGCCTTCGGCGCGTACGACGCCGTCATCGCCGGTGGCGTGGAGCACATGGGCCGCCACCCCATGGGCGAGGGCGTCGACCCGAACCCGCGCTTCGTCAGCGAGAAGCTGGTCGACGAGTCCGCCCTGTTCATGGGCATGACCGCCGAGAACCTGCACGACCGCTACCCGAGCATCACCAAGCAGCGCGCCGACGAGTACGCCGTGCGCTCGCAGGAGAAGGCCGCCAAGGCGTACGCCGACGGCAAGATCCAGCAGGACCTGGTGCCGATCTCGGTGCGCCGCACCGACCCGGCGGGCGGCGAGACCGGCTGGGGCCTGGTCACCGCCGACGAGCCGATGCGCCCGGGCACCACCCTGGAGTCGCTGGCCAACCTGAAGACGCCGTTCCGCGTCCACGGCAACGTCACCGCGGGCAACGCGGCCGGCCTCAACGACGGCGCCACCGCCTCGATCATCGCCTCCGAGGACTTCGCCCGGGAGAACAACCTCCCCGTGAAGATGCGCCTCGTCTCGTACGCCTTCGCCGGCGTCGAGCCCGAGGTCATGGGCTACGGC
The DNA here is from genome assembly GCF_041053105.1 of Streptomyces sp. R44. Lineage (NCBI taxonomy): Bacteria > Bacillati > Actinomycetota > Actinomycetes > Kitasatosporales > Streptomycetaceae > Streptomyces > Streptomyces sp. R44. Next base: position 6,580,398 of record NZ_CP163444.1, on the reverse strand, counting down.
CCGATCCCGGCGACCGAGAAGGCCCTGGCCAAGGCCGGCCTGACGATCGACGACATCCAGCTGTTCGAGATCAACGAGGCCTTCGCCGTGCAGGTCCTCGCGTTCCTGGAGCACTACGGCATCGCCGACGACGACGCCCGCGTGAACCAGTACGGCGGCGCGATCGCCTACGGTCACCCGCTCGCCTCCTCCGGCGTCCGCCTCATGACGCAGCTGGCCCGCCAGTTCGAGGAGAACCCGCAGGTCCGTTACGGCCTCAACACCATGTGCGTCGGCTTCGGCATGGGCGCGACGGTCATCTGGGAGAACCCCCACTGGGAGGGCAAGTGAGCACCACCGCCGAGCTTCTGAAGGGCGCCGCCGAGCTCTTCCCGGACGAGGTCGTCACCAGCGCCCACGTACGGCACTTCGAACTCCCGGCGAACGCCGGCAAGTTCGCGCTGATCACGCTGGACAACGGCTTCGACCACACCAAGCCGACCACCTTCGGCCCGCAGTCCCTCGCCAACCTGAACGCGGCGATCGACCAGGTCGAGGCCGAGGCCGCGAACGGTGACATCGTCGGCGTCGGCATCACCGGCAAGCCGTTCATCTTCGCCGTCGGCGCCGACCTCAAGGGCGTCGAGCTGCTCAAGAAGCACGACGAGGCGCTCGCCATCGGCAAGGGCGGCCACGACGTCTTCAAGCGCCTCTCCGCGCTCGCCGTCCCGACCTTCGCGTACTACAACGGCGCGGCCATGGGCGGCGGCGTCGAGGTCGGCCTGCACTGCTCCTACCGCACCGTGTCGAAGGCCCTCCCGGCCTTCTCGCTGCCCGAGGTCTTCCTCGGCCTGGTGCCCGGCTGGGGCGGCTGCGCCATCCTGCCGAACCTGATCGGCGCCGAGAAGGCCGTCACGGTCATCATCGAGAACTCGCTGAACCAGAACCGTCAGCTCAAGGGCAAGCAGGTCTTCGAGCTCGGCATCGCCGACGCGATCTTCGAGGGCGCCGACTTCCTGGAGCAGTCGCTCATCTGGACGGCCGGTGTCCTCAACGGCTCCGTCACCGTCGAGCGCCCCGAGGTCGACCGCGGCGAGGCCTGGGACCAGGCCGTCGCCAAGGGCCGCGCCATCGCCGACTCCAAGGTGCACGGCGCCGCCCCGGCCGCCTACCGCGCCCTCGACATCATCGAGGCCGCCAAGGACGGCGACCTGCAGAAGGGCTTCGACGCCGAGGACCAGGCCCTCGCGGACCTGATCATGGGCGGCGAGCTGCGCTCCGGCATCTACGCCTTCAACCTGGTGCAGAAGCGCGGCAAGCGCCCCGCCGGTGCCCCGGACAAGTCGCTGGCCCGCCCGGTCACCAAGGTCGGTGTCGTCGGCGCCGGTCTGATGGCCTCCCAGCTGGCCCTGCTCTTCCTGCGCCGCCTGGAGGTGCCGGTCGTCCTGACCGACATCGACCAGGAGCGCGTCGACAAGGGTGTGGGCTACGTCCACGCCGAGATCGAGAAGCTGCTCGGCAAGAGCCGGATCAACCAGGACAAGGCCAACCGTCTCAAGGGCCTCGTCTCCGGTGTCCTGGACAAGGCCGAGGGCTTCGCGGACGCGGACTTCATCATCGAGGCCGTGTTCGAGGAGATGTCCGTCAAGCAGAAGGTGTTCGCGGAGGTGGAGGCGGTCGCCCCGGCGCACGCGATCCTCGCCACCAACACCTCCTCGCTGTCCGTCTCGGAGATGGCCTCCAAGCTCCAGCACCCGGAGCGCGTGGTCGGCTTCCACTTCTTCAACCCGGTCGCGATCCTCCCGCTCCTGGAGATCGTCCGCGGCGAGAAGACCGACGACGCCTCCCTGGCCACCGCCTTCGGCGTCGCCAAGAAGCTGAAGAAGACCGCGGTCCTCACCAAGGACGCCCCGGCGTTCGTCGTGAACCGCATCCTGACCCGCTTCATGGGCGAGATCCAGAACGTCATCGACGAGGGCACCCCGGTCGCCGTCGCCGAGAAGGGCGTCGAGCCGCTCGGCCTGCCGATGTCCCCGCTGGTGCTCCTGGAGCTCGTCGGCCCGGCGATCGGCCTGCACGTCTCCGAGACCCTGAACCGCTCCTTCCCCGAGCGCTTCAAGGTCTCCCCCAACCTGAAGGCGGTCGTCGAGGCCGGCAAGCGCGGCTTCTACGTCTACAACGCCGAGAACGGCTTCAAGCCGGAACTCGACCCGGAGGTCGCCGCCCTCCTCAAGCAGGGCGACGTCGTCCTGACCGAGGAGCAGGTCCGCGACCGCGTCCTGGACGCGGTGGCGCAGGAGATCGGCCTGATGCTGGAGGAGGGTGTCGTCGCCGAGGCGCAGGACATCGACCTCTGCCTGATCACGGGCGCGGGCTGGCCCTTCCACCTGGGCGGCATCACGCCGTACCTGGACCGTGAGGGCGTCTCCGAGCGCGTCAACGGCAAGCGTTTCCTGGCCCAGGGCGTGGCGAGCGTCCCGGCCTAGCACCAGGACGCGTCAAGACGACGGCCCCGGCACCTCGCACAGGTGCCGGGGCCGTTTCCCGTTCGCGCGGGCGGCGTCACCCTATGGAGCGCCAGCCTTCGAGCAGCAGGCCCTCGGCCCCCGCCTTCTGACGGGCGGTGAGCGGTGTGCGGCCGTCGGCCACCGTCATCGCGACCAGGCCGCCGTCGACGCCCTGGGCGAGGACCGCTGCCAGGCTCCCCTGCCGCTCCCCGGTCTCGGACCAGCTCAGGCTCTCCGCCTCCTGCTCGCTGGGGTAGCCGGCGAGGGCGAGCCGGCCGTCCTCGGACCGCTGGGCGAGGACCGTGTGGTCGACGCCGCCGACGAGACAGCGGGTGACGGAGAGGCGTCCGGTGCCGACCGCCTTGCCCAGCGGCGTCGGCGCGAGCTCGCGCTCCGGCGACCAGGCCATGACCTGGCCCTCCTGGTCGAGGTAGAAGAGCGTGACGTGCCCGGAGGGGCCGGTGACGGCCGCGAGGGTGCCCATGGCCACCGAGGCGGGCAGCAGCTCCTCGCGGATCGGCTTGGCCCCGGACTCGCGCTGGACGTAGCGGACCAGGCCCTTGGCGTGCGAGCTGTACAGCTCGACGAATCCCGAGCCGTTGGTGACGGCGACCGGCGAGGGGTCGGTCTTGGAGCCGAGCAGGTCCCACCAGGGGTGCCAGCCGCCCGCGTCCTTCTGCGCCCGCACGCTGAGGCCGCCGCCCCCGTTCCTTACGAAGACGTAGACGCGGCCCAGGGCGTCCACGGCGACCGCCGGGTGGCCCGTCCAGGGGGACTTGCCGTTCGAGTGCCCGAGGGGCCGCCAGGCGGCCGCCGGACGGCCCGTCTGGAACTGGACGGCGTGCACCAGCTCGACGTGTCCCTCGTCCCCGCCCGTCGGCCGCACGCCGACCAGGTGGACGTACCGGTCGGCGCCCTGGCCGACGGCGAGGAACTGCGTCAGGCCGTCGCCGCCGAGGGACACCGGGCCGCTCCAGCCGCCTCCGGGCTCCTCGGTCCAGCGCACCACCTCGCCGTCCCGGGGCAGGTAGGCGCTGAACCGGCCCTCCTCCCCTCTGGTCAGCCAGCCGCCCTGGAGCACGGGGGCGGCGGGGCCGTGGGAGCGGTCGTCGGTGGCCTGGGATCGATTCGCCATGGGGGGATCCAGCACTCCGGTCGTCGGGAGCAGTTCGGGTACGAGCCGACTGTAGTCGCCCTCCCGGACGGCCTCCCCCGCGCCTACGGCCTCAGCCGCTCAGTACATGGCGTCCCGGCCCTCCCGCCCGAGCCGGCTGTGACCGCGCCCGTACAGGAAGTACACGAAGAAGCCGATCACCATCCAGACGGCGAAGCGGAACCAGGTCTCGCCGGGCAGGTTGAGCATCAGCCAGACCGAGGCCGCGACGGAGAGGATCGGGAGGACCGGCACCCAGGGGGTGCGGAAGGCCCGGTGCAGGTCGGGGCGTGTGCGGCGGAGGATGATGACGCCGATGGCGACCATGACGAAGGCGAAGAGCGTGCCGATGTTCACCAGGGTCGCCAGCTCGTTGATGCTGGTGAAGCCGGCGACGATGGCGATGATCACACCGAGCAGGATGGTCGGCCGGTACGGCGTCCTGAACCGGGGGTGCGTGACCGAGAAGAAGCGCGGCAGCAGGCCGTCGCGGCTCATCGCGAAGAAGACACGGGTCTGGCCGAGCAGCAGGATCAGACAGACCGTGGTGAGGCCGACGGCGGCGCCGAAGCTGATCACGCCCGCGTACCAGGGGTGTCCCGCCGCCTTGAAGGCGTCGGCGAGCGGGGCGCTGGTGGACAGCTCGGTGTACTTCTCCATGCCGGTGACGACGAGGGCCACCGCCACGTACAGCACGGTGCAGATGAGCAGCGAGCCGAGGATGCCCCGGGGCATGTCCCGCTGCGGCAGCTTGGTCTCCTCGGCCGCCGTGGCGACCACGTCGAAGCCGATGAAGGCGAAGAACACGACCGAGGCGGCGGTGAAGATGCCCATGACGCCGAAGTTCGTCGGCTCGTAGCCGAAGATCAGCTGGACCATCGGCGAGTTCCAGCCGGAGGTACCGCCCGGCGGGCTGACGGCCGGCGGGATGAACGGCTTGTAGTTGTCGCCGACGATGAAGAACAGGCCCGCGACGATCACGATCATCACGACGGTCACCTTGATCGCGACGACGACCGCGGTGATCCGGGCGGAGAGCTTCATGCCGAGGACGAGGACCACGGTCAGCACGAGGACGAGCAGGAAGGCCAGGATGTCGAAGGTGCCGCCCGCGACGTCCGGGCCTTCGAGCGAGGCCGGCAGGTGCCAGCCGATGTTGTCCATCAGGGATCTGACGTATCCGGACCAGCCGACGGCCACCACCGCCGTGCCCAGGGCGAACTCCAGGACCAGGTCCCAGCCGATGATCCACGCGGGCAGCTCGCCGATCGAGGCGTACGCGAAGGTGTACGCCGATCCCGCCACCGGCACCGTCGAGGCGAACTCGGCGTAGCACAGGGCGGCCAGGGCGCAGACGATGCCCGCGGCGACGAAGGCGAGGGCGGTGGCCGGCCCGGCGTTCTCCTTGGCCACCTTGCCGGTGAGGACGAAGATGCCGGTGCCGATGATGACACCGACGCCGAACACCGTCAGATCCCAGGCCGACAGGGATTTCCGGAGCGCATGCTCCGGCTCCTCCGTGTCGCGGATCGACTGTTCGACCGACTTCGTCCGGAACAATCCGGTATTGGCGCGTGGCTGCTGATCCGTACTCACGTCGCACCTCCCTGCCATGGGGCTGCCCGCCCTCAGGTCAGAATGCACGCGAAAGGGCCGGTCGGCACTCCGAAGAGTGAGCCGACCGGCCCAAAGGTGACGCCGGGTGACGGAGGCCCGTCAGTCGCGGGCGGGCTCCACGGCCTGGCTGCTGCTCTCGAACCGCCCGTCGAGCCGCGACACGAGGCCGGTGACCTGGCGGGCGATGTCCGGGGCGGTCAGACCGATCTCGGCCAGCACCTCGCCGCGGGAGGCGTGGTCGAGGAAGCGCGGCGGGATGCCGAAGTCACGCAGCGGGACGTCGACGCCGGCGTCGCGCAGCGCCTGGGCGACGGCGGAGCCGACGCCGCCGACGCGGCTGTTGTCCTCGACGGTGACGACGACCCGGTGGCGCTCGGCCAGCGGGGCGAGGGCCTCGTCGACGGGCTTGACCCAGCGGGGGTCGACGACGGTGGTGGAGATGCCCTGCTTGTCGAGCAGGTCGGCGATCTCCAGGCACATCGGCGCGAGGGCGCCCACGGAGACCAGGAGGACGTCCGGCCGCTCGCTGTCGGCCTCGCGGAGCACGTCCATGCCGCCGACGCGGCGCAGGGCCGGGACGGCCGGGCCGACCGCGCCCTTGGAGAAGCGGACCACGGTGGGGGCGTCGGTGACCTCGACGGCCTCGCGGAGCTGGGCGCGGACCTGGTCGGCATCGCGCGGGGCGGCGAGCCGCAGGCCGGGCACGACCTGGAGGATCGACATGTCCCACATGCCGTTGTGCGAGGCGCCGTCGGTGCCGGTGACACCGGCCCGGTCCAGGACGAAGGTGACGCCGCACTTGTGCAGGGCCACGTCCATCAGGACCTGGTCGAAGGCCCGGTTGAGGAAGGTCGCGTAGACCGCGAAGACCGGGTGCAGACCGCCGGTGGCCAGGCCCGCGGCCGAGACCGCGGCGTGCTGCTCGGCGATGCCGACGTCGAAGACCCGCTCGGGGAAGGCCTTCGCGAACTTGTCGAGGCCGACGGGCTGGAGCATGGCCGCCGTGATGGCGACGATGTCCGCGCGCTCCTTGCCGAGGGCGACCATCTCCTCGGCGAAGACGCCGGTCCAGTCGGCGCCGGAGGAGGCGATGGGGAGGCCGGTGTCGGGGTGGATCTTGCCGACGGCGTGGAAGCGGTCGGCCTCGTCCTGGAGGGCGGGCTGGTAGCCACGGCCCTTCTCGGTGAGGCAGTGGACGATCACGGGGCCGCCGAAGCGCTTGGCGCGCGTCAGGGCGGACTCCAGGGCCTCGATGTCGTGGCCGTCGATCGGGCCGACGTACTTGAGGCCGAGGTCCTCGAACATGCCCTGCGGGGCGATGAAGTCCTTGAGGCCCTTCTTGGCGCCGTGCAGCGTCTCGTAGAGCGGCTTCCCGACGACCGGGGTGCGCTCCAGGATGTCCTTGCCGCGGGCGAGGAAGCGCTCGTAGCCGTCGGTGGTGCGCAGGGTGGCCAGGTGGTTGGCGAGGCCGCCGATGGTGGGCGCGTAGGAGCGCTCGTTGTCGTTGACGACGATGACGAGCGGGCGGTCCTTGGCGGCGGCGATGTTGTTCAGCGCCTCCCAGGCCATGCCGCCGGTGAGCGCGCCGTCGCCGATGACGGCGACGACGTGGTCGTCCTTCTTCAGGACCTCGTTCGCCTTGGCCAGGCCGTCGGCCCAGCCGAGGACGGTGGAGGCGTGCGAGTTCTCGATGACGTCGTGCTCGGACTCGGCCTGCGAGGGGTAGCCGGAGAGGCCGCCCTTCATCTTGAGCTTCGAGAAGTCCTGGCGTCCGGTGAGGAGCTTGTGGACGTAGCTCTGGTGGCCGGTGTCCCAGAGGACCTTGTCCTTCGGGGAGTCGAACACCCGGTGCAGGGCGATGGTCAGCTCGACCACACCGAGGTTGGGGCCGAGGTGCCCGCCGGTCTTGGAGACGGCGTCCACGAGGAACGTCCTGATCTCGTCGGCCAGCTGGTCCAGCTGTTCCGGGGAGAGCCGGTCCAGATCTCGCGGTCCCCTGATACGGGTCAGCAGAGCCACCCGTTCCTCCTTGCTTTGAGCTGGTCGAGCTTGCCGATTTGTCGAGTCTAATGTTCCGTCTTGGATCGTGGGCATCGGGCCGGGGGGTGAGGCGTCACCCGCACGGCCGACAAGCCGCTGATCTGTACGGCTCTGTACGCGCGCGTGCACTGCTCCGGACGCAGCAGTGCCCGGCACCGGTTTCCGGTGCCGGGCTGCTGTGACGGGTGTTACGCGCGACCCGCCGTCTTCTGCGTGCGGCGGGAGACCGAGTCGATGATCACGGCGATGAGCAGGACCGCTCCGGTGATCATGTACTGGATCGCGTTCGAGGACAGGTTCATCTGGTTGAGGCCCTGGACGATCGACTGGATGACCAGGATGCCGAGGAGCGCCGACCAGACCTTGCCGCGTCCGCCGAACAGGGACGTTCCGCCGATGACCGCGGCGGCGATGCACATCATCAGCTGGTTGCCGCCGCCGAGGGAGCGGTCGGCGCCGCCCGTCGCGGAGGCGAGGAAGAGACCGCCGACGGCGCCCAGCGTGCCGGAGATCATGAAGACCGAGATCCGGATCCAGTCCACGCTGATGCCGGCGCGGCGGGCGGCCTCGATGCCGCCGCCGACCGCGAAGACCTGACGGCCGTAGGTGGTGCGGCGCAGGACGAAGTCGGTGGCGAGCAGGATCACCAGGAAGATGACCAGGGAGAGCGGCAGGCCCTTCTCCTGGTTGAAGCCGTACGCGGCGACGAGGACCAGGACCGCGAGGACGGCGGTGCGCAGGATGATCTCGCTCTGCGGGCGGTGCGGCAGCTCGGCGGCCTTGCGGCGGCGGGAGTCGCGCAGCTGGGCGAGGTAGAAGCCGGCGATGACGGCCACGGCGAGACCGTACGCGGCGGCGACGTCGGAGAAGTAGTACTTGGTGAGGTCCTCGACGAAGCTGCCGATCGGGGTGGGGATGGTCGACCGGTCGCCCATCACCCAGGTCTGCAGACCGGCCCAGCCGAGGAAGCCGGCGAGGGTGACGACGAAGGCGGGCACGCCGATCTTGGCGAAGACCATGCCGTGGAAGGCGCCGATCAGGGTGCCGGACAGGATGCCGAGGAGGATGGCGAGCCCGTCGGGCATGTCGGTGCCGAGGACGCCCCAGACCGATCCGGCGAGGCCCGCCACGGAGCCGACGGCGAGGTCGATCTCGCCGAGCAGCAGGACGAAGACGATGCCGACGGCCATGATGCCGGGGCCGACCGCGTACAGCGTGATCTGGTCGAGGTTGTACGAGGTGATGAAGTTGCCGGTGAGGGCCTGGAAGACGATGCCGATGACGATCAGGCCGACCACGACGGGCAGCGAGCCGATCTCGCCCGAGCGGATCTTGCGCTTGAACTCGTCGACGTACCCCTTGAAGCCCTGCTCGCGGACGAGGAGGCGGGGGTCGACGGCGGGTACGGCGGCGGCGGCCGGCTCCTCGCCGGTGCGGGGCTCGGGCACGGTGTCCTCGGAGGTGCTGGGGGTGGTGCTCACTTGGCTACCTCCGCGTTGCGGGCCTGGCGGCGGGTCACGGCGTTGTCCGTGGCACCGGTGATCGCGGCGATGATCTCTTCGTGCGTGGTGGTGGCCACCGGGAAGGTGCCGTTGTTGCGGCCCAGGCGGAGCACGGCCACGGTGTCGGCGACGGCCTTCACATCGGCCATGTTGTGGCTGATGAGGATGACGCCGAGGCCCTGCTCGCGCAGCCGCTCGACCAGGTCGAGGACCTGGGCGGTCTGCTCGACGCCGAGCGCGGCGGTGGGCTCGTCCAGGATCACGATCTTGGGGTTGCCGACCAGGGCGCGGGCGATGGCCACGACCTGCCGCTGGCCGCCGGAGAGGGCGGCGACGGGGATGCGGACGCTGGGGATGCGGATGGAGAGCGTGGAGAGCAGGTCCTTGGCCCGCTTCTCCATGGCGACCTCGTCGAGGACGCCGCCCTTCTTGATCTCGCGGCCGAGGAACAGGTTGGCGACGACGTCGAGGTTGTCGCAGAGCGCGAGGTCCTGGTAGACGGTCGCGACACCGAGGTTCTGGGAGTCGTGCGGCCGCTGGATCTCGACGCGCTCGCCCTCCCACTCGATGACGCCCTCGTCGATGGGGTGCACGCCGGCGATCGTCTTGACCAGCGTGGACTTTCCCGCTCCGTTGTCGCCGACGAGCGCGACGACCTCTCCTGCGTGGACTTCGAGATCGACACCGGAGAGGACCTGAACCGCTCCGAACCGCTTGAAGATCCCGCGCAACGCCAGCACGGGCGTCTGGGACACGTGAACCATCTCCTTCGCCGCCCGAGGGGGGCGACGGCATGTCGCGCCGTCGTGCGGCGCCGAAGTTTTCGAGGGGGGCTGGGCTCGTCCGGCCCCCGGACCGACAGCGGGGTCTGGGTCGGCCGGGGGCCGGACGGGCTGGGGGACGGATCCGTTCGTCGTACAGCGGCCTTGTTACCGAGGGTCTTCACCCTCTGTACGCGGGGCGGTGCGGCGCTCTCCCGGAGGGGCGGCGGACGTGCGGGATCCGTGGCGCCGGACCCTTCGGGGCCCGGCGGGGTGGAGCCGGGGTTACTTGATGCCCAGCTCGGTGCACTTGGCGGCGAGGTCCGCGGTGCAGAGGTCGGCGGCCTTGTAGATGCCGTCCTTGACGACCGTGGACTGGATGTTGGTCTTGTCGACCACGACCGGGGCGAAGAGCGTGGAGGGCACGCCGTCGGTCGCGCCCTGGGCGCCGAGGTCCTTGCCCTTGAGCAGGTTCACCGCGAACTTGGCGGCCTCGGGGGCCAGCTGGAGCGGCGACTTGTAGATGGTGAAGGTCTGGGTGCCGGCGATGATGCGCTGGATGCCCGCGACCTCGGCGTCCTGGCCACCCACCGGGATGCCCTTGACGCCGGCGTTCTCGAGGGAGGTGACGATGCCGCCGGCCATGCCGTCGTTCGCGGAGTAGACGGCGCCGATCTTGTCCTTGCCGACCGAGGAGATCGCGGCGGACATCTTCTCGCCCGCGACCTTCGGGTCCCACTCGCCGGAGGCCTCGTAGGCGATCTTGCCGACCTTGCCGTCGAGGGCGGTGTGGGCGCCCTTCTTGAACAGCGCGGCGTTCGGGTCCTTCTCGTCGCCGTTGATCATCACGACGTTGGCGGTGGCGGCCTTCGCGCCGAGCGCGGTCAGCAGGGCCTGGCCCTGGAGCTCGCCGACCTTGTTGTTGTCGTGGCTGACGTAGGCGTCGGCACCGGGGACGGCACGGTCGTACGCGACGACCTTCACGCCCTTCGCCTTCGCGTCCTTGACCCAACCCTCGGCCTTGGCGGCGTCGACCGGGTCGAGCGCGATGACCTTGACGCCGTCGGCGATCAGCTGGTCGAACTGCTGCTTCTGCTTCACGACGTCGGAGACCGCGTTGTTGTACACGATCTCGCAGTCGGAACAGGCGGCCTTGACGGCCTTCTCGAACTGGGGCTTGTCCAGGGCCTCGTAGCGCGAGGTCTTGTTCTCCGGCAGGAGCAGACCGATCTTGGTCGAGCTGCCCTTGTCACCGCTGTCGTCGCCGCCGGCCTTGCCGCAGGCGGCGAGCGAGAGGGCCATCGAGACCGCGGCCGTGGCTATGACGGCGCGACGCGTCACTGCGTTCATGTGGGGTTTGCCTCCCTGACGAGGCCGCGACGTTGCGGCCGAGGTGGCACGAAGTCAACTCGGCTGCAACGTTGACGTCAAGAAGTAAATTCTTAACGAGATGACAACGACGGTGTTCGTTATCTAAGTGAAGGCAAGACGCGAGGCCGGACCGGCCGCGGGCAACGCACTCTCCAACAGGGTCGAATCGCCCATTTCGCTCAGCACGAGGGCGAGGGCGCCCAGCACCTCGGCGCGCCCGCCGAGGGCCCCCTGGGCCAGCGAGAGCTGCCGGGCGGCGCTGGGGATCGCGTACCGCGAGACGGAGTCCCTGATGGGCGCCAGGACCAGCTCACCGGCCTCGGCGAGGTCGCCGCCGAGCACCACCCGGCTGGGGTTCAGGAGGTTGCAGAGGTTGGCGATGCCGCTGCCGATGTGCCGTCCGACGTCGGCGATCACCCGGCGGCAGCCGGGGTCGCCCTCCCGGGCCAGCTGGACGACCCGCTCCATGGTCAGATCGGGGCCGTGGCTCGGCTGGAGCAGCGGCAGCACGTACCGCGCGGCGGTGAAGGTCTCCAGGCAGCCGCGGTTGCCGCAGCGGCAGACCGGTCCCGACTCGTCCAGGGTGATGTGCCCGATCTCACCGGCGGTGCCGCCCGGCCCCCGGTAGACCCGGCCGTCTATGACGAGCCCGGCGCCGACGCCGCTGGCCACCTTGATGTACGCCAGGTCCTTGACGCCCCGGCCGCTGCCCCAGACGAGCTCGCCGAGCGCGCCCAGGTTGGCGTCGTTGTCGACGTGCACGGGGACGCCGAGCCGGCCCGAGAGCTCCTCGGCCGGGTTGATGCCGCTCCAGCCCGGCAGGATCGAGGTCGAGCCGAGCGTCCCGGAGGAGACGTCGATCGGTCCCGGTACGCCGAGGCCGACGCCGATCACCTTGTCGTAGCCGATGCCGGTGGCCCGGATCAGCCGCTTGACCAGCTGTTCCGCCCGGTCGAAGCCCTCGGCCGCGGAGGCGTCCACGTCGAGCGGCTCGGCCTCCTCGGCGAGCACCTGGTGGGCCAGGTTGCCGACGGCGACCCGGAGGTGGGTGTGGCCGAAGTCCACGCCGATCACGATGCCGGCGTCACCGGAGAGCGAGACGCTGCGGGCGCGGCGGCCGCCCGCGGAGGTGGGCGTCACCTCGACGGTGCCGCCGTCCTTCAACTCCCGCACGATGTTGGAGACCGTGGCGGCGGAGAGGCCCGTCGCCCGGGCGATCTCCGCCTGGGTGAGCGAGCCGGCCATGCGCACCGCCCGGACGACCCGTTCGAGATTGGCCCTGTGCAGAGACGTCTGCGACCCCGGAGTCTCCATCGACTCACTCACTCCCACCGTTTTCTCCAACATGTGAACTCTAAGGGGACTCTTTCGCCTTGGTCCCCGTCAAGACCTTGAGTGTCGGGCGGCGAGGGTCACACGACGCGCCGAGGCCCCCGGCGCGGGTGCGCCGGGGGCCTGCGGAGGGCGGTGGCGGGGCTACTTCACGGCGCCGGCGGTCAGACCGGCCACCACCTGCCGCTGGAAGATGATGTAGGCGGCGAGGACCGGGAGCATCGCCATCACCAGGCCGGCGAAGAGGCCGGACCAGTCGCCCTTGTAGCCCTGGCTGACGGCCAGCTGGACGAGGCCCTGCGAGAGCACCTTGTTCTCCGGCTCGGTGTTGAGCACGGTCGGCAGCAGGTACTGGTTCCACTGCCCGAGGAAGTTGAAGATGCCGACGCTGATCAGGCCGGGCTTGGCCATCGGCAGCATGACCTGGAAGAAGGTCCGGGTGTGCGAGGCGCCGTCGACGAAGGCCGCCTCCGCCACCGAGGTCGGCAGGGTGCGGAAGAAGGCCGTGAGGAAGAAGACGGTGAACGGCAGCGAGTACGCGATGTAGACCAGGATCAGGCCGTGCAGCGTGTTCAGCAGGGCCATGTTCTGCATGACGTAGAAGAGCGGCACGAGCGCCAGGATGATCGGGAAGCTCATCCCTCCGATGAAGAGGAAGTAGATGAAGCGGTTGCCCGGGAAGTCGAAGCGGGCCAGCACGTAGGCCGCCATCGAGCCGAAGAGGAGCGTGCCGAGGAGCGAGCCGCCGACCACCAGGAGGGTGTTCAGGAAGTAGTCGCTCATGTGCGCCTCGGTCCAGGCGCGCGACCAGTTCTCGAAGTGCAGCTTGTCGGGCAGCGCCCACGGCGAGGTGAAGATCGCCTTGTCGCTCTTGAAGGAGGTCATGACCGCCCAGAGCAGCGGCATGACGACCATGATCGCCCAGATGATCAGGACGCCGTGCGAGAAGACGTTGAGGGCCGCGCCCTCGGCCTTGGCGGTCCTGCGCGGGGCGGGCGGCGCCGTCTTGACGACCGTGGATCCCGGTCCGGCCGGGGAACCGGGGGTCTCGACGCCGGTGGAGGCAGTGTCGGTGATCTTCATCAGAACTCCAGCCGCTCGCGCCGGCCCAGCTTCATCACGACGGCCGCGAAGGCGAGCGTGACGAGGAGGAGCGCGACACCGATGGTCGTGGCGTAGGCGGCCTGACCGTCCCGGAACGCCTTCTGGTACACGTACAGCGGTAGGACGATGGTGGAGAAGTCCGGCCCGCCGCCGTTGGGGCCGACGGTCATGATCTGCACGACGGCGAAGGACTCCGCGCCGAGCGCGAGGATGCCCATGTAGATCCAGCCCGACTGCACGGTGTCCCAGAGCAGCGGCAGGGTGATCTTGAAGAAGGTCGTGAAGCGGTTCGCGCCGTCGAGCAGGGCCGCCTCGTAGAAGTCCCTCGGAATGGACGCCATGCCGGCCGAGAAGAGGACGACGAAGAATCCGACCGTGGACCAGACGAGGACCACCATCACGCAGATGAGGGCGAGGTCCGGATCACCGAGCCAGTCCGGCTGGATGCTGCCGAGACCGACACCCTTCAATACGGAATTGATGGCTCCGCTGTTCGGGTTGTACGCGAACTGGAAGAGCAGCGCGACGATCGCGATCGACAGCACCTGCGGGAAGAAATAGACGATCTTGTAGAACGAGGAACCGCGCACACCCGCGATCGCCGCGCCCTTGCGGCGCCGACCGCCGACATTGAGCATGAAGGCGAAGAAAAGCGCGAGCCCCACGGTCACGAGCGGCAGCACCACCGCGAAGGTCAGACTGTGCTGGACCGATTTCCAGAAGACCTCGTCGTCCAGCATTCTGCTGTAGTTGTCGAATCCGACCATGCCGAATTCGGGACTCAGTCCGGTCCAGTCCGTGAACGAGTAGTAGATGGCCTGGATGAACGGCCAGATCACGAACAGCGCGTAGAGCGCGAGGGGGACCGCCAGGAACCCCACGATGAAACGGTACTTGCCGTGTTGCATTCCTAACCGACCCCGATCTTTCCCGCGCCGGGCGCGCCGCTGGTGCCGCGCGCGAAGGAGCCGGGGCCCGCTCCCGGTCGGCGGGAAGGGGCCCCGGCACCGTGCGTCAGTGCTTGTAGTGCTTGATGCTCGAGTCCTTGGCCGCCTCGTCGGCGTACTTCTGGATCTTCTTGATCGTCTCGGCCGGGGTCGCCCGGCCGGCCATCATCTCGCCGAGGCCGGCGACACCGATCTTCTCCTTCTGGAGGGCGACGTACCAGTCCTGGAGGCGCGGGTTGACGACGTTCTGGCCCGCCTTCTCCAGGGCGGCGACACCGGACTTGAGGCCCGGGGTCAGCTCGATGCCGTCGGTGCCGCCGTTGAAGGCCGTCAGGGACTTCACGGACTTGGTGAAGTTCTTGGAGGAGGCCTCGCTGAGCATGATGCGCAGCTGCTCCAGGCCGCCCTCCTGGTTCTTCGCCTTGGCGGGGACGATGAAGGGCTCGCCGCCGGAGGCCCAGATCGTGCCGAAGGGCAGCTTGTCGGAGGAGTCGATGCCCGTCGGGGCGGAGACGGCCAGGTTGAAGTCGGCCGGCATGGTCTTCGCGGCCTCGTTCTCGACCCAGGAGCCGTTCGGGATGAACAGCGCCTTGCCCTCGGTCCAGGCGGTCTGCGACTGGATGTGGTCGAGGCCGGGGGTGCCCTGGAGGATGTACCCCTTCTTGACCAGCTCGTAGTACGCCTCGAAACAGGCCTTGACCGCGGGGTGCTCCCAGGCCTTCGGCTCCAGGTTGTCGATGGCGTCGAGGACCTCGCGGCCGCCGACCTTGCCGATCATCGGGTAGAGCGAGAAGGGGACGTAGTACGGGTACTTTCCGGCGTACGTCCAGCCCGCGATGCCCTTCTTCTTGGCCTTCTCGCAGACGGCCAGCATCTCGTCCCAGGTCTCGGGGTACTTCGCGTCGAGGGAGTCGAGCAGCTTCTGCGAGTACCAGACGCCGTAGACCGTGTACGCGTAGTACATGATCCAGACCGGGTCGCCCTCGAACTGGCCCATCTCGACGATGCCGGGCCGCAGGGTGTCGCGGACCTTCTTGCTCGGGTCGTCGATGGACGGCGCGTCCAGGAGCGGGGTGAGGTCCGCCAGCTGCTTCTGGCCGACGAGGACGCCCATGTCCATCTGCTCGGCGCCCGAGTTGTCGATG